>CAYNNP010000407.1:0-3998 GCA_964398215.1 uncultured Pirellulaceae bacterium | reverse complement strand
ATTCCAGCTGTGCTCGTCCCATTATTCACGTTGTGCGTCCACGTGTACGCACCGCTAGGACCGGCCACAAATCCGTTTTCGACCACATCCAAAATGCCGTCGTTGTCATCATCGATGTCCTCTTCGTCCGTAACGCCATCACCATCAGTGTCCCGCCCGAAATTGTCACGGTAATCGAGATCAGCTGTCAGAAGTGTCGCGTCACTGCCATCGGCGGAGGTATCTTCATCGGTGTCAGCCAGCAGGAATTCACTACCATCGTGGCCCAGTCCGTTGACGTCCGAAAAATCATCAACGGCTTCATGCGCTGCACTATTATCCAGACCGTTGGCGCCGACATTGGCATTCGTTCGGCCGTCGCCATCGGTGTCGTTATTACCAAGTCCGCTTTCGGCGATGTCCAGCACGCCGTCGTCGTCACTGTCCAAGTCTAAGTTGTCGCTGTAGTCGTCACCGTCGGTGTTGACGGGCGTTAGTCCGGGACCTCCGGTATCGCTGGACGTCAGGTACGCACTGTTGACACCATTGTTGACCGCGTAAGTCTCCTGGGTATCAGCGTTGGGCGCGATGTAGGTAGCGGTTGATTGAGCTTCGATGTTGTCAGCGATACCGTCATTGTCGCTGTCCAGGTCAAGATGATCCAGAATTCCATCATTGTCGCTATCGGTTCCATTTGGCGCAGTCGTTTGTGCGGAATCAAATGAAGCTTGCTTGAAGCTCAACCCGAAACCAGCATTGCTCGCTGCATCGTTCAAAAATTCAACCTGAAAACTATCGGCATTCAGAAAATTCAACTGGATGTCATCATCAGGATTGTTGCCTGTGCCACGGAACCGGACAAATCCATCTTCCTCTTCGGGCGTGAAGCTACCGCCCTCTTCCAGCGTATAAGAGTGCAGCGTCGACAGATCCGCACCAACGCCTTCGATACGTTTTGTTGTGTCTCCACTGTTCAACGTGTCATCGACGTCACCAACACGAATACTGGTCGTTTGCTCAACCGCCGTGCCGCCAGTTCGATCGCGAATGATCTCCGCGATTTGACCTAGATCGGCGCCTGCAAAATCAGGATCGTCCGCGCTGAAGAAGGAAATCTCCATTCGCAATCGTTCTTCGGGCCCCAGACGTTCTTCAGTACCCTGGAATTCGATTTTCGGAGCGTCTCCGGCAGGTTTGAATTCGATATTGAAGCTTGCCCCTTCGCTGATGCTAACAAACCGAACTGCAACAAGGTCCTCACCTTCATTCATTTGGTAGACAACCAAATCGTCGACTTCCAGTGGTTGGTCCTGCTTGTCATCTACGTTGACGCCAGTTTCAAACTGCCCGTTGACTGAACCCGCAATCCCCAACACTCCATCGGTGTCGAATCGCTTGAAGTTTTGATGAGCGAACTGCCCCGAAGAAAGCCCCAGCCCTTCATCGGCATCCAAAATTCCATCGTTGTCATCGTCCAGGTCAATATTGTCAACAACTCCGTCCTGATCCGTGTCCGGCACGATGATGATGGCGCCCGCACTGGCACGGCCCTCTTGACCCAGTTCGTTAGTGACCGCGAATTCAAGACTACGTTCAGTTGTGTCGAAGCTGGTTGTGCTAAACCCAACCGCTCCCAAAGCTGCGTCGAATACTTCTTCGGTTTGTGGGATCGTGGTCGATTCCAGAACGACCTCGGTCTCCGATTGTGATTTGACCTGGACGTCTGGCGGCAAAGCATCAAGATTGACAGCTAACGAATCGCCTGCAACTGGATTGGCAATCGCGATTCGAAGTTCCTGGATATCGCCCACGACATTGCGAATGGTGGCGTCGGAATCAGCAACCGCGATGACTTCACCACTGCCAGCGTTGTACGACGTGGCATAACTATTGCCGGTGGCCGTGGAATCGTCGTTATCCAGATCAATCGTCGCTTCACCCGAAAAGGCTAGGTGATATTCAAACGTCTGCGGCGTTGTTGCCACGCCCAGATCAATCTGGATAGCGATTTCGTTGTCAACCGAAGGGTCTGTGTTCCATTCGTTGTTGATGTCGCTGCCGTTGATAACGCCGCCGCCGCCGATTTCATTGCCACGCCAGTTGGAAGAATACCAATGAGAAAACTCCAGAGACCCCTGTGCCTCTGCAAAGCCAAAGAACGAGTCGTTCGGCCCACCCGGATCTTTACGAACCGCTACCAGGGATGCATTACCACCGGCGTCGTTGTTTTGAGCTAAATCTTGCGGCAAAGAGAAGGCTGGCCCGTTGTCGCCGCCGGACAGAAACGTGTCGATGCCATGGTAGAACTTGATAAATTCGGTATTGTCTTCAGGCGGAGTAACCGTGACGCGCTGAGTAAAGTACGGATTGGGGGACGTGTATATCGATTCGATAACAACCAGAGTATCGGTAGTTGAATCGTATGATTCATTGCCATCTGTATTGGTGTAAAGGGTTGTGGTTACGATATACGGGTCGTTGTTTGTACCAGCTCCGGAAATGGTCTGACCACCTTCGCCCCAGATCGCATCTCGCGTTGCCCCATCGGCGCCTTGATTGGATCCTGTGACCTCAGTCCCAACCGCCAGGTAAACGCCATTGAATAGACTGGTTGATTCATCAGCTACACCCGGATTGAAAGTCTGATAGTTTCCTTCTGCGTTTCCCTCGAACTTGAATCCGACTTGAATCTGGCCATTGTCGATTGCATGAATTTCCAAACCATCGGAACCATCTGCCGCTAAACCGCCTCCCTCATTGATCACTTCTTTTGCAAGTATGCCAAACCAGCGCGAGGCCTGTAGCGAATTGGTTTCAATCTCGCCCGACTGGATTTCCAGATCCCAATCACCACCCAGCTCCGCGGCACCTGTCAGGTCATCACTTGCCGCCACGTCCGCACCAGTGATCATGCTGATTGCGTCCAGGAATTCCAATGATTCGGGGCTTGAACCAACGTTGCAACCGTAGAACAACAAATCTGCATCTGCCGAAAGCGCAGTTGACCACCCTGCCAGTTGGTCGACGTAGCGATTCAGTGTGTCGGCAGTCAGCGAGGACGAACCCAGATTGATTCTGCCTTCGTCGCCATGCGAAATGATATGGATCGCGTCATAACTACCATTAGCCTCATCCAAAATGCGACTAATCTGTTCAACGCCGTCTTCACCAGCATTCAACATACGGATCTCGAGCGCACTTTCAGGCTTGGATTCTAAAATGCTTGCCAGTAGTTGCTCACTGTTCTCGACACCAGCGTCGACCAGAATCAATTCTCTTGGCGCAGCGGCAGGCGATTGCTGAAGGTCTTGTGTCTGCGCAGGCATCTGAGCCATTGCGTCAGATTCTGGCAATACAAATGTCGCGTCAGGAACACCGTCAAACAGTACACGGTCTTCAAGTGATTCGAACAGAGATTTAAACGTGGAAACGGAATCGTGGTTGCGATTCATGGTGAGCCCCAGAAAGAAATATCAAATGGCAAGGATGAAAGCCGAAGGTGAAGTTAACCCCTGCGTGTTCAAGCTCGATATGCATGACGCATCAAGCGAACACCGTGCCGTTTACCCCACATGCGCGGCGATTGTTCTACTTCTCGAAACATACGACTAAAAACTACACGGGCCGCGAAAAATTTGCGGGTAGCGTAGTTTCCCCCTTTTGGGGAATCAGTGTGGTTTCACAGGCGACTGCGAATCAGTGAAACAGTGACCAATGGCCTGGCAGAATTGTGTTGCGTATACACGCCAATTCACGGAATAAACCGGGACAGTCCGGTAGTTCGGCTGGCTACCCCGCGCAAAGTTTTGACGCTGCCACTGACCTTTTCTTGTCGGTTGCGTTTTATACACACAGCGCACGCAAAGACCGACTCACCGCAACCGACTGCACACCAGTGCGTGGATACCAACGTATGGCTGAGGGCTTCAAACGCACTTCAGCAAACGTACGTCGGGCACTCTTGCCCGACTGAATTGAAATACGCTTTGAATCGGGCAAGAGTGCCCAATCTACGAACA
>CAYNNP010000406.1:0-4087 GCA_964398215.1 uncultured Pirellulaceae bacterium | reverse complement strand
TCAGGACCAATGCAACAGATTGTCAGTACGAAAATCGCGACTCGAAAAAAACGTCTTTTCATATCACTAGACTCATTCATAGAAACCAAAAGTAACCTGGAACAATATAGCAGTATCGCACAGTTGTAGGCTGGACCAAGGACGCGATATGTGCCGGAACAGCGCAAACGCCTTCATCGTGTCGCAGGGATTACACAATCAACGACATTTCTACTTGCGTCCGAAGTTCCGGCAGTTGCAGCGTTTGCTCGGTCCGGCCTACCCAAGAGCGCAGCTTCAAAACGTGTGAGCGAGGGGCAATCAATCTTGGCTTGGTCCCTCGCTCACGCTCTCACGCTTCGGGTTACCAAAAACGAATGCCTGCCCCAAGAGCGCGGGTTACCATCGATGCTTGCCTGAGTCCCCGATCTGTCGTTATTCGCTTAACGTGACTGCCACCAATTTCCAACTCGAAACATGTAGACATCTGGCGATCGGGGGACGCTTTCCTTGATAACATTGATTTCTTTTCGGGTGAATCCTGTGTCCTCGAGATTGACCCAGTCGACGCCGGATCTGAAAATCGAGAGCAGGTCGCGTTTGGTCAGTTTGCTGCCGGCGAAATCAAATCCGCTGCAGGTGGTTTTGCTAACAGGAAGTTTGATTGGTGTTTTGAATTCAATTTCTCGCATCCTAAGCAACCCAAGCGATGGTAAGCCACGCTGCGACAGGTCCAGTAAAGTGGCCGCAGTGACATCACACTTGGATACGTCGACGTGCTCCACAAATGGCATTTTCCATGACGCGACTGTGGCATCATCGATTCGAGCATCAATCACACTTAGACTTTGTGTTACTCCCCAATCGGCGTTGGCAAAGTCTTTCGAATCGGCGGTAGGCGCAACAAGACAAACTCGCAGCGCACCCGCCGCGCCCTTGGAAGTTGCTCGTTTGACAATATTGGCAACGGTCGCTGAGTTGGCACTTTCACCTTGCAGCCAAAACACAACATCCAAGTCATCGTACTCTGTCCGATCGACGGCAGCAGATCGTACTGCTTTGGTGTCCATTGTGCATAAGACAGCTGCATTTTGAATTAGCTGACTGGAAAGCGACTTGATCTTGCTACCGCCAACCAGCGAAATGTCGCCGCCCTTTGGAGCAAACGATTCAGGTATCTTCGTCAAGTTTGATCCGTTGATGTGCAAGACTTTCAGGGCCGGTGCGTTGTCAATCAATCCAGCGAACTGCTGATCGTTCGGTGCATAGCCAACGGCGACCAGCGACTTGATGCCCGGAAACGCTGATGCATCAATCGAACTGCTGAGGATGTCACAGTCCAACAGTGAAAGGCTTTCGACCTTTAGTCGGCTAAGTTGCTGAGCAACGCTTTGGTCTATTGATGAGCCAAAAATCTGGACTCTTTGAATCGATTTGCCGTTAGGGAACTGCGACAGCATCTTGGAGATTTTTTCAGCTGCAAGCCGGCCGCCAGCGTGCTCGGATTCGTAGGTTCGTCCATCGATTTCGAGATGTGTTAGTGGATTGTTGGCAAGACTACCTTGGATCGAAAAGGCAGCGTCGTTGCATTCGGACACATCGAGTCTGATACGTTGCAACTTGGGTGCCGCCGATACCCTGAAGCCCGTAACGCGAGAAAAAGCGGTTGTTTTCGCTGTCTGCTCCCCGTAAATCGCTGGATGCATGCGGGTGTAGGTTTCGCAGTCTTCGATCGAAGTCAATTCAGGCGTGTTTGCAATTGTCAAATCGAACTTTTGGCAAACATCAATATCCAGAGTCTGCAGCGCGGGAAGGTTACGAATGGTCAGCTTAGAAACATGCTGGGGCACTTGGCCGACCGTATTCCTTGGTTCAAGCCTTACCAGCGAATCCGCGCCACGGATTTCTAAGTCACGCGATTCGGTGTCAGGAAAATACAGTTCGGCATCCAACAGATTGGGCGGCAATTCAATCACGCCGTTTTCGTTGACATACAAATCAAAGTCAAAATCCCCTTGCGCAATATATTCACTTAGGATGGGATGTTGTGAGAGCGAGTTGATTGACGTCACATCTGTTTCAATGGACGAAACGGATGGTAGAGCCATCAAGAT
This sequence comes from uncultured Pirellulaceae bacterium, assembly GCA_964398215.1. Taxonomy (GTDB): domain Bacteria; phylum Planctomycetota; class Planctomycetia; order Pirellulales; family Pirellulaceae; genus CAYNNP01. The sequence continues at coordinate 1,994 of CAYNNP010000406.1, read as the reverse complement.
TTTTGCAGCACCGGGTTCGATCACGCAGTTCTTTATTGTCAGTTCACTCAAGAACCGCGATCCCTGTTGTGGTGCTATGTCGGCTGCTCTTATTTCGCAATCATCAAAATCAAGTTCGGTCAGTCTTGGTAATGCTAGAACACGACGCACCACCGATGGAGCCGCTTTTTCCAGAGTAGCACCCCTGATCTGGCTTCTGCGAAACTCCGGATTCCAACCGAACGAATTTTCGATGTCTTGAATCACGCTGACCACCGCACAGTCATCTTGCTGGGCTCTGCTGACGCCGACAATGCCTTCGGATTGTGCCAGCCTGGAGAGCCCGATTGGGTACCAATAGACCGCGTAGACCACGATTGCTGCGAATCCACCAATCACAATCGTCCGGCAGAATTTAGCTGTTCGCTCCGAGAATAGACTTGCCAATAGTTTGGGTACGGCCACGATGATAACGGATAGCCAGACAAAGAAATCAACGCTGAGAGCTAGATAAGAACTGACTGGCTGTTTCCATAAAAGGAGTTTTGGATTGATGGAATGTGAATAGGTCAGTGGGATGCCCGCTGCTCGCTCGCCCGGAAAAAAGCAAACGTAGCCGACAACGAAAACTACACACAAGAAACCAATCAGTGAGACGACCAGTCGTGCTGACTTGGTCATGAAACCCTGCGGCTTGGCAGCAACCTGTTGCGATTCCAAGCCCACACCGCAGCCACGCATCAACAGTGCGAATACTGGCAGGGGAATGGCTGACAGGAATGCGGTCCGCAAGACAGAGACGATTCGATAATCCTGAACCGCAAACATCAGCTCTTCATCTGGATTGCTGTTGTACCACTCCAAGACCGTGCCGGCTTCGAGGGCGATGTACAGGATTGCTCCGGACATCAAGTAGCAGAAAACGGCGACGCCAAGCAGAGCAAGCTTGGATGATTTGGTTGTCAATCGCATACAAATCACAGCCGCAACTGAAGCTGCGAATGCGATCAGCGGGTCGAATTGCGTGGGAGCAATACGAATGAGCGATTCCGCGCGGCCGAAATACATATCACTCTGGATCGTTTTCAAGGAAATGAGACTGACGGCCGCGAATAAAGACAAGAACAGGATGTCGGCAATGCTGCCGCGCGCTTGTGATTCGGTCTGATCGTCGGCTTTCTCTCTTTTGAATCGCAGGGAGTTGCGCGAGAAAAGTCGGTACAGAATGGGAACGATACCGCCAGCAGTGACGGCCCCAAAAAACGCAGGTGTGACTTTTCTGAGCAGGTCTGCGTCCCGGGATACGGATGTTGCAGTCCAAGCAATCAGCGCCGCGAGTCCCAGTGTTGTGGCGCAGAACAACAAGGCTATGGCCGCCGCGATCGTATATCGCGATTTCGATCGTGGGTGCCGTAGCCAAAGCCAAACGTGAAGCAACGCAAAGGCGATCGGATAAGCGAACGGAATCAGGATGCAGATGCCAGCGATGGGAGCGGCATCAATCACGCGGTGCTTGGGGATCGCAAACCGTTTCATACAAACCCTTGTCAAATCGCTAGCCTGGATTCAGAAATCAGATGTCGACGCTGGTCGACGCTAGCGGTTCATTGTACGGCAAAGTCGCAAGCAACGCTGTGGCGCGCGGCCGCAACATAGTAGCTCGGCTGTCCCAGCCGAGACCTGCCGATTTCTCGGCTCCGAGAGCCGAGCTACTTTAAGCAGTTTGAAAAACTGCTTTGCCGTGGCGGCGGTGGGGTAAGTGACTTTTTGGTTCTGAGTCCTTTTGGTAACCCGACGCGTGAGCGAGGGACACAATTTTGACTCGGTCCCTCGCTGACGCTTCGGGTTACCAAAAACCGATGCCTGACGTAAAAGCCTATCTCCGAAAGGTTGTACGCTGGACCGAGGACGCGATACGTGCCGGAACAGCGCAAACGCCTCCATTGTGTCGCAGAGATTGCACTATCAACGACGTTTCTACTTGCGTCCGAAGTTCCGGCAATTGCAGCGTTTGC
>CAYNNP010000405.1:0-4115 GCA_964398215.1 uncultured Pirellulaceae bacterium | reverse complement strand
CCGTTTTTGTGGCGTTCGATTTCTGCGCAAATTAGCCGACGGCTAATGCCTTGCCGCTCCCCAGCAAAGGCATTTACCAAAAAACCACAGCCTCGGAGGCCGAATGGGATTCCGAGCCACAGTGTGTCAGCAGCGGACTGCGAATAGATCCGGTCGACGCGTCCTTGCGTCTTTTTCAGCTTGTTAGTGCATTGATCGCCGGAAAACAGAAAATCCGTGCCGATCTAAATAAAAGAGGGGAACCGATAGCGGACGCCACATTACGAATTGAATGTTCGCAGCATCTTGCGGCCTTTGTAAAGATTGAACAGATCCTCTGGCATCAAGGGACGTGGGCGGCCAGCAATCGGATGGTCGATCGTTTCCAATGCGTCACTCACCACCAAGCACTTGGTGTCTTCACGGCTTGCCTCGAATACAGCCGCATGTTCGTCCAGCATAAAGCAAAGCAACAGAGGCTGAATGCCTTCGTATCCAGCCCGCTCCAAGTGCTCGATCAACGGCTGAAGCATTCGAGCCTGCGCCGGATTCAATTCACCAACGGGAATCGAAAAAATCTCTTCGTGTTCCGCGTGCCAGCCCGCATAGATGGCAAAGATATCATCGGTAGGCAACTCTGCAACGTCGGCAGCCATCGTATGGACGACCGGCCCCGTGATTCCAATGTTGCTGAACTGTTGCTGGCCAAAATTGTATTCGTATCGAACGAGAAATACGTCGACGGGATCATTGAAACTGGGCCACATCAAACGCCGTGACTCGATTGCTTCAACGTCGGTCGGCGGAACACCCATTTGTTGTGGCTGGCAAAGCCAAATGGCCAATTCTGATTCAGCAATTGCGTTGGGCGTACGCTCTTGGTCATCAACCAAATCGCCGAGCTCCAATTCATCCAAGTAATGGATCGCGCGAAGCCGCGCAGCTGGATCTTTGGAAAGTTCAACCAGTCGCTCCTTGCCGTGTTCGTCGTCAAACTTTGCAAGCGCACCAGCGGCTTCGCATTGAACACGCCGATGCCGAAGCTCAACGGCTTGGTTCAGTTTTCCTATCGAAGTCTCGTCGCCGATCAGCCCAACGGCATCGCACAAAGAAACCGCAAGCGCGACTGCTTGCCCAAGACGATCTTGTACAGTTTCTACGTCGTCACCAAACTCGCGCGGGTTCTCTTCAAACTTGCCCAGCCGATGGCTAACTTCGCCCAGCAAGTGATTCAAAGCTTGAACTTGTTCGGCAGCGGGGTGAACAGAAACACGATTGCTGCGCGTAAGAAAATTTGCCAAATCGATGATCGGTGACGCCAGCGAACGTTCCGCAATGCACGACAACAGCTCTGGAAAAACTGCTTCGACCGGCCAGTCATTGGACTGCATGAGAGGACTGATGACTTGAGCTGCATGCATCCAATCGCTGGGAGGATGGAACTTCAGAAACTCGATCAGTGTTCCCAGTGCGTCAGGGGTTCGGCTGATCGCAAGCATGTGCCCAATCAGGTAACGGTTGGACGTCTTTTTGGGAATTGCCTCGTTGATGCGGACGAACACGGATGGATCGATTCTCAACAGGACGGTATTCCTATCGTGTCGTAGGGCAAGCGTATGCAGCACGCGCAACAATCCACCAGCAACTGCCGGGTCCGCACTCGACAATGCCTCGGGATTGTCAACCACTTCGGCAAACAATTCCATCGACTGCGCTGCATCGAGCTGTGCAAGTTGGTGAAGCTGGTAGCCCACAGCCACTGGATCGGGCTCAGGTGAAAACAGCACGGAAAGCGATTCGTCAATCAATGTTCGTTCGACACAATTTTGGGAAGTCGGAAATGAATCTGAATGTTAGCGGTTGCCAATCAAACTCAAAACGCCCGATTCGCTAGGACTTCGAAAGAAAAGAAGCCCCAGCTTGTCGCCAGAGCTTCTTGGTTCGTTGATCAGCCAGAAAGGCCTACTTTTTCTCTTTGATGACGTCAAACGAATAGCTCGTCATGCTTTTGTACTGTTCGCCCGGTTTCAGGATCGTGCTGGGAAATCCCTTTTGGTTAACGCTGTCCGGAAAATGCTGCGTTTCCAAGCAACACGCACTTCGGTGAGCATAGGTTTTGCCGCCCTTGCCTTTTTGTCCTTTCAAAAAGTTGCCTGTGTAAAACTGGATTCCAATCTCGCTGGTTGAAATCCGGAGAACTCGGCCAGATTCGGGGTCCACCAATATGGCAGCCAAGTTCAACTTCGAGGTTTTGTCTTTCGGTTTGTTTAAAACAAAGTTGTGATCGTAACCAAGCGCCGGTGTCTCAGTCAGTTCATCAATGCGTTTTCCGATTCTGACTGATTTGCGAAAGTCCAAAACGGTACCTTCGACATCCTTGATTTCTCCCGTTGGAATCAGCGTCTCATCAACCGGCGTGTACTTGTCCGCATTCAATCGCAGGCGATGATTGAGAACTGTGTCGCTGCCCGCACCGCCGAGGTTGAAATACGCGTGGTTGGTCAAGTTGACTGGCGTTGCCTTGTCCGTTTTCGCTGAGTAGCTAATGGTCAATCGGTTTTGCCCCTTCGCGATAAAGTACCGAACGCTAACGGATAGGTTGCCAGGGTAACCTTCTTCGCCATCAGGGCTTTTGTAAGTCATGTAGAGTCCGACACCTTTGTCGTTGTCGATCGGTTTCGCTTTCCAGATGACTTTGTCCAAGCTGCGTTCGACGCCACCGTGCAAGTGATTGGGTTCGTTGTTGACCGCCAGCGTGTATTCTTCGCCGTCCAGTTTGAACTTGCCCTTAGCGATTCGATTGCAGACACGACCAGTTGTGCAACCAAAATATTGATTGTCTTCGCTCTCGTAGCCAGCAATATCATCCCAGCCCAAAATCACATCTTCGATTTTGCCGTCTTTGTCGGCAGCGTGCAATTGAACAAGCGTCGCGCCGCGTGTCATGACTTTCGCGACCAATCCCTTGTCGCCTTTGATGGTGAACAATTCGACGGCAGCACCGTCTTTGGTTTTCCCAAACGGTTCTGACTTTGGTGCTTCTGCCAATGAAACACTTGCCACTACCAGGCATAAAAAGACGCAAGTTGCAATTCTCATTTGACTCGACTCAAGATGTGCGGGAATACTTTCGACAGGGCGTATTGTAAGTCGCCAACACCCGGGTCTCAATCGAACCCCAGCCAGTATTCCCTACTGGTTCGATATTTCGCAAACTTTGCGGCTCGCGCGACGCTCTGCCGTTAGTCTCGCGATGGCGTCAGCGATTTATGCCGCCGACTTTAAAGATTGAATCGCGTGTTCTTTCAGAAAGAAACCGTCGGCTTGTAGCATTTCGCCGGTGCGTTGATCGCTAAATCCTGGCTCCATTTTTACCAAGCGATAGCCGTAGTCGTTCAGCATCTCGATGGCTTGGCGCCAAGTCTGAGCACCACTGTACAGTGGCTGCATCGACAATTCGATTTGCAGAGCCATGATGTTACGAAGGCTTTTCGTCGCGCCTAAAATGACTTCGTGCTCGTGTCCTTGCACATCGATTTTTAGGTAACAGCGATCGCCGGGCACATAGTAGCGTTCAAAGATATCATCCAGCTTCTGCACCTGGACTTCGCAGGTTCCAACGTAGGCGGTCGACGGTGCCGCATTGACCAGCGATGGTAACATTGGCTGCAAAGAACTGCTTTGAGAATTTGCGGCTATGTTGAAGTTTGCTTTGCCATACGCGCCACCCAGCGCAAACGGTTCGATCTGCCATTGGCGAAATCCCCATCGATTCATCCGAAGTTTCTCGAACGCATTCGGCAAAGGTTCGAACGAAACGATACGGCCTCGGTAGCCTGACCGAACCAACGCGCGTCCATACTGCCCTTTGTTAGCGCCGACGTCCAACACCAAGTTCACGTCGCAGCGACGAAGGAACCGCGAGAGTTCGTTACCTTTCGTGAATCGATTGCAAAGTCGCAGGAATGCGTTTCGGAACGGTACTTTTGTGAAATACAGGTCTGGCATAGACATAGCGGCTGGGCAGGGCAGAGAACTAACCATCGTATTCTTAATAGTGAGTTCCCAATGCGCTGGCAAGAGAGATCCGATTTCCACTGGCAAGCTCCGTGGAAAGGGGCCAAATCTGCACGTTT
>CAYNNP010000404.1:2498-4123 GCA_964398215.1 uncultured Pirellulaceae bacterium | reverse complement strand
ATAATCACGTGCTTTCGAGCTTTTGGGCCAAGTAGTTGTGGGTAAAGACAAGGGTTTACACCCGTGGCTACAGCATGCCGTCCCTTCGGGACTCTCACGCGTCGGGTTACCAAAATGCCCCACAATCAAAAACTGAGTTGTCCTAGAATTGCCAACGAATCATGTGGCCTTTCGCGTGGCGGTCACGCGGATACGATGTAAACCAAAACACATCACTACTTTTGGTAAACCGAGCGAATTGATGGAACAAATTTCAGAGCTGATTCGACGACGACGAACAATCAAACCAAAACTTCTTGCAGATCGACCCGTTGAAAAAGGCTTGATCGAAGAGATGCTGGAGAACGCGAACTGGGCGCCGACTCATGGACTGACCGAGCCTTGGCGATTCAGCGTCTTCACGGAAGAAGCTCGCGGTCGTTTGGCGGAATTTTTGTCTGAGACCTATCGCGAAGTCTGTCCTCCCGATGACTTTCGGAAAAAGAAGTTCGAAGGGCTGCGAGTCAATCCAACGCTCGCTGCTGCTGTGATCGCGATCGGAATGAAACGCCAAGAGTCCAAAAAGATCTCTGAGCTTGACGAACTGCTGGCTGTCGGTTGTGCGGTTCACAATATGCACTTGACTGCAGCCGCGCACGGTCTGGGCGGCTTTTGGTCGACGAATATTGCAGCAACCAGCGATCGCATGCGTGAATTCATTGGGCTTGGCGACGACGACCGGGCGCTAGGGTTGTTCTACGTAGGGTATCCGGCAGAAGATTGGCCAACATCATCGCGCGGCGCAGTCAGCGACAAGACGACTTGGCTGACGCAGTGAATCCTTCAAACATTGTATAGCTCTGATAGCGAAAGGAACCGGGCGGCGATCATCGGTAGCACTTCGCTGCATACACCCATTGACACAATGAAAAAGATCGCCCACCAATGCAACCAGTCTCTACGAGTTTTGGTGATAAGGTCGATCACTGCACAAACGATCGTCCACACGATGGCTATCAATGACACCAATTCGCTGAGCTTATATAAAAGGCCAAGGAAAACGATGCCGCTGGAGCCCATGCCTGGGTAGTCGCTGTCGAAGCTAAAGCACAGTATCGTGACCGTGCTGAGTGTGAAGTGGCTTGCGATGATCAAAAATGTGATCCGCCACCACCACCGATCTCGGAACGCTCCATTCAAAGCGACCGCTGCCGCCACGCACCACCCAACCGCCAGCACGATTCGACTGGATGCGGAGACGAGTCCAAATTCCGATTCCGACGAGTCATTGAAATTCAGCAGAAATAGTCCGCTGAAAACGATGCATAGCATGCTGCCCCATACTGTCGTCAGTTGGTGACCTGGATGCCTTGCACTTCCAGCAATGAACCATGCATGCAGCACGAACACAAATCCAGCGATGATCCCGGTGAAGTTAAATATTTCCGATCCGATCAAGATCACTTTCCAGATCAGACTGGTCGGATTGAAAGAAAAGTAGATGCGCGTCCGAGGCAACGCAAATACGATCGCCGCCACCGTTATCAACGTCAGCAAGTGAAAGATGCTGAATCGGATCGTTTTTTGCTCGGCTGCGACGTTGGATGACATGCCGCGTATCATGAGTAGTCGTAATTCGGCGGAAT
>CAYNNP010000404.1:0-2398 GCA_964398215.1 uncultured Pirellulaceae bacterium | reverse complement strand
GCTGCGACGTTGGATGACATGCCGCGTATCATGAGTAGTCGTAATTCGGCGGAATCGCCAGACTTCGGTTTTTACCAACGGCCTGAATTCTGGCGAATCCAGGCCGCTACCTGTTTCCGGCTGAAGCCGGTACTACGAACGGTGGAGTCGCCAGACTTCGGTTTCACCAAACGGCCTGAATTCTGGCGAATCCAGCTACTTCTATTCTTCGCTCTTGCTTTCGCTGTCGTCGGCTCCGTCGGCGTCGTCGAACAATGGCGTTGGAGGTTCTGGTTTTGGCTCTGGAGGTTGCTCGGTGGACTGTCCCGAAATTTGAACCCCAAGCCGCGAGAGGACTTTTGAAATCTCTGCGTCTCGCTTTTGGTCAATCGTACGCAATTCCGTTTCGCTCTTATCCGCTTGCTTGGTTAGCTTGTTGTTCTCGGTTTGCAGTTGCTTGATCTTCTTTTCATTCTCAGTGATCTTTTTGCGAGCCGCTGTCAGCGAAGTTTCTTTTGACGATCGGACTTGCTCGTATTTTTTGATCACTTCATCGACGCTGACACTTTTAGCGCCAGCTTTGGACTTCGCTTTTGCAGCCGATTTCTTTTTTGCTGCTCGCTTCGTCGGGGACTTGGCAGCGACAGGTGCGCTTGTGTCAGCAGATTTGGTAGTGCTGACAGAAGCTTTCTTTTTGGCGGTTCGTTTTTTCTTTGCCATGATGCTCTAACTTGGTGCGATGTATTGGCCGCCGTTGCGCGTGCCTGTTTCAGATCGGCGGATTATAAATCAGCCGCGTCTGAAAGGGAATTCAATAACGAAGCGAAATCATCATCACTTTGACGCATATCGAACGAGAGATTTACTGGTCCGGACCAATAGATCGTTGTCGATGACGATGGGGCTGGCCATGATTGCCCCATCTAGCTGGTTTTTCTGCAACAGAGTCGGCTTGCCGGTTGCACCATCGATCTGAAAGACACTCAATTCGCCGGCTTGGCTTCCAGCGTACAACATGTCGCCCACCAATAGCGGCGACGAAGCGTACTTTCCGCCCAGGCGTGCTCGGCTGACCAAGCTGCCATCAGAAGCTTTATGGACCGACAAAATACCTCTTTCTCCGACCGAGTAGATCAGGCCATTTCTTGCGACCGAGGTTGGCATCGTGTTGCCGCCATTGGTGGACTGCCATGTGATTTGGCTGCTGATGTCGCCGGCTCCCTTGGGATCAATCGCAAACAGTTTGCCCGCCATGTAACCAGTCGAACAAACCAGCAGGCCCGATTCGTAGACCGGCATCGGTGTGGTGGAAAATCCGCTTTGGTAGTCGGCACGCCAGATCTCTTTTCCTGTTGCCGGTTCGTAAGCACAGACCCACTGCGCGCCCGGGATCACCGCTTGTGTTTGACCACCCAGTTTGATCAGCAGCGGAGTGCTGTACGCTTTTTGGTACTCACCGTTTGACGAACCCATCGGCGGACGCTTTGTCTGCCAGGCCGTCTTGCCAGTTTGCAAATCCAAGCCGGCGACGAACTGTTGATCGATTCCATCGCAAGGGATCACAACGATGTTGCCTGAAATCACCGGTGAACTGCCTGGGCCAACACTGTGGTCGATCACCAGTTTGTTTTCCCAAATCGTTTCACCGGTTGCGACGTCTAAACACCAAGTCCCATAGCTTCCGAAATGACAAACAACACGACCGTTCGCGATCGCTGGTGTGGGCGATGCATAAGAGTTCAAGGGATTGACCAAATCGGGATCGTTCACACTGGCAAGCAATTTGTTGTGAAGGATCTTTCCGGATTCAGCGTCAACACAAATGGCTCTTAGTCGGATGGACCCTGCAACGGTCTTGATTTGCGCGAACTGTACGTCTTTTGTTTTTTGAGCAATCTGTGATTCGGTTGCTTTGGTGGTCTCTGCCGTTGTCAACCAAATGTGCTTGCCGGCATAGACGGGGCTGGACCAACCTTGGCCTGGAATCTCCGTGCTCCAGGTTCGATTGGATTCAGAAAGAACCGACGGAAACGCTTTGTCGCTCGCGACCACAGCCGTTCCACTTGGACCGCGAAATTGTGTCCAGTCCTCGGCATTGCCGATGCTGCTGAAGAGCATTCCGATGGAGGCAAAGCAGACGAGGTTCAAAGCACTTGAATGAGTCGGTTTTCTAAGCATGTGAATTCAAAAGGAAAAGTGTTGGTTTACATCATGTGATTTAAACATATCTTAGGCGAGCGGCAATCTGTTGTGAAAGATCGCCACGGATTCCGTTGACGCCACAATAGATTTTGGGCGGAAGTTCAACGTACTGCTTGACTCTGGGTGGCATTGGCAGCCCGAAACGTAAGTTTTGAAGCTGCCGAGAGGGCCCTCCCCGGGCCTGAGAGCCCGACCCTCCCGCTGCGCAGGAGGGTAA
>CAYNNP010000403.1:0-4129 GCA_964398215.1 uncultured Pirellulaceae bacterium | reverse complement strand
GATAATCCTGCTGCAAAATGGAATCGATCGTATCACCAATGAACTGGCCCTGGTTATAGCTCGGGACCAAAATCGAAACGGTGGGATTCTGCCCAATCGAGCTGAGCTGAATTTCTTTTGGAGCGTAATGCATAAAAGATTGATGCTTGTTTACAAAAGAACCAGAACGTACGTGTCTTAAATTCGATTAACGTCACGGCACTGACGACCTGCCAAATCCGAAACGCTCACGGCTTTCTTAGAACCAGTAATTGCGAATAGCATGATCGACTTGCCAGAAAACGATAAGGCCTTTGAAGAACACGTCGCGCAACTTTTTTCGCCACGCCTAACTGTTGGTCGGCATTGAGTCTCTTCATGAAAGAAGAAAATCGAGGCAATTCCTCAGCTAGTCCTTGTGTTGGTAACATGGTCCTTTGCTCAACCAATTCGAATCCGAGTTTTCGACATCGTTCAACTACTGACGCGCTTCGCAACGCAAACTGGTAAAAATTTTCGGGTTGACGTTTATCCCAACGCGAAACGAGACGAATACGGCCCTTCAGGCTTCGGACGGGATTCATAAACGGAAAGACAAGAAAGAATATTCCACGCTGTTGTAGAACTCGATACGCTTCCATAAGGATATCATCATAGCCATCCCAAAAATGCTCAATCACGCCCAACGACCAATACCCAGCCTGAGAACTGTCGGGTAATTCCAGATTTCGAACATCTCCTTCTCTAAAGTCCATTTCTGGTGCGATGCTCTTCAAGTACTGAACCGTTTTGGGAGCGAAGTCGATTCCTGTAACGCTATAGCCATCGTTATGAATCGCAGCTACCTGAATTCCAAATCCGCAGCCACCTTCAATAATGGGACCGTCTTCGGGTCGCAAGAATTCTTTATTGACCCGCGACCAAGTTGTTTCTTTGGTTGACAACAAATCCTCGCGCGACAGGCATTGCGATTCCCATGTTTGATCCCAAAACTCTGGTGTGGCAGGTGCTCCAAGATAGATCAGCTGCTTTTGTTCTGGGTCGTATCGTCTTTCAAATGCCATTGATTGTTAACTAAACCTTTGATTCTGGAGTCACTGCAAAAGGATTTCGCTTTATGCGTAACGCCAAGAAATTGTATTGCCGAGATTTCATGACGCTAAGTGATCCGGTTTGATTCGATCAGAATGTTTTCTCGATTGCTGAACAAAAACGCGACAGCACGTTTGGCCAACGGTAGTCCTCGACTGCCGCTCTGGCGTTCACGCCCATTTTGTAACGAAGAGCCGAATCCGTAGCCAATTCTCGGATCGCGTTTTCTAATTCACTGACTGAATCAGATGAATACAAAACTCCTGTGACACGATTTTTCACTACATCTGCAACGCCACCGACATCCGCCGCAATGATTGGTCGAGATGCAATGCCAGCTTCCAGCGTCGTTACTGGTTGAGCTTCCGTAAGTGACGGAAGCACAACGATGTCGCAGCTGGCATAGTAGCTAGCAAGCCCCTTTCGATGGACGTAGCCAACAAATGTCACGCTATTGATCTTTGCATGTTGCGCGGCAGCTTCCAAACGTTTGCGCTCAGGGCCCTCGCCAACAATGGTTGTGACAATATTAAGATCTTTTAGACGGACCAACGCCTTTAATAAGCAAGAAACGTTTTTCTCTGGCGAGAGTCTTCCGACGTACAGCAAATGCGTCGCTCCCCGATCTTGCCTCACGACATTCGGTTGTTCGCCGAGTTCGCCAACATCAATCCCATTCGCGATCACCTCGACAGTTGATTCGCAACGCCCGAGTTCTACAGCGCGTTTCGCGAGTGACGAACTCACCGCAACCAGTAAATCTGCATTTTGATAAGCATGTCGTGCAGCTCGCTGATAAAAGCGGCGAACAGCAATCGGAAATGCCTTGCGTGGGTGTGTGAATATATCTCCGTGGGCGACCAACACGTAGGGTATTCCAAACTGTTTTCGGATTTTTGAAAGCGCAAATGTGACAAAATGCTGACAGCAGACGATGCCATCGCACTTTTGCAGCAACTCAGAACTTAAGAATAAATTCTCAATGCGATTAACGAATCGGCTTTGCACGTAGTACTCTCGTATATCAATGGCGGAAAGCGACTTAGGCAACCTTCTAAAAATTCCATTGACAATGTATGAGAGTTTTCTAGTTTCCGAATCGTTGCCAGGGTCAAGGTATGTGACGGTGTCCCAGGTCGCTTCTCGGTTACTGATGAGCAGCACTTCGTGACCTGAATTGGCCAGGTGCTCCGCTTGACGCCGAGTCGTGTTCATCACAGACCCATTTGCGTTAGCGTTGTATCCGACAAAGCAAATCCGCATTTTACGCCCCATATTCATGATGCCTTTGAAACCGTAGTTGCAACATCTGCCAACCAAGCTTCGACCAGCGGTAGCTCTTTCTCCGGGAAAATTTCATTACTCACCAGAGCTTGGTAGCACTTCAGCAAATTGTTGCCAACAGCACCAGGACCGCTTTCGAGTTTCGTTTTTTCCAATACGCGCGCCAATCGATTGTTTTGCTCGTATCCAGGCACCTCGTCGGAAAAGTCTCGCATCAAGTTATGCGGATTGCGGTCTTGGATGACTTCCGAAGCATGGAAAACGATTCCCGTTTCCAATTCCCACAAACAGCGTTGTGCTACAAAGCTTTTCCAGATGTCGCACATGCGAAACGAGCAATAGCTGGGCACGTACAACAGCGGATACGCCACCGGCCACCACCAAGTCGTCTGTGTATTGAACGGACACCATTGGCCAGGTGCCAACATCATGCTGTCACCATCCTGAAAGTCAAATTCGCGGTCCAGCACTAAACGCCAGATTGCGTCGACGTCGGGAGCACCATCCGCCAATCCTTGTTGAATCGGAGCCCAACCATTGTTTGCCTTTAAGGTTGAAGGGGCAGTAGCTGACGGTGTTGATGGCTCCTTGATCTTGTCCAATGGTAAACCTCGCGGCCAAATTAGCCCGTCTGTAAAATGTTGGTAGACGTTAATCCAAGTCGGTTCATCGTCTGCAACCGAGTTAACAAACCTTAAATTACTGACCGATTCCTGACGAGGCTTCCAAGTGTCGCGCGGTGCGTTGTCGTCATCTGTCTCATAGATGCAACTTGCACCTCGCTTCATCGCAGTTAGGTAGCCAACGTTCTTTCTGCAATAGTGCTTGGTGGGCATCAAGCCAGCGACCGCGAAGCCTGATTCAAGTTGGTCATCGATTTTCAAGAACGAAAGTTGTTCCTCGGAAAACCCTTCGACACTTGTCAAATCAAATTTATCTGGCCCCTTGGTGTCGCCTGCGATCACGAGATGTCCTCGATCACCTGACAGTTGCTCTGCCAAGCGAAAAACGCTTGCAGTTGGTTGCTGAATAGTTGTAATGACAACGTGTAGCATCTTTATTCTCTGTGAATGATTTCTTCGGTTAGGTGATTGCTAAAGGACTGAGTCCAGCGCAGAAGAAAGTTCTTGAATGTTGACAATCAGATCGCGATAGCCGCCAGGCTTTGTAGGATCTTCTGCGACGCCGTCCAGACGTATGTACCGCTGCGACAAAGCCGAGCTGAGCTTCAAAAAAATGTCTTTGTTCTCAGATTCCCACTGCGTATCAGCGATTTCGACAATTGCGGCATCTTGAGGTGCAAGCGCGGCATTTGCCATCCCTGCACCGTGAACGCCCACCACCACTTTCGACTCCGCCATCGTGCTGATTTGCTGCATTGGTGAAAGGTCTTCCATATAGACGCGTTCAAAGTCGCGTTGTTCTAGTTCGCCCCATACTTCGTCTTCGTTTGCGCAGCTACGGTATTCTGCCTGGTCACGACAAATGTAAACTCGTCGTTCGGCTGCCTTTTCTGAATTCGCAAACGTGGCTCGCAACCGCTTCAGCGCCGATGGCTGATAATCGCCTGTACGCACGAGGTCCAATTGTTTCACTCGGATGATTGTCTTCACCACATCAGTTGATGTCGCGTTGGGCAAATCTAATTCACTAATGCAATGTTGATTGAAAGGCGTTTGGTGACCGCTGCCCGGCAAAACCAAATTGTCCGTCATTCCCAATTCCATTGCCAACAAAATGCTTGGCAAATCCTCCAACATCCAATGGCAATGGT
>CAYNNP010000402.1:0-4169 GCA_964398215.1 uncultured Pirellulaceae bacterium | reverse complement strand
ACCGGGTGCCAACGCACGGCGGCTGATAAAAGTGGCGCTGTCCAGCTAGGCACTGCAGGCAAAAGAGGGCGAAGGCCACTAATCTGTGACTTCTATCAGATGCGATTCCAGGATGTCTGTGGAGATTGGAAAGCTAGCGGTTTTGACCGGCTTCCCATCGCAGTACAGGACGTAGGTGGGGCAAATGGTGCCGCCCAACCGAGAAACCATCGCCGAATTAGCACTGAAGTCGACGCGAATCACATCTGCTTTGCCCTTGAAACGCTCGGCCAGATCGACAACGGGACTCTTCATTTGGCGACAACGCTCACATTGAAAGTCGACGCCGAACTCAACGAGAACGGGTACGTCGCTTTGAGCAACATAGCTTTCCAACTGAGAGCCATGAACTACCGACAACGATGGCGATTCTTTGGTCTCGGAGGAAACGGGTTGGGTGCATCCGATCAAAGTCACGGCAAACATGCAAGCTACATGTAAAATGATATTAAAAGGCACCATGCTAAACATTTCGAAGCTTGCAACGGTAGGCTGCGGGCGTGCATCCGAACTCGCGACGGATGCAAACTGGATTGGATAACCAATCGGGGTGACGGCTACCCGGTTGATTGCGATCTCTCGTTCGTCGCGAATCAATTGAACATCAGGCAGATCGCTATTGTTTGCTAATTCCATGGACATCAAAGGTGGGTGTCGATCGCATCAAACCAAACTTACGAGGCTCCGCCATTGTTTTGCCTCGAATACAGGAGCATCATAGCGGCTGGCCACTCAGATGCAAATCGATTGCATATGCATTTATCGACATAAGTGCTTTGCGAAGATTCAATTAGAAAAGAGCGGGAAAACCAGTCGTTCCTCCTTTCCTTGCAAATTGTCTCTTCGCCGCAAGACCAGAGAGTTAGGCCAAAAAAGTTGGAAATCCGCAAAACTGCAAAATGCTTGCCTTTCTAAAAAAACGACTGCATGTGCGGTTGACGGCGACTGCTCGGGGAAATCTACTTGCATAACTATTGCAAATATCTTTTCGATCTTTGCATGTACTTCAAGACACGCAAATGCAACTCACCTAGCTAGAAGTTTGGGAGACGATGGAGCATTGGCTAGACACCCAAGAAGCTGGTCGGGCCAAAAGGCACTTTCACTTCCAAACCAAAGAAAGACTAGAAGGGATGTTGCTTCATCCGAAAAATATCCTGCGCTGCTGGCCGCGTCAAACGCATTGGCAATACAAAGGCTGAAGCCACGAGCGCACAAGATGGTGCAGCAGTTCGACGTTGCTGCTGCAACTCATAGCTACACCGCGCCAGCGATAGTCGGTAATGACAAGGCCAATGTACTCAACTTCGGTCATCAATCGCGGGCGAGGAAGTCATTAACGACTGTGGAAGCGGACCGCGAGAAAACTTGGCGGGTCAGATGCCTTACGGCGCATCCCATGATAGACATCAGTTTTGACGAAGCCCTTTTCCCGGTACCAGTAAGACAGTCGGACTTTCCGGCGCTAAACGAGCTGCAAAGTTTACCATGATCAAGATCGACCAATTGCGCGTGCAGTTCGGAAATTTTCTTGCTGTTGACGGGTTAAACCTCGAGACCGAACCGGGGCAGATCTTTGGCTTCCTGGGCCCCAATGGTGCAGGCAAAACAACCACCGTCCGCGTGCTCACCGGTGTGCTGCGACCGACATCAGGCACGGTTGCAATTGCGGGGCATTCCATTCCGGCAGAACTCGATAAGGTCAAATCGCTGTGCGGATACGTGCCGGACACAGAGGACCACTTCGAGGAGCTTAGCGGGCATGAGAACCTGCGGATCTATGCTTCGCTGTACCGCCTTCCCAAGCAACGCATTGGCGAAGTGCTGGCTCGCCTGGAACTCTCCGAGGCTGCGAATCTCAAGGTTGAGCAGTACTCCAAGGGCATGCGAAAGAAACTTCTGATCGCCCGCGAGATTCTGCATCGCCCGAAAGTTCTTTTCTGTGACGAGCCAACCGCTAACCTTGACGCACACTCTACTGGTCTGGTTCGCCGTCTATTGCGGGAACTGCGTGAAGACGGCACCACAGTCTTTCTGACCACGCACAATATGACCGAGGTAGAAGAGATTTGTGATC
Organism: uncultured Pirellulaceae bacterium; assembly: GCA_964398215.1. Taxonomy (GTDB): domain Bacteria; phylum Planctomycetota; class Planctomycetia; order Pirellulales; family Pirellulaceae; genus CAYNNP01. The sequence goes on along the minus strand of CAYNNP010000402.1, from coordinate 2,053 downwards.
ACGTCGCAATACTATCTCGTGGCAAGCTGATTGACAGTGACACGCCAAGCGGATTCATGACGCGCCACGCCGAACATAAGGTGCGGGTTGAATGCAACGTTGATGGTCAGCAAGTCCGGCAGTTCTTTGACCAAGACGACCCTGCGTCACGCGCGAAACTTGCCCAGTTGGTTAGTGCCCAGTCCGATCTGAGGGTGCACTCACTTGACTTTCGATTCGAAGACGTATTTCGGAAACTTACTGGAGAGACTTACAAGTGAGACTACGCCCCTACATTGTGCTGACTCTTGTTCGAAAGGACATGGCGCGGCTTGTTCGCAATGGACCTGCGCTGATGCTGCTAGGTCTGTTGGTTGTGATGGCGTTTCTGCTTGGGTTCAGTGGCCTGATCGAAGAAGAGCAGGAGCAAGACCGCGCCAACACGCAACGCAACGAATCATGGATCGTCTACTGGGAAGACAGCGACTGGATTGAACTTCTAAAGCGACGTGCTCCAAAAGAACTCGGCATTCGCTTTGCCAAGGCCAACCAACTGGAGTCGAAAACGTATCCTCCGCACATCTGTGTGATCGAGATCCGCAAGACCGCGTTCTTTAGAGATCGAAATCAGACTCGACGTCAGATTCACTATCGCTACCCAGGATCAGACCAAAAGGTCCTGTGGCCTATCACTCGATGGTTCCTCTCGGTATCGCTTGAGCACTTCGGCAAGATGCCCCAATTCTTCGAGACAATTCAGCCGGTCGTCCCGCCGACTCAACAGACCGCTACACGAAACTCCCTTGAGAATGTGTCGGTGGCTGACGCTCTAAGCCTCTCACTCATTGGTAGTACGCTGCTGACGACGATCCTATTCTTTGCGGCTTCGGGCTTGCTGGTTTCGATGACTGCACAAGAACGTGAGCGCGGAGCATTGCGAGCAATCCTGCTATCTCCCGCGTCTTATTTTGAGTTCGTCGCTTCCAAAGCGGTCGTGCATGGTGGGCTTGCTCTGGGCACGTCCGCCATTGTGGTTGCCGCGCTGAAGCCGGAGGTTCTAACGTCGCTACTGTTTTGGGGAACAATGATCGCTCAAACTTGTGGGTACTTCGCCGTGGGGCTTCTCATTGCTTCTTTTGCAAAAAACCAAGCTGCGCCAAATCTGCTGTCCTTCGCTTACATCCTAGCGATCGGATCACTGAACCTCCTGGCGTATCGTTTCGACGCCTTCCGGTTCATAAGTGTGCTTACATTCGAACGCTACGGGCTGAAGTTCACAATCGCCAGCTTTGACGCTGGTGAGCTGAGTATCGGAAGGAGTCTAGGCGCGATGAGCACACCCAATTTTTTGATGCTCGTTTTGCTTACAAGCAGTCTGCTACTAATCGCAACCTGCGTGGGTTCGCTGCGGCTGCGGACGCGATAAGTGTCTGGCTTGCTGACGCGTTTAGCCGTTTGGATAGCCTCAATCAGGTTGTTCGAGATTACTGCTTGGAACACCTTTGATCTTGACGAACCCAAACGTATACATCAACGTTTCACTGCAGTGTCTGTGGTCGGACCAGTGCTTTCTCCAAGCGTGACGTTAGTGAACTACCTCCGATCCTTTTTCGCCGCTTTTCTCTGCGTAGCTGCCCTTCTCGGGCACGCTCCGGCGTGGCTTCATTTTGTATCGTGTGATGATTGTGTTATCGCAACGAGAGATGCTAGGGCCGTTGAAACGGATTCGCGTTGCCAACTTTGCTGCCATCATCATGATCTAGACACCGAACCCAACGACCAACATCAACCAATACCACACGATCCAAACACGTGTGCGATTTGCATGTCGCTGGCTTGTCCAGCTGGGGCAGGTTGGCCTCCATGGTCTCCGCCGATCTGCGAGTTGGTGTCTGATCGTGCTCCGATGCCGTCCGTCACCGCATTGCACACGATTCGGATTGCTGCCGCGAATCCGCGCGGCCCACCCGTTTCGATCGAAGCGGTCTTGTCGTTTTAAACTGAACGGTCTGTGGCTATGCGCAAATGCTTGTGCTTGCGCTTTTGAATGGATCGCGTTATTCGATGACTAAAT
>CAYNNP010000401.1:0-4193 GCA_964398215.1 uncultured Pirellulaceae bacterium | reverse complement strand
CCAGAATGGTCATCACGCTTTGATAGGTCAGAGGGCGCGACTTGGGTAGCGCGTCGCGAATCGCAGCGCCAGTCATTGGCCCAAGTTCCCACAGCACCTGCAGGACCTCCAACTCAAGTTCGGTCGGATGTTTGGTAGTGTTTCTTGGCATCTCGGTACACGTTTGCTAGTTCCGCAATCGAAAGAATTCGATTATCGTATTCATTAGATGTACGCAGAACCTGCCAGTCAAGAACAAAATCGAATTAATTCGATTTCTTTCACTGCCGAGGAAATTGGTTTCGTCGCCGATTCGACGGTCAGGAAATCGGGTGACTTGGGCGACGAGCCCCTACGCGAGAAAGAACGCATGGTCGTTCGATGCAGTACCGAGCCAAGCCGTGCTCTTGGTGATGTTGACTGCAGGCAGGCTAAAGGACTCCGGTCCGGCGCTCCTCTTTATTCGTCCGTGCCTAACTTCACGACTTTCGATCGAACTCGACGCTCAGCACTCTACATCGATTCGACGAACTCTTTGCACTTCTTTAGGCTCGCCCCGGTCAGTTTTCGGACCTTGGTGATAGCATTGAGCTTACTGGTTTTTAACAGTTCCAATACTTCGGCTCGCTGCGCCGCTGTCAGCTCAATCACTGTTTCTTTGGCGGAATCCGGTTCCGTTGGTTTCTTGGGCACACTTGGTGGTACCACTGCCGCATTTCGACTGTGGTATTCATTCGCAGCGTTAACCCAGTCGTTAGTGTAGGGCAGTTCCAAATTCTCGAAATCAGAAATGGCTGATTCGACAACCGAATGCAGCTTCACACAAAGTGCTGGCCAAGCGTTGTCTCGCAAATTCTCCTTCAGTTCATTTCTCGCCGACTCCATTTCATCTTCGCTGGTACCAGTCTCGTCAAAGCTATATTTAATCGATTCAGAATGTGTCGTTACGAAATCGAATCCGCCGACCAATTGTTCGTCGCTGAACCTGAACAAAAATACTTGACCGCGCATCAATCCTGGCCGATAGCTGTCTTTTCCCAGTTCCGCTTCCTTGGTGTCCGTGATTCGCACAATCAAAACGTATTCCAATTGCTGCATCATGGCTACAAAATCTTGTGCTTCGCTCGTCCACAGATACGGATCGCCGAACGCAACACTAGCGATCTGATCGACACCAGATTCATTGCTGTACTTATACCGGTCCGTTTTGAATAGCGGTTTTGGTCTATCCCAAGACTGCATGATCGTCTCGGGATCCGTGTCGAGTTTTAGACGGGCAAAATCTGTTTCAACAGCCAGCAGCGTATTCCAACTGCCTGACAAATCGTATCCGCCCTTGATCAAATTCAACGGCGCAAGCCGTAACTCTTCCAATTGTTGTTCTGCAAACCCGCCGTCCAAAGGCTCGTGCGAAAACGCATTGACCTGATCCCAGAATTTGACCAGTGCTTTTGCCTTGCCTTGAATGGTAGGCTTGTTTTCCAATAACATCGCATTGATGATGGAACGTTCTGTTGGCGCAACAAATCCAATCGCGGCCCCAAAACCGAGTCCGCCAATCATGGCGACGAAAATCGCGAGTTTGTTCATGACACGTTTTGTCTGGCCTCGTTGGCCCCACCAAAGCAAAACGGTCACCAGGAGCATGGGCACAACAACCGCCAGCGCTGGAACGAGCGCTCGCAAGCCGTCACTCTCGCTCTCCATGCCTCGTAAAAGCACGATGGCGCCAGCACCCAAGGCCAATCCGGTGGTTAACCCAATCGCCAAACTGAGTAGCGTTTTCTTGGGCGGTACATCCAAAAGGTCCGCATCCATGTACTGCAATATTGACTGGTCTGGATTCTGGTTCATATCGTGTTGCTAAGCTGAATTGCAGGAGTTTTATTGCTGCAGGCAAATGTTTGGTCTAGGTGTGCAAACAGTCTAGTGTTGGCGTCACAGCCCCATAGTAGCTCGACTCTCCGAGTCGAGGATTCACGGCTGGGACAGTCGTGCTGCGAAAGGCGATACCCCAACTTTTAGTTTTTTAGTTGAAACGCAGCACTAGAGGTACATGCCCATGTAACCATCGGCATCATCACTTTGCTGATTGATTTTCTCTATTCGCTCGCGAGTCTTTTCCAAATCCCCAGCGGCGATGTAGCGGTTGAAATCGACGATCACCGCATGTTGCACACTCTCGGTCAAGAAGCTGACAGATTTTTCGGTCAGCCAACCGCAGGTTTCATTTCCCAAGTCAATCGAAAGGTCAACATTGCGCGTCTGGAGGTCGTTTCCATCAGTCAGAACTGTGCCTTCAAAATGGAATTCGATCGTTCCACTGCTTGGGTCGTTGGTCAGATGAAAGACACACTTGCCACGATGAAGGTAATACGAGTTGTAGGAACCATGTGTTTCAATCGCCGCCTTCAGACGCAATAAAAATTGCTCGTATTTCGGCGACGCGTCCACAGGAACATCCAGCCTTGAAACGCTTCGTAGTGGCAAACAATCAAATTCGACTTCGACCCATTGCCCGCTCATTTCGCACCTTTAAAGAAGCGTTTTCAAGTAGTATGTCAGGCTCTCGTAGATTTCAGAATTCAGCTACGAAAGCCAGTTGGTTCAATCAAGTATCAATCATATCAGCAATCACGAAAGTCGTCTTGACGTATTTCTGTGCGAAAGCGGATTGCGAACTGGACAGAAACGAACCACAAATGGGTGAGCCAAGAACCTGGTCGCGAGACTTTTGAGACATCGATCGACTCAGGGCCAGTGTGCTTCGCGACATTCGCTGCGCACCATCGGCCGCAAATCACAACGAACCAAAACGCGAAAAAACCGGCTGCCCTGACGTTGTTCGCGACAAAGGAACGAATTCGCCCCGCAAAAAGCGTTGCAGGCTATGGGTGTCGTTAGATTCTGCTGGTTGGGGCTACAATAATGGGCTGAATTCATCGATGGGATACATGTAAACGTATCGGTCGCGCCCTTTTGAAAAAGAAACATGAGCCTAGCTTCACTTTACACTCAGTCTCGCTGCTCCATTTCATTCGAGCTCTTTCCGCCCAAGACGGCGGAGGGACGCGAGAAGTTGTACCAAAACGTCCAGCGGCTATCGGACTTCAAGCCCGAATTCTTCACTTGCACGTATGGTGCTGGCGGATCAACTCAAGACACGACGCTGGACGTTGTCCAGCGAGTCAAAGAAATCACGGGTTTGCCAGTCGCATCCCATTTGACATGCGTCGGTTCCACGACGGAGCAGTTGATCGGATACTTAAATGAAGCGAAAGAGCGAGGGATCGACTATATCGTTGCGCTTCGTGGTGATCCGCCAAAGGGCACCGAAACGTTTCAGGCAGTTGAAGGTGGATTGCAATACGCCAACGAATTGGTCGGCTTGATCCGTCAATCGTTTCAAGACCAATTTGGGATTCTGGTTGCTGGATACCCAGAAGTTCATCAGGAAGCCACTGATGCAAAAACGGACATGGAAAACCTGAAGCGAAAAGTCGACACGGGCGCCGACGTTATCGTGACACAGTTGTTTTACGACAACAGTGACTTCTATCGTTTCCGAGATTCCTGCGCCGCATCAGGAATCGATGTGCCTATCGTGCCTGGCATTTTACCGGTGACGAACTTCAAGCAGGCAATGCGAATTGCGAAGATGTGCAAGGCTAGGATTCCTAGTGGCCTTGAAGAAGCGATGAATGAAAGCGAGCAATCTGAGTACCAATTCAACGTCGGGGTCGACCATGCCAGACAGCAAACGGTTGATCTGATCGAGAACGGCGTGCCAGGGATCCACTACTACGTTCTGAACAAGAGCGATGCAGCGGAAAAACTGCTAGACGGATTGCAGCTCGGCACCGATAGCTAATCCGGCAACACAGACAGCAGCTTGTTCTGGAGCGGCATGGTTTGTGCAGCGCTGGACACCGTGTTCTGTTGAGACGACCCTACTTCCGGTAAACGACTTCAATGATATCTGCTGGCGACGTTATTGATGGTGTCGTCACGGAGTTGACTCCCCTTGGCTTGATCGCCCAGTACGATGGAATCCGCTTCATGATTTGGACGCGAGAGTTGAGCTGGGACCCTATCTCTGAACCATCGAGCTTTGCATCGGTAGGTTGCTCAATACGCTTTTTGGTTGTTCACGACATAAAGGACGACCCTCAAGCTCTGAATATGGGATCGTGTCGACGCGCTAGCACGAAGCC
>CAYNNP010000400.1:1699-4212 GCA_964398215.1 uncultured Pirellulaceae bacterium | reverse complement strand
TTGCGTTGACGGCAATCCCATGCTTGCTGTTGCTGGCCGGCTACGTGATTGGATACAGAAAGCTCCGCGATTCAAAGTTACGGTTTCCGTATCTGGCTCTTCCATTTCTCCTGTTGGCAGTTTTTGTTTTCCTAGTGCTTCCGGATTTCCGCCGAGCCCGTCTCAGATGGCAGCTTGAATCGCTCGGGGCATGCGTCACTCTTGAATTCGATGACACGTACAAATATCTGCCAATATGGCTGAAAGAAGAACTTGACTGGGCTTTTCTGGGTAGAATCAAACAGGTAGATTTTCGACACAAGCTGGTCCCGATCATCGAATTAAAATCCCTGTCATTTGACGAACCATTTTGGTTCTTGGATCTTGAGTCTTGCGATCTTAGCCCAGATCAACTGAATCAAATCCCAGAGATCATGGACGTAACACTCGTGAATCTGATCAATTCTAATGCGGATATTGGTACACTTGAGGCGTTTGCATCAATGCCCTCGGTGAAGCGATTGATTCTATTTCAGCACGTGGCATCTAGATTTAAAATCACATGCGATACTCTATTCGTACTCTAGGTTTTTTTGTTACTGCGTGCGCATTGTTTTGCGTTTGGCCGCTTTCGAATGTGCTTCAGCGATCGCGGGTTCTCGGTGAACTCCGGCAGAGCCGCGTTTCCATCAAATCGTCGATTGCTAGTCACCAGCAAAGACTTCGCGACCTAATAAAGACCGCGTCAAACGCAGAGCACCTGGATTACTTTCCCGATGACCACTCTGCTCTCACAAAAGTTGACGAAATTGTTGCGATGGTGATAGCAGATAAACTTCCTGCGATGCCAAACCTGAGTGACGCGAGGCTCGCCGCGGCGATCCGGGCATGCGAACGTACCAAAGGTGAGAGTCTTGTTTCCCAGGGCACAGCCGTAATGTACCGCGTTTCCCAACTTCAGCGACGCTTGAACAAAATCGATGAATTGAGGGCGAGAGTAGAGAGAACTGCGATATGGAGTTCATGTCATTGGATCAAGGAACAATCAGATGCACCCGAGGCCACGAGACCCGTTACAGCGAAAATGGAGGATCGACCGCACGGGCCGCGTGATCGGTAGCGTTATCGTATTGAAGCTGTTGTACGACTCGTTTATGAACGCGGCGTCCTTCGGTTTGGCTTTTGATTGATCGCGGAACTCACGCTAAGCGTACCAAATGAAAATCATTCTCTGCTCGATTGACGAACCGCTTGCTCAAGCCTGGCAGACCTACTGCGGCGAACTTAAAGGCGTCGAGGTCCATCGCGGCAACATTCTCAACCTGAAAGTTGATGCTGTCGTTAGTCCCGCAAACAGTTTTGGATTTATGGATGGCGGGATCGACATGGTCTACAGCCAGCATTTCGGATGGGGTGTACAGCAACAACTTCAAAACCAAATCAAATACCTACACCATGGAGAATTGATTGTTGGTAGTGCAGACATTGTCGAAACGGATCATTCCAGCATCTCCTATCTGATTGCAGCGCCTACCATGCGTGTGCCAATGGTCTTGTCTGAAACTGTAAATCCATACTTGGCTGCCCGCGCCGCCCTATTGTTGATCAAGCACGGTCGGTTCCCATCCGGAGCGCTGGTAGGTGAACGAATATCGGACGGCGTCAAATCGGTTGCGTTCCCCGGATTGGGGACTGGTGTCGGGCGCGTAGAGCCGGAGAAATGTGCATTGCAGGTTCGCACCGCCATCAAAGAAGTTGTTTTCGATGAATATGAATTCCCGTCGTCGTGGGCTGATGCTCAAATGCGACACCAGCAATTGTACACGGACAAGTTTCGCGACTTGCAATTCTAACGCAAACGCGCGATAACAATGCGATGAGCGCGAAGCTGCCAATGCTGCTGCGGTTGGCTGGTCGCGACAAAACACTATCGAGAGTTTAGAAGCTTGCAAGGTTTTATCGATGGTAAGTCAACTCTCCCGGCCCGCTGATTTGAACGTCATGCGACTCGCGGTTCAATCATGAAATCTAATTCAGATGGCATCGTCTATTTAGATGAATTTCGACTCACCGATGCGTCAGCGATGCTTGCTGCAGACCACGATTCCGAGCATAGAAAACGATTCGAGTTTCCGCCGGATTTTGTGCCCTCGATTGAGCATTCGCGGAACGTAATTCGGGGCTGGATAGATGACAGAAACCTGGGGACGCGATACACCTATGCGGTGCGTCCCACAGACTCGAACTGCCTTGTCGGCGGATGTGAAATCCGCCCGCAGGAGAAGCAGATCGCGAACCTCTCCTATTGGACACATCCAGACTATCGGCGCAGCGGAATCGCAACGCGCGCCGTCTCAATCGCCTGTAAAATCGCTGCGGAATTTGGCATCACGCGATTGGAAATACTCGTTGACAAAGACAACACGGGATCAAGGCGTGTCGCAGTCAACAGCGGCTTTATTCAATCGAGTGACCGAGACGGTCGAGCTTGTTATTATTGGAGTCCAGGTGAGTGAGCGTACTGCGGACAGAAC
>CAYNNP010000400.1:0-1599 GCA_964398215.1 uncultured Pirellulaceae bacterium | reverse complement strand
CTTCATCTGCATGGGCTTACACAATACTTGACGTATGGTGGTCTAATTGAAGGGTTGCCGACTACCAAACGGAACAAGAAGAAACTGGAACGGCTCATCGCAAGGTATCGTGACGCACCGTACCCTGGAAAACCTTACTTGATTCGACCAAAGGAAACACCGATTCAACGGAATCCGCAGAACACGCGGCGATACCCGTTTGGGACTCCATCCGCGTTGCCACCCGTTACGTGCATTGCTAGGCTTGAGTCGTGTCCCAACAAAAGAGAGTATGATCTGTCAGGGCTTGTCGTCATTTGGTTCCAGGGCGAATTCGCCTTCCCAATCGATTCGGAAGTGGAAGCGGAACTCCTGGGCATCGATTGGAAAACGCACGCTTCCGACATGCACTGTTGAGCATGCAAGGCAGAACAATGGCATGAACACGGAACGATCAATCCTGTTTTTTGGGAGTTAGAAACCAGTATGAATGCAAAATTGATTCCGGACGATGCGACATCCAGTGTCGATCCCATCCGTCGGTGGACTTTGGTCAAAACGATTGCTGCGCTGGTCGTGGTGCTTGGGGTTCTGCTGGGAACCGGCGGAACGGTTGTTGGCATGACCGAATCATTCAGAGTTGCCGCGGAAGGTGGCCAGCCAGCGCCTGTCGATTCACTCGCGGCCTCTATAGATTCGTCATTGCAGCTCGGGATGTGGCTCACTCCCTTTGTTGTGTTTTCAATAGTGTTGTGGTTTGTGGCTCGTGCAAAGCTGCAATCACTCAACCGTTCACCCTCGTTCGCAATACGAGACGCTGAATAACATGTGATCCATGCGAATCCAGACGCGCGTTTTGTTTGGAAGGATCACCGACATTGCCCCACTAAGAATGTTTTCTTTAACCAATGCGTAAAGCGATTGTCATGACAGTCTTCATCACTGCCATCACGATTGGGGTATGGTGGCTTGCTCGACTCGTACAGCGTGTAGCAAACCTTCCACTAGAGGCATACGCGTCTGACTGGACGGGCGTTTTTATTATTGAACACTTACGCACGACTGACACTTGGCCGACTGGCTGGCATGACCTGCGTGATGAGTATGACAGACTCGCCGTGCCGGAATTCTACGCTTGGTCTTTTGAGGAGTTGCAGGACTTGATTGACGTCAACTGGAATATATCGATTGACGAGATCAAGAGTTCGGAAATTCCCTTCGATTTGATACGTCTAACAAGCGGAGGAACCGCTAGCTACGGTGGGGACCCCGATGTCTTAGTACACGATTACATCCGCAATGGTACGATTCCTTACGAGGTACCTCGTGATAGAATTGGCGGGTAAACATGTGTGTGCTTGAGAAACATGACGAGCAATCGGTGTGGCCATGCCTCAAAGATGCAACTGCAGAACTCACTCCCAAAAAATCCTGACCAACCAAGCGCACGGCGATGATGCACATGGGCAAATACGCGAACGAACAATGGTATCTCGATCACGCGTCGGACATGATAGCGAAACACGGTGACTTTCCTCCGCCGTGGATTTATAGGCAAAACTCGCATCCCTACAGCATTGGCTGGAGAATGGGTGGTGGCGAAACGCACATCATGGCATT
>CAYNNP010000399.1:0-4225 GCA_964398215.1 uncultured Pirellulaceae bacterium | reverse complement strand
CGTAGTTTGTCGTGTTGAACAATTCAGCACTCCCAAAAAGCGCAACTCCAAAACTAACGCTTCGGGTTACCAGTAAATCGCAACCCAAAAAGCTCGTAAGCGCTCTTGAGGTAGGCCGGACCGAGCAAACGCTGCAATTGCCGGAACTTCGGACCCAAGTAGAAACGTCGTTGACAGCGTAATGTCTGCACCATAATGGAGGCGTTTGCGCTGTTCCGGCACCTATCGCGTCCTTGGTCGGGCCTAGTCCTACCAACGGATGGACGTCCGCTGTACGCGCCTCGCTACGAATGCAAAACTATCGTGGTCAATTGCCGACTCGCCCGGTGGGCTCACTTGCACCGATCCGTCACCTTCACGTACCAAAATTGATCCAAAAAGATGACATCGACCACAACTGCTTTAGCACTGAACACACCCGATTCAGACCACTTGCGTTTTCTACCCGAAGGTCCTTATCCGCTGGCCGAAAACAAATTGTCATGGGTTGGGATTCAGCACGGCCCCGACGCATCCAACGGCAGCCTGAATGTGCTGGACTTGGCCTCCGGCAGCAACCAATCCTTTGATCTCCCTGGTCGTCCTGGCTTTGCGTTTCCTTGTCAGTCCGATGGAAAGTTCGTTGTTGGTTGTGAAAGAACGCTGGGGATTTTTGACACCGCCGACAGCTCTTGGTCACCGTTTTGTGAAGGAATCGATGACGATGTGACCAACACGATCATCAACGATGGAATGGTGCATGATGGTAACCTGATTTTTGGCACCAAGGATCTTGAGTTCGCAACCAAAAAGGCGGGCCTGTATCTTTGGCGCGGTGCCGACCAAAAACTAATCCGGCTGCGCGACGACCAGATCTGCAGTAATGGAAAAGCGATCCGCATTCACGATGGCGACTTGCAGCTGATAGATATTGATTCACCGACCCGCGAGGTGGCCGGATACACAATCGATATTGCAGCTGGCACGTTGGGCGAACGCAAAGTGCTGCTGGATTTGACAAACGATCCTGCCGTTCCCGATGGAGCAATCTTGACTCCCGACAAGACAGGGTTGATCGTTTCGATGTTCTTGCCAGAGCAAGCGGGTGATGGCCAGACGCGTCTGTACGATCTGCAGTCGGGTGAACTCAAGCACATTTGGCACATGCCGGGCTCACCACAAAATACTTGCCCCGCATTGGTTCCATCAGGCGGCAAACTGAAACTCGTCGTCACGACTGCGATTGAACACATGTCGGATGAAGTGAAACGTGAATCTCCGAACGCTGGCCAACTATTTGTTGCCGACACGGACCTCGAAAATCCCGGCAATGAGCTTGCCCCGCGTTTTTCGATGTAGTTTTTTAACTTTCAGATCACCAGATCCTTCCAGCGGAACACTGTGCTCAGCGAATACGTTACGATTGTGATTCGTTGCTTGAGTACCACTTCCTTTTAACAACCAATAAGCGAAAAAACATGGATCCTTGGCCCATCGGCGTTTTTGCCTCACTGGACGCAGGTCTTGGCGTTGCTTGGAATGTGATTTCTGAACTGCGCGTTCCTACTATTCAGTTGCACGCACCACATCAAGGCAAACGTGACCAATCCGCCGCCGAGCAGTTGCGAACTCAGCTCAGTGAAATGGGCGTCAAATGCACTGCAGTCTTCGGTGGCTTTGACGGCGAAAGCTACGCCGACATTCCGACCGTTGTGAAAACCGTAGGACTCGTGCCGCAGGAGACTCGCGATAGTCGACTGAAGGAAATGCTGGAGATATCAGACTTCGCAAAATGGCTGGGATGCAACACAATCGCTTTGCATATCGGTTTCATACCGCACGACCCGGCCGCAGATGGATACAGCGAAATCGTCGACGTGACGCGAACGTTGTGTGACCACGCAGCCAGCAATGAACAAACATTGAACTTGGAAACAGGCCAAGAAACCGCCGAAGGGCTATTGGAGTTCATTTCGCAAGTTGGCAAGGATAACTTAAAGATCAATTTTGATCCGGCAAACATGATTCTTTATGGCACCGGCAAACCAATCGAAGCCTTGCGTGCCGTCGCGCCGCATGTGGCAAGCATTCACTGCAAGGACGGAACCTGGAGCGATAAACCAGGTGAGACATGGGGCGCTGAAGTTCCACTTGGCGAAGGCGATGTGAATATCCGCGAGTACCTTTCAACGCTCAAAGACATCGGATACACCGGCCCGTTGACGATCGAACGCGAGATTCCCCAAGACCCTGAACGCCAAAAAGCCGAAATTGGCAAAGCCATCGATCTGCTCAAGCAACTGCGCAGCGAACTGCTGTAAAGGCTGGTGAAGCCAGCCACGAAGTCGCGCCGCCCGCGGCGGCGATGAAGGACGGAAAAAACGAGAGTTGGAGATGGACACTCAAGGCGAAAACTTCGTAAACTGAATCACTCACGAAACAACACACAAACTTTGTCTCAGGATACAAGGAAGCTCATCATGCCTAGCATTGACGAAATATTGATGGATGCCGAAGAAAGAATGGAGAAAGCCGTCTCGGTCTTGGGAAATAACCTTTCGGGCATTCGTACCGGCCGCGCCACACCTGGCCTCGTCGACTCACTCAAAGTCGAAGTCTACGGGTCGACGACGCCACTCAAACAACTTGCATCGATCGGGGTCCCAGAGCCTCAGCAGATCGTGATCCGCCCCTATGACGCCGGTACGATCAAAGAAATCGAGAAAGCGATTGTAGGTAGCGACCTAGGATTGAATCCACAAAGTGACGGGCGCATCGTTCGACTGAACGTCCCAGCGCTTTCAACGGACGTCCGAAAGAAGATGGTCTCTCGAATCAAAGAGCTGACGGAAGACTCCAAGATTTCGATTCGCAATATTCGGCGAGACGCAAACAAGGCAGCCGATCAAGGCGAAAAGGACAAGGAGCTGACCGAAGACGATCGTGATCGCTTGAAAGAAAAGGTCCAAGACCTGACCAAGAAGTTCGAAGCACAAACCGACGAGCAAGCGAAAGCACGCGAAGCAGAAGTCATGGGCGACTGATGCCGGTAGGTTGGCCGAAAGTCTTAACGAAGTGATGACTAATCTGCGCCGAATGAGCACGGCTGGTTTTTTGTGGGCAGGGATCATCTTTGGCAGTGCCCTCGCTCACGCGGACCAGCCGCCGTGGAACCGTCATGTGATTGACGGTTCGCTACGTGGTGCCGACGGAGTTCGGCTTGCGGATTTCAATCGTGATGGATTGCTTGATATTGTGACTGGCTGGGAAGAATCGGGCGTGGTCCGTCTGTATCTGAATCCCGGCGCAAAGAAGTCTAAAATGGCATGGCCCGCCGTCACAGTCGGCGAATCGCGATCGCCGGAAGACGCGGTTGCATTTGATGTCGATGGTGATGGAACACTTGAGGTCATCAGTTGCCATGAAGGGAAATCGCGACGCGTCATGGTGCATCGATCAAGCGATCAGACTCAGCTGCTTTCAATAGATCGCTGGGAATCAAAAACGATCAAACCACTGGACGGGCAAGCCTGGATGTTCGCTGAACCAATCGTGATCAACGACAAACCTGCGTTAACGGTCGGGGCAAAGGGTTCAAATGGCACGATCAGCCTGGCGATTCCAAATGGCAACAGTTGGTCAACGCGAAAGCTTCGCGACGCCGGTTGGATCATGACGCTCAAGGCGCTCGACATGGATGGTGACGGAGACCAGGACCTAGTTTACAGTGATCGCAAAGGACCGAATCGCGGAGTCGGCTGGCTAGAGCAACCGAGGAACAGCGAGATGTCCTGGCGTGATCATACGATTGGCGGCAGCGACGCCGAAGTCATGTTCATGGACTCGCGGGTTGACCAGATGTTTGTCGCCACGCGCGGCGCCAATGTGCTTCAATTCTCAAAAGCCGACACAGGTTGGAAGCGATCTAAAATCGAAAATCCAAGTGGCGTTCGATTTGGAAAGGCCGTCCGGCGGTTTGGTAAAAGTGGTTTCGTCTTCACAGCAAACACGGCAGCCGACAAGCAACAAGATCTGCCTGGGATTTGGCTGCGCGAGGACGGTAACTGGCAGGCAATCGATCTAACCACAAATGTCAAACCTGATCGGATCGAAGTATTGGATTTGGATCAAGACGGCGACCTAGATGTGCTCACATGCGAGGAACGCCGCAACCTAGGAGTCATCTGGTACGAAAATCCCAGCAAGAGTCAGTAGCAACAAAGTCGCCATCTCTGTCCCAGAGATG
>CAYNNP010000398.1:0-4276 GCA_964398215.1 uncultured Pirellulaceae bacterium | reverse complement strand
CAAGCGTTTTATGCGAGTTCGCGGGTTGTCTAGCCAGGCCGAATTTGATCGGATCTCTGTAAAAAATGTTGAAGCGTTCTTGACGGACTTGGCCGTGGATGGCAACGTCGCGGCGTCGACCCAGGAAGTCGCGTTCTTTTCGATGAAGTATCTATTCGAGCATGTTCTGTTGCGCCCCATGGATGATGTCAATGCGCTGCGAAGCGACAAGCCAAAGATGGTGCCAACAGTGATGAGCAAGGATGAGATTCGAGATGTTTTTCACTACATTCCCAAACGATATGAGTTGATAGCGCATTTGCTGTACGGTTGCGGACTCCGTATTAGCGAGTGTTTGCGGTTGCGAGTTCGAGATTTCGATTTCGATCTGATGCAAATCCGGGTTTTCGACAGCAAGCACAATCAGAGTCGGTTCGTTCCCTTGCCAACTTCATTGGTTGAGCCTTTGCGCAGAAAGCTTCAATGGCGTCGTGAGCTTCACGATTCTGATTTGTCCAATGGGATGGGATCGGTCTGGCTGCCTTACGCGCTTGCTCGAAAGTACCCCAACGCAGAACGCAAATTTTGCTGGCAGTTTTTGTTTGCTTCAGACAAACGGTCGCGTGATCCACGCACACGCAGAATTCACCGGCACCATCTTCATCGGGATACATTCGCAGCGCATTTGCGAGATGCAGTGGTCCGCGCGAAGCTGAACAAGCCGGTAACGTGCCACACGTTTCGCCATTCCTTTGCCACTCATCTATTGCGTGATGGAACCGACATCCGCACGATTCAAGAGCTGTTGGGGCACAAGAATATTGAGACCACGATGATCTACACACACGTTTTGAATCGTGACGATATCCAGGTCGTTAGTCCGTTGGATGAGTTGTTTCAAAAGCCCAAAGACGATGTTCAGGCGAAAAAAGCGATAGACCTAGTTGACCAGTCCGTTGAGACTGCAGCGCCTATCATGCCCCAACTGCTGCGGCATTAGCATCTTGCCCAAGTCGCAAATTTGGTGTGCTTTGTTGTCGCGGTTGTAGATCATGGCTCGTCAATCAGTGTTCAGCAAATTATCCTTTTGGCTGAGAAAGCATCCAGTTTGCCGAATGAGAAAAGGAATCCATGAGCACCCAAGCATCGGAAGTCGAGTCGTTTTCCTACGATGATGGTATCGTCCGAAAGTTCGTTTCGGCGACCATCATCTGGGGTTTGCTCGCCTGTTGTGTCGGAGCTGCTGCGGGGCTGTTACTGTGCATGCCTAGTCTGTTTGGCGGTGCCCCCGAATGGTTGTCCTTTGGCAGGATTCGGCCGGTCCATACCAACACCGCATTGTTCGCTTTCTTGGCGAACGGAATTTTTGCGGCGGTGTATTACAGCACGCAACGTTTGTGCAAAGCGCGGATTTGGAGTCGAGGACTTAGCCATTTACATTTCTGGGGCTGGCAACTCGTGGTCCTGGCCACCGCGATCACAATTCCGATGGGAATGACACAGGGCAAAGAATACGCAGAGGCTCAGTGGCCGATCGACGTCGCGATATCCGTCCTGTGGTTGCTTGTTTTTGGCGTGAACTTTGCCATGACAATCAAGACCCGCCGCGAAAGACACTTGTATGTATCGCTCTGGTTCTATTCGGCCACGATCATTGCGGTGGGGTTTGTCCATGTTGTTAACAACCTGGCTATCCCAATGGGCTGGCAGCACAGCCACGGTTTGTTTGCCGGTGTCCAAGACGCACTGATGCAGTGGTGGTATGGGCACAACGCGATTACGTTCTTGATGACGATGCCGTTCTTGGGGCTGATGTATTACATTTTGCCCAAGGCTTCTGGCCAGCCGATTCACAGTTATCGATGGTGCATCGTTCACTTTTGGTCGCTCCTGTTGATCACAGTTTGGGCGGGACCGCATCACTTGCACTACACCGCGCTACCTGATTGGGCTAGCAGCTTGGGAATGATTTTTGGCTTGCTGCTTTGGTTTCCAAGTTTGCTGATGTTGCTAAACGGAGTCTTTACATTACAAGCCTCCAAGAAGGCTGGCGATGGTGATGCGGCCGTCCTGCCTTTCGTCGCCGTTGCACTTGTTTTTTATGGGATCGCAACTATTGAAGGCCCACTGTTGGCGATCAAAAGCATCAATGCACTGACGCACTTTACCGATTGGACGATCGCTCATGCACACTCAGCCGCGCTAGGTTGGAACGGTTTCTTGTTGTTCGCAATGATCTACTGGTTGGTGCCTCGGCTATTCCAAGTCGAATGGGCGCGGCCAGGATGGATCAAGCTTCATTTTTGGATTGGCCTCGTCGGAGTGTTGCTATGTGTCATACCATCTTACGCGGCGGGTTTGTACCAAAGCCTAATGTTGCTATCGCTGGATGAACTGGGGAACCTAAACACCCCCGACTTCATGGAAACGATGCCGGTTGTCAGAACACTATGGTGGGCAGCAATGGCAGGCGGGATCGTTTATACGCTTGGGTTGCTGTTGATGGCCACCAACGTCTTGCTGACTTGGCTCAAGCGCCCTGCCGAATACCGTCAGTCACTATGCAGTGCAGCGCCGTTATCGCGTGACAGCCAGTTGGATGAAGCGGGATCAGATGTGGTTGAAAGTAACTACGGGAGTGATGTACCCGTATTGGAAATGGCACGCAAGTTGGATCGCCTTGGAAAGTTCAGTTGGCACCGTCGGTGGGAGCGGACGCCGTCGAAGATGACTTTTTTGATCATTGTGATCGTTGTCGCTGCGTCTTTCCTAGAGCTTGCACCGATGCTGGCGATCAGGTCCAACGTCACGCCAGTTGCGACTGTCAAACCCTACACGCCGCTGGAGCTAATGGGGCGACAGATGTTCTTGGCGGAAGGATGCTTTAACTGTCACTCGCAAATGATTCGCCCACTGGTTTCGGAGACCAAGCGATATGGCGACTACAGCCAGGGTGGTGAGTTCGTTTATGATCGGCCGTTTCAGTGGGGCAGCCGGCGGATCGGTCCCGACTTGGCACGCGTTGGCGGCAAGTACGACAGTTTTTGGCATTGGCAACATTTGGACAATCCATCAGCACAGACAGACGGCTCTGTGATGCCCAGTTTTTCGCACTTGTTGGATCGACGTCTCAAGCCATCTGAGGTCCGGCCGCATTTACAGGTTTTAGCTGACCTGGGTGTGCCGTATACGGATTCGGAAATCGAAAATTGCGAAGAGGCTGTTCGCCGACAAGCGGAAGAAATCGCGGCTGAAATTGTTGCTGGCGGTGGGCCTGCGGCAATGTACGATCGACAAGCCGTCGCCTTGATCGCGTATCTGCAACGACTCGGGACGGACTTGAACCGGGTGCCGGAACCAGAGAAACCAGTTGCCGATGCCGCCGCACAAGGAGCAGCAGAATGATTCGGGACGCGGTTGCTAGTTTGGATATGACAACGATTGCAGAAGTGGCGTTGGTGTTGTTCGTCGTCGCATTTCTGTTGATCGTGTTTTTAGCTAAGACGACAGACGGTGAAACGATGAAGCAATACGCGAGCATCCCACTGAATGACGGGCAGGAGGATTGAACCAATGAGCCAACATGAGACTGCAACCGGCGCCGGAGAGTTCGACGACATTCAGATGGACGATCAGCCACTGCCAGGTTGGTGGAAGCTGGCATTTTTGCTTGGTCTGGCCTGTTTGTCGCTGTACTGGATGCTGCATCACTTGGGCGCCGAAGGCAGATCGATGGCAGAAGCCTACGATTTAGCGGTAGCCGAAAATGCACAGTTACAGTTTGCCGCGATGGGCGAACTAAAACCAGATCGCTCGACTTTGACGCGTGTCACGGCCAACAAAAACTTTTTGAAAGTTGGCAAGGTTGTATTCAAAACACACTGCGCGGCTTGCCATGGGAAGTTAGGAGAGGGCAAAGTGGGCGTGAATTTGACGGATGCGTTTTATAAGAACGTCAGCCAAATCGAAGACATCGCTTCAGTGGTCGCGAAAGGCGCTGGTGGCAACGCCATGCCTGCATGGGCTGCCAAACTGCATCCCAACGAAATCGTATTGGTCTCTGCCTACGTCGCATCACTACGAGGCACCAACGCCCCCGGCGGCAAGGCCCCCGAAGGCCGCAATATCGATCCATGGCCAGAACCGGAACCGACCGCAGAAGCCGATGGCCAACAGCCCAAGTGAGATCGAGAAAGAACCGGTGTCTACGTAGCGAGAGTTGTCAAGACTTTCGGCGATGCAGCCAGGGCAAATCAGTTTTTCAAGGTAGGCAACATAGTAGCTCGGCTGTCCCAGC
>CAYNNP010000397.1:0-4290 GCA_964398215.1 uncultured Pirellulaceae bacterium | reverse complement strand
ACAGGCACTCGTTTGTGGCGCCACCGCAATTTGTGGTGTTGAAAAACTGAACACCCCGCAAAAGCGCAACTCCAAAACTCACGCTTCGGGTTACCAAAAAACGCAACTGCAAAACTCACGCCATGAGCTAGGGTTGTGCCGACCTCCGGCCTAAAAATCGAGCACATCTACGACAATCGTCGTTGACTTCCTACGTCAGCTGTCGTAGGATGAGGTCATGACAAAGAAAACGACACCTCCCAAACCCACCGATGCAGAGCTTGAATTGCTTCAATTGCTCTGGTCGCTTGGGCCGTCAACGGTTCGGCAGATTCATGAATCGCTGCCCAAGGCGACCGGGTACACGACCACATTAAAAATCCTGCAAAAGATGGCTGATAAGGGGCTGGTCAGTCGTGACGAGTCTCAGAAATCGCACGTTTATTCTGCTGCCTTCAAAGCCGAATCGACTCAGCGGCAATTGGTCCGCGATCTTTTGGCGAATGCGTTTTCGGGTTCGCCAGGAAAACTTGTGATGCAAGCTCTTTCGGAAAACAAAGCCTCGAAAGAAGAAATCCAGCAGATCAAAGACCTTCTTAAGAAACTTGAATCCAAGGGGAAGCGAAAATGAACGAACAGATACTTGACGCAGTCAGCTGGACGTTGATCCATTCGTTTTGGCAAGCCGCTCTGGTCGCGATCGTTTTGGCCATCATCTTGCCCGCGATTCGCCGACATAAATACACCGTCTCGATTGCAGCGCTGGCGTGTTTGATTTTGGTTTG
The DNA here is from genome assembly GCA_964398215.1 of uncultured Pirellulaceae bacterium. Lineage (GTDB taxonomy): Bacteria > Planctomycetota > Planctomycetia > Pirellulales > Pirellulaceae > CAYNNP01. Next base: position 3,526 of record CAYNNP010000397.1, on the reverse strand, counting down.
TGGTTTCACTTTTACGAAGCACTACCAATGGCCAACCGATGAAATTGCATTGCAAATTCCGACGGCCAACGACGCAAGCGGCTTGGATCCACTACCCAGTGATCTTTCGGTTGAAACGATTGTTTCAACCGACCAGTCCAGCAGCGCCGTTTTGGAAACGCACGCGTACGACGACCATCAGCATCTTGCGACAGCCAGCCAATCCAAAAGTTCGTGGATCCAATCGCTACTGTTGGCAAATTGGCAACGATGGCTGGTGGTCGCCTGGTTGATTGGAACGGGTGCGCAATTGTTGAAAGTCTTCATTTCTTGGCTGGGTTTGAATCGGATACATCGAAATTCGGATCCAATTTCAACGAAACCAATTTTGGCAAAACGATTGGCGGCACTAGAAACGCGACTCGGCCTAAGAAAACCAATCCGTTGGTTGCTGTCCAAGTCAATCGACGTTCCGATGGTATCGGGCGTCGTTCGCCCCATCGTCGTTGTGCCAACTTCGATGATGACTGGGATGACGCCAGAGCAAATCGACGCAATCTTGTTGCATGAACTTGCCCATGTCCGACGGCATGATTTCTTGGTGAATCTGCTGCAAATGCTGGTCGAAACACTTTTGTTTTTCAATCCAGCGGTCTGGTGGATCTCCAAACAAATTCGTATTCAGCGAGAATACAGTTGCGATGACTTGGCATGTTCCGCTTTCGGCGACAAAAGAGAATACGCATGGGCGCTAGCAGCACTCGAACAGCTTCGCGCCACGCCGACTCTTGCGATGGCAGCCAACGGAGGCAAATCGGGCAGCCTGCTTGATCGCGTCAATCGATTGGTGGGGGCAGCACAGCCAAGTCGCCGAATTTCCGGATTCACCAGCGTTCTATTGACACTGCTGACGGTCGCGGTCATCGGTGTCGTCAGCACTTGGGCAGTAGCAGGCCCTCCAGGAGAGGAGCCAGAGTTGACTCAAAATCAAGAACAGATTCGCGATGTCATCGGTGGCTTTGATGCAGACTATTGGAAAGTGGTGGATGTTCCAAAGTTATTGAAAGACAAACAGGTTGCTTTTTCGCCTGACAAAAACTGGCTCGCGTTGGTTCGCGACAAACAGCTTTACGTGATCGAATCTGAAACGCGGAAAGTGCAACAGCAAAGGCAGCTTAACCTGCAATCGGCAACGCTCCAGTGGAAATCAAACGAGCAACTGTTGATCAAAGACGACACTGATGTTTCACTGCTGGTAAAGAAACAGTTCATCAAGGTCGTTACTAGCGCAGGCCAAGACGCATCAATTAACGCAGTCACGACCGCCTTCGTCGGCTACCCGTACAAAAAACGGGACGGATGGGGAGCAAGTCGAAACCGTGATGGTTTGGTTTCACTTGCGGGGCTGCCAGCGGGCACACACCGGTTGGTTCTGGCGCCATCGTCTCCAGAGCGAAACGTCACAGAGATCACATTGCCGCTTCCAAAATCTGACATAGTGATTCAACGCAAACTTGTTGCACCAACGGATTGGTTCTCCAACAACTATCATTTTGTTGCGTCATCGGAGCAACGTGACGGCGAAACAATTGTGAAAGTTCGGATCGAAAATCGCACCGGCGGTCCCATGCGTGTATCAGACTACGACTTGCGTCTAGAGGTCCCCGGACCCAATTACACGTCGCATTGGGGCCTGTCACCAGTGTGGCGAAAAGAACTGAATCGCGAAGCCAAAACAGTCACGGTTGCCAATGGCGAAAATGGCGAGTTCAGTTTCTCCTGGCAAGAAATATTGCGTAACGGTTTGTGGTACGGCGAGGGCAATTTTGCGAGCGATTTTAGCGGGCCCGTTATTCCGCCAGCACCGCCTGGTCAAACAGGTCTGCGAGTTTGGTTTCGCAACTCAGGCGTTTTGCCAATCAATGTCGTCCATCCATCCAAGACAACTGTCGCAGAGGCTGACATGGGTGATGACAAAAATGTCGCAAAGCAAGTAGAGGTCAACCCAAGCAACAACTCGGTTGCCCAGTTAACCGAGCGTTTGAAAAGCGCAAACGCCGATATTCGGCACGTTGCCGCGATGCGTGCAGGCGAGTTGATGCTGCGAGAGCTGCTGCCGGAATTACAAACGTGTTTGGCGGACGATGATAAGCGTGTTCGACAGAGCGCCGCAAAATCGCTTGGTCAGCTAGGTGACCCGAAAGCAGTCAAGAGCCTGTTGCCATTGTCGAGCGACCCGGTTTTGAGTGTTCGCTTCGCGGCCGTCGAGTCGCTGGTATTGCTTGGTGAAAAACTGCGACCCGAATGGATCGAACCGATCATCAAGTCCAAGGATATGTCTGTTTGGCAAAATGCTGCTTGGCTAGCGCGTCGAAATGGCGGCAACGAAGCAAAGTACATGTTGATGCGGTGCTTGGAATTCGATGATCCTTCAGCGCGAAACTACTACAACTATACGCTGCTTTGGCAAATCCACGCTTGTGGCGGGCCAGATTTGAAATATCACCACGACTTCGACAATGAAGGCGACGAAAACCAGATCGCGTCGAATCGAAAAACGCTCGCGCAAATGAAAACGGAATTAAATAAAGGCGAACGACTGTTCGGTATGGGCAATGTCAACACATCTGAGGACGCACGGAAAATCCAAACTGCGAACGCGGAAAAGCGAAAAAAAGACGCCGCAACGGTTCGCGATTACGTGATGTTGCAGCTGCGCCGGTACATCATCGGTGCTGGGAAAATCGAGACGCACAGAATTAAATTGGCGATCGACATCGTGTCCAGCGAAGGCAAAGATGATCCCGCGGTGCGAAAGATTTTGCTGGAAGAGCTTGAAAAGAGCCACGCAGACAAGAACGGGTTGCGGCGTCGGCAGCGAATCCTCGAAGTGATAGGCCAGGTGTTTGCCCAGGATGGTCAGCAGCGTTGGAGCCATGAGTATTCCAAGCGACCAGGAGCGTTTGTGCAACAACGGCCGACTCCGCCTGCGGAAGTTCTTTATTCCAAGTCATCCGATTTAGAAGCCGTTGTGAAGCTCGGACGCAAGGCAACACGAAGCGACATCGACTACTACGTCATGGCACTTCGCAATGCTCATCATCCTCAGACGGCTGGCTTTTTGTTGGACGTCATCAACAACCCGGTTCCAGGCCCTTTCGACAATAGTCCTGCACAGGGAAAGTGGGCTGACAATACAGGTGGCGGGTGGCGCAGTGCAAAACTGATCGCAGCGACTGGGCTGGCCGAACTCGGTCGAGCCGAAGGCGTTGAATGGCTAATCGAAAAAACCCGGCCGGGGAGTGTTGAATATACGTTGGCAAAGAAATCCACACTCGTGCTGCACGAATTATCGACCAATTCAAAAGACCAATTTCAATCAGGCGGGCAATTGCCCAAGAAAAGTTTTGATGACTGGACTGCTTGGTGGCAAGAAAACAAAGATCGCTTCATGCCCAATAAAGCACGAAGCATCGGCACAAGCGTGATGTCATCGCCACACTGGTAGGGAGCCAGTAGTCAGTTTCTACGTAGCGAAAGTCGTTAA
>CAYNNP010000396.1:0-4319 GCA_964398215.1 uncultured Pirellulaceae bacterium | reverse complement strand
GGTTCGATCGCGATGCTGACCGCCGAGGGTTCCAGCGTACTGGCGCCAGCCGGCCCACTGCGTGGCACCGGATACAGTGTCTCGCGCGGGTACCAATGGAGTGTTACAGCGCCAGACGAGACGGTTCAAACCTACGACACGACTGATTTGAATTTCATTCCCGTTCAGACGGGCAACCACACGGTCACATTGACCATCACCGATACGTTTACCGATGCATTCACGGATCCGGCCAATCCAGTCGATGAAATCCTGGTGCAAACCAGCGATCCGATCACGCTAACAGTTAACCCGGCGACAACAATCTCGGTTGTCGCGCCGATCATGACGGCCTTGGAAGGCGACGTGTTGACGTTCTCGCTGGATGGATTGAACGAACTGGTCGATGCAGCGACGAGACAAGTGAACTGGAGTGTGACGGGCGGCACCATCAATGTTGTCCCCGTCGCAGACCAAACAACCTACGCATTCACGGCGCCTGACGAAGGTACCTTTACGGTTTCGGCAACCATTACCGATACGCTTGGTGGCACGTCGTTCACAAGAACAGCGACTGCCGTTGGTGTTTCATTCTTGAACGCAAGACCTGTCTTGGTCGCGGACGCTTTGCAAGGTGTAGAGAGTTCGGCGGTCACATTGGTTGCTGATGTGGTGGATGCCAGCGCGGCCGACACGCATGATTTTCTAATCGAATGGGGTGATGGACAGACTTCGACTGGCAACGTCGTTGACGGACAGGTAACTGCAGATCACACGTACCTCCAAGACGGCACGTACACCGTAACTATTACCGTGACCGACACCGCAGATAACGAAACACAGCGAATTGTCACAACCCAGGCATTGATCGCCAACAGCGGTCCGGTCGCCGTCGACGACACCTTGGCGACCGATGCGGACGCATCGATCGTTGATGTGAATCTTGCGTCCAACGATACCGATGCAGGCACGCTAGATGTGCTGACTGTGGTCAGCATCGACACGATATCCAGCGAGGGCGCACTGTTGACATTGGTGGACGGATTGGTCACCTACGATCCGTCTAGCTCAGCGTCCATCGCGGCCCTGCCTTCGGCCATTCAATTGACCGACACATTTACTTACATCGTTTCCGATGAATTTGGCGATCAAGACACGGCGACCGCAACAGTTACCGTCACAGGGGTCAACGATGCACCCATTGCATCGGATGACTTGCGCGGCATTGCCGAAAACGATCCGGGCGCGATCACCGGCAGCCTTGTCTCCAACGACAGCGATGTGGACACGGGAGCGACGCTGACAATCACCGAAATCGATACCGAAACAAACGATGCGACGGACATTGTCGGTAACTATGGCACGTTGGATTGGAACGCGGACGGAAGCTTTAGCTATACGCTGGACAATTTGAATCCGGACGTCGATGGTTTGACAGCCGGTGAAACGTTGCAAGACGTGTTCACTTACACCGTTCAAGACGATCAAGGCGCCAGTGCGACCGCGAACTTCATCGTCACGATCAGCGGCCAAAACGATGCTCCTGTGGCGATTGCCGATTCGCAAACAGCTGACCTTGCCACCGCAAGCTCATTCACAGGATTTGCTTTGGACAACGATTCGGACGTCGACAATGGTGACGAAATCGAAGTCGTATCTGTCCAAGGCAATTCGGCTCAGGTTGGCCAAACAATCGCTTTGCCATCGGGAGCCAACGTGCAAGTTCGCGCCAATGGGCGATACGAGTATGATCCGAATGGCGCCTTTGATTACTTGGCCGCCGGTCAAACGTTTGACGATCAATTCACCTACACGATTCGTGACAGCGCGGGCGCAGAAGACACTGCGACAATCACGGTCACTGTGGTCGGACAGAACGATTCTCCAACTGGCATCTCCCTGTCCAACACGACGATCTTTGACTCCGCAGAAAACGGCGATACGGTCGCAAGCGTTTTGGCAGTTGACGTTGACGATAGCGACACACTGACGGTTACTTTGACCGACAACGCTGGTGGCCGGTTTTCGTATGATGCCGGATCGGGAGAATTACAGGTTGCTGACGCGGCATTGCTGGTCGCCAACGAGACTTATCTGATATTCTTGACGGTCACGGATGCAGCGGGTGCAACAAGTGATCATGTGTTTGGAATCGATGTTTTGCCGGCACCAATCACGCCTGACCTGATCGTGAACTTGGCTGCGATCGGATCGGTCGATGTGACAGTTCAACAATTGGGCGACGAAGTGCAAATCGTTGACAACACGAACACTGGCGCGATCTTGCATCGTCAACCAGTCGCATCGACCAACTCGATCACGATCAACGGTGCCGACTCAGTCGACGAAAACATAACGATCGACTTTAGCTCCGGCGGGTTCTTTCAGTTGTCTGGCGACATTGTTGTCAACGCTGGAGCGGGGGGCAACGACCAGCTCACGATCTTGGGCGATGTAGCCAGCACGAATGGGCAATACGTGTCCGAGAACAATGGACTTGGAAACGCTCACTTTGTTGCCACGGATAACTCTGATTCCACGACCATTCGCTTCACTGACGTCGAACCATTGTCCCTGTTAAGCATCAGACAATTGAGCTTTGAAGGAACGCTTGACGTGGGCAACCAAACGCTGACGCTTGACAGTCCCGACCCAGTCAACCTTTCGTCATTGACGCAAATCGCTGGAGGCACCATCGCGTCGACGGGTTTGACGCTTGGCAACGGCGAAACACTCGAAGGATTTGGAACGGTTTCAGGTCCGTTCGCTGGCGAAACCGGATCCGTCTTGCGTGCCACGGGAGATTTGACGGTCGGTGACGCTGGCTCCAACGATGGATTCAGCACCGATGGCGCGATTCATGTTGATGCAAATGCAGTCAGCTTGCTGGATGCAAACCAAGCGGTACTGGGAACACTTACCGATTTGGGTAACGCAACTGCGGCGGGCACGTTGTTGGGAACCAACGGATTCCTGGTCAACTTTGGCAACAACGTGACGGGTTACGGAACGCTGGAGTCGCCAGAAGACATCGCGTTGTTGACGACTGTCAACGGAACCATTTCGGGCGACAGCTTGACCAACCCGATTACGTTGCCTGGCTATTACAACGGCGTTGGAAGTTTGAACAATGTGAACTTGACTGGTACGTACAGCCCTGGGTTCAGTCCCGCGACGACGGTCAACGGAAACGTTGCCTACAGCGAAGACTCACAGTTGGTGGTGGAACTTGGTGGCACAACCTTTGGAAGCAACGATTTTATCATCCACACGGGCGTGGCGAATCTGGGTGGCGAACTGAGAGTCGAATTGATCAACGGTTTTGTACCGCAGGTTGGGGATTCCTTTGTGTTGTTGACTGCTAACGCAGGGATCGATGGCACCTTTAATTCGCAGAGTTTGCCGTTGCTGCCGGAGGACTATAGTTGGAAGGTTACCTACGAAGCGACTGAAGTGATCGGGACGGTGATCGAGGCTCCGCAAGTTCAGAGTGTTGTGATCAATGGTGGTGATGTACAGCGTTCATTCTTGGACGAAGTACAGATTACTTTCACGACCGTGGTTGATATCGACGATGCGGCGGGATCGGTCTTTGAAATCATCAATCGGGCGACGGGAGCCAGTGTTTCATTGATTGAAACGGTGTCCAATGATTCGGGCAGAACAGTCGTGACGCTTCAGTTCTCTGGTGACGAAACAACATCTCGCGGTAGTTCGGGTGCGTCGCTGAATGATGGCAATTACGAACTGACGATTGACGCTATGCGTGTCTCGTTCGGTAGGCATCAGTTGGATGGCAATGCTGACGGAACCGGCGGTGATGATTTTGTTTACGGTGACGAGGCTGCGGATGGCTTCTTCCGCCTCTTTGGTGACAAAGATGCTGACCGCGACGTTGACATTCAGGACTTGGCTCGATTCGGGGGCACGTTCCGGCGAACGTCGGCCGACCCAGCCTTCAACGAAGCCGACGACTTTGACGGCAATGGTGTCGTGGATATCCAAGACCTGGCCCAATTCGGGCAACGTTTCCGAACCGTGTTGCAGTTCTAGCAGTTACAGCAGCGGTGTCACGAATGATTCCTTGCAAGCTATCGAAAAACGGGCGAGCTTTTTGGTAACCCGACGCGTGAGCGAGGGACAATCAATCTTGACTCGGTCCCTCGCTGACGCTTTTTGGAGTTGCGCTTTTTGCACAATGTATCAAGACTCGTTTGTTCGACTGGATGAAACAATGAGAACCCCAGCTGCGAAGCAGCGACATGTTGTAGCCTTGGGCGCGAGCCCTTGTCTTTACCCACAACTTTGACCGCAATTCTTTCGATTTTTTCGGCGTGAAA
>CAYNNP010000395.1:0-4322 GCA_964398215.1 uncultured Pirellulaceae bacterium | reverse complement strand
CTCCGGCCTTTCGTTTTGAATTCCGTTTGTCCGATGGCTAACCGAACTAACTTTCAACTCGCTCAAACGAACTGACGAATTGGGCCGGTTTGATCGATTCCGAATTTCGATAATCCGGTATCCAGATCTCCGTAGTGTGGAATTGGATTTCCGTACGCGTTGAGAATCGTGGTGTACCAGTTGCCAAGCGTTTTGTGGCCTGGCTGACCGTAATTCGGAAGCCGAATGTACTTGCCGCTGATGTTTAGTTTCGCGTTCGCGCCCGTCAAAACAACGAATGGATACTCCGTGCCGTGGCTGTGGTGCGTTTCGCCATTGTCCGGGAAATATAACAGCACCGTGTTGTCAAACATCGTCCCGTCTCCTTCCGGAACACTCTTCAGTCTGTCCACGATCTTGCCAAGCATCTTGATGTGTTGATGGCGGACCTTTTCACGGATCTCTTCGGCTTTCAAGTTGCCAAAGCCTTTGCCGTGACCAACGTCATGCAAGTTCACGGTTTCATTTTCAATCGTTGGGATACCCGTGTACGGCGTCCCCAACTCATCCATCGTGAACGTGATCACATTTGTCATTCCAGAGATCAGCGCTGACAACAGAATCTCTGTGTGGCCGAATTGCCGATCTGTGGTTCGGAGTTTGTCGGCAAAGTACTTGTCGTCAAGTTTTGGAACATGCTTGCGAATCACATCCGCCATCGCATCAACTTTCTGATCACGAATTCGAATGTCTTGGATCGAATCCGCGTAATTCAAAACCTTCAACTGTTCCACGCCACGCATTTGCTGGCCCAAATCGGACTGGCCCTTCGCTGCGAACTCCAGAACTTGCCGCTCCAGTTCATACTTGATTCGGTCACGTTTGTTACTGGAAACGGATTTAAACAACTCTTGAATCGCTACCTTTGGCGAACCGAATGCATAGTTTGGTTGCTGTGGTCCGCGGGCTGAGAACCCCTTTTCGATCCCGTCGATATTGCCGCGAGCATTGCCGCCACCGCTTGGAAAGCACGCCAGTTCGATGTGTTCAAATGGCGAAGGGAACATTTTCGCGAGTTCAAAATCGACCGTGGCCCATTTGATCGAACTCAATCGCTCCGTCGCCTTGTAGACGCCCAGGGCTGACTGCCAAGTATGGTGGCCCGTGGTGCACATTTTCCCCGACAATCCTTGCAAGATCGTCATGTTCTGCTTGTGGTTTTCCAGCGGCGACATCCACGCTGGCAGTTCGTGCTCGGCCAGTTCAACTTCGTAGGCTTGCTTCTTCTTCTCTTTCGCCAGCAGGTCACCGCCGAACGAAGTTGGCACCATCGCTTTGGGCAGCAACCCGTTTCCTTTATGGACAAAAATGAACCTGGTTGGTGGGCCAACGGAAGCATTCGCATCCGCAAAAACATCGGAGCTCAATGCCGAAGCTCCAGCGCCAAGCAAACTAGCTTTTAAAAATTGTCGTCGCGTCGTCATCATTGAATCCTTTGGGCGTCCGGGCCAAAAATGTGCACTTGTGTATTGTTAGGTATGTTCGATTAAAAAAGCACCGCACCGCACCGTTTACTTGCGATACATGAATGAGTCGGATGTTAGTAGCGAAACCACAACGGCTTTGAAGCTTCCGCCGCTTTCCATGTACGCTTGGTCGGCAGCGATCAACGTTGCGGAATCCGACAGCAATTCATTTCGCCCCATGAAGAAACGAAACGCATGCCGGATGATTGACTGACGAACTCGCTGCGAGCGTGCCAATCGATCAATCAAATCGAATGCGTCGTCTACTTTGCCATCGAGTGATTGATCCCCCGTGCCGTCCAGTTCACCTAGTGTGCTAACGGGTTTCGTTTTGTATTCATCGGCGACGTTGCCTTTACTGGCCTGGATCAAGTTTTCGGGATACTCCAACGGTTCATCGTGGCGAAACCGTCCAAAGTCGTCAAAGATTTCAAAAGGCATTCCAAGCGGGTTCATGCGTTGATGGCACTTCCAGCATTCGCTCTTAAGCGTTACGGATTCAACTCGTTCGCGCAGAGTTTTGTGTGCATCATCGGGAATCTGGGCATCAACGGTGATCGGTACATCTGGCACGATCCCAGCAAGCAATTTTTCGCGAATCCATCGCCCTCGTTTGATTGGGTCTGTGTGAAAGTTCGATGAATGCGCGATCAACCATGCTGGGTGCGTCAAGATTCCTTTTCGGTTTTGGATTTCGAACGGCTGTTCAACCGGATAGTCCCAGAATTCTATGTCGTCCAAGCCTTTGAAATTCTTGTTTTCAACTCCGCCGTAGCGAAAAATGTGAGGCGTTGGCGGCAAGTTGTAAAATGGGGAATGGTTATAGGTGTATCCATGAGCGAATGAGACCGTTGTGAACGGAGTCCGTCCTTTGCCAATCGTCTCGCCCCAGAAATACATGTGTCGCAGAAACTCTCGCTTTTGATGACCGCCAATGATCCGCAGTGATTTATTTGACTTGATGTACGCCAAGTTTTCTTCGATCACACGTTCGGGATCCGTTTTCCAATCGGTGTCTTTCAGCCGGTTGTAAGCCTCGGTCCACTCTGCGATGACTTGCTTTCCCTTTTCGTTGTCTTTGTCGTGATACACAAAGTAGCGATCGGTGGTCAAAAGGGTTGTAAATACGTTTTCGTCATTTTGAATGGCCAAGTCGACGATTCGATCAGCTTCCTTGATCAGAAAACCTGGTGTTCCCGCGGTGCCTCGCGAAGGGTTCTGATAAAAACCGTTGCTGCGTTTTGCGTCTTTGAAAATCCGAGTCGCACCTGTGTAACCAAAGAATTCGCGAAAGAATCGGACGAGCTTTGGATGCGATGTTTCATGCGACCGCATATTCTTTCCACTAAGCGATGGATCAACGGGACCACGAAATTGGTTTTGATCGGCTAACAATCGCGTCACCTGGTCGCGAAAGTCGGCTTGCGTTCGCAGTTGCCCCTGCGCGGCCGCCTCGCGAAGTTTTTCGTCCGGTCCTTTGTCGCCAAGTGCGTATGCGATTGCCCTCGCTGCCTCGTGACCTGACAAAAGTTTTCGCCCATGCTGATCTGGTTTGCCCGCACCCATTTCTTGTCGGTACAGAAACTCGGACTCCAGCAAGACACTGACCAGCATTTGCCGAATACCTTCAACATTGCCACCCAGTTGGACGGTTGATCGCATCAAATCCAGATATCGACGTTGCTCCGATTCTCTTGGTGCACGCTGCAGAACACAATCGAACTGCGCGTCAATTGCAGCCAACATTTCGGCGTCCGTGGGCTCCGATTCTTTGCGCACGACAGCGATGAACGCGGGCGGTGAATTCGGCGGAACCCATTTATCCTTTGGGTTTGGATGCTGAATTTCACGACGATTCTTACCAGCGTGGACCGCAGCCAAGACTTGCTTTTGTGCAATCCACTTTGCGTTGCCCAGCATCACCAGCAAGTGCCCGCCATCGAGCACGGTGATGTCAAAGTCACGAACTCCGGAAATCTCTGGCAGGACGAACGGATTCGTAACACCATAAAAACTCTTTTGCCTTGCTCTTCCATCCAGCTTGAATACTTCGTTCACACGTTGATGAAAAATCTGCGGGCTGACCAGCCATTGTCGTGCTGGTGTGAATGCTGCCTCCGCGATCTCGCCGCTAAAAAGCTTCTGGTGGTCAACCAAATTTCCGTACGCATGAAGTCTAAATTTTTGATTCAGATTCGATGCATCGTGCTGAAGTAACTGGCGGTTTACCCATTCGCTCAACAAATTCCGCTGCTGGGTTGTTGGCTGATCAGCGTCGCTGGGCGGCATCAACCGAAAGAACAATTGATCCTGGGCCTTGTTCAGTATTTCCAGCCGTTGGTTCAGTGGCAGGCCAGCAAGATTGTCAAGCCTCAGTTGCCCCTCTGCCGATTCGCCCGCATGACAATCGATGCAACTTGAATCGATAACGGCTTGGACGTTTTGTGGAATCTGCAGTGCAGGATTGGCGGCGATGCTTGGGCGAACCCAAACGGATGTCAATCCGACCGATATCGCAAAGGCGATGCGCAATAACATTCGTAATTCGTTTCCGCTCAAAAGGTGGGCTGAGTGGCAGAAGATTTTGGAAGGCAAGGGAGGTTTTTATTCTAGACGAAACGACCTGAATTCGCTTCATCAAGTTTCATTTGTTGCGCAAAGTCTGAATGGTCTCCAGAAGTTGCGATTTTTGCGCCTGTTGTGTATCCGACCCCATGGCGTGAGTTTTGCAGTTGCGTTTTTTTGGGAGTTGCGCTCTTGGTGTAGGCCGGACCGAGCAAACGCCGCAATTGCCGGAACTTCGGACGCAAGTAGAAA
>CAYNNP010000394.1:0-4324 GCA_964398215.1 uncultured Pirellulaceae bacterium | reverse complement strand
CTGATCAGTTGCATCTAGGCGTGCTTCGATTCACCCGTCGGTCAGCACGAAATTCTCAAGAAACCGAAGCCCATCGTCTTGACCGCCGCGCGAAAGTTTCTTTCAAATGTTAAAATTGCTAAAATGATGTCACCAAGCACTCAATCTATCAACCACTCCGAGGCCGCGCAGTTTTGACGGGTAATGAAGATCAGACCGAGCACCACGAAGCATCTATCTACGACACGCTTTATGATGCCGCGACTTCAGTTCCGCAGAAAACATGTTTCGATTCGGGGCAGTCAATCGACAAGTACAAGGTCGTCGCGTTGCTGGGGCAGGGTGCATTTGGATCGGTCTATCGATGCCACGACGCTTTTGCTGATCGCGAAGTCGCCGTGAAAGTGCTGCGATCGGATTCAGTGTTGATGACCGGTCGAGAGGAAGCGAGAGCGATTTCAAAATTCAAGCATCCTCAAATCGCGGCGCTTTTGGATCATGGCGAAATTGACAATGGATGCAAATTCCTGGTTTTCGAGTTCCTGGAGGGAAAAACGCTTGACCATCTATTGAACGCCAACGAGAAACTACATCTTGATCAAGCCATTGAATTTCTAATTTCAATCTGCGCACCGCTGAAATTGGTTCACAAATATGGCTGGACGCACCGCGACCTAAAGCCTGCAAACATCGTGATCGACAAAAGTGGAGAGGCGTCACTATTAGATTTTGGCTTGGCAGTTTCAGAGACCGAGGCGGCCAAACAAATGGGGCAAGTTGCAGGTACCGCTGCGTTTATGTCTCCCGAACAAGCGAGTGGCAATACGCAATTGGTCGATGGTCGCACGGATATCTGGGCGTTGGGAGCGATTTTCTATCGGATGCTGACAGGAAAAATGCCCTTCCAGAATTTCGATCAAATTCGTAGCGGCGTTCACCGACCAGCATCAATGCGAGAACCTACGCTAGGAAAACAGATTGATCAAGTTTTCAAAAAGTTCTTTGCCACGCAAATCGATCAACGATTTTCGTCCATTTCTGCTGTCGAAGAATCGCTTCGAGCATTGAAAGGTGAGGCAAGCGTAAGCCAACAGAACTCACAATCCAAAACGACGTTAGTGACAGCCATCGCTGTGGTAGGTTGTTTGATTTTCGCATTCGTAGCGCACTCGATTTTTCGATCGTCGAACGATCCAAAACCGCAAACCAATTCAAACGAATTGGTTCGCAGCAACGCACTCCAACTTGCGTCTTGGGTGATTGACCATGGAGGCAGTTTGGATGGTGACTTTAAGGACGGTCGGTCGTGGGACCCGATAACCGAACAAGACATCGCAGCAGGAACTGATTTTGAAGTTCTACAGATTGATCTGTCCCAAGTGAATTGCACTGACGACTTGCTTTTGGAAATGATGCAGTTCAAGTCTGTTGGTACGTTGGAAACGCTCGATTTAGAAGGAGCACGAGTTACGGATAAAGGGATCGCGGGCCTCAAGGGACTACGCAGGCTTTCGAGTCTGAACCTTACAGCGATGGACGTGACAGACAAGACGCTTGTATTTATCCGCGATCACCTTTCGCTAAACGACCTCGATCTTGAAGAAACGACCACCAGCGATAGCGGCGTCGAAATTATCAGCGAAATGAACCTTCAATTTTTGGATCTAAGCGAGTGCCGTGGTGTGACTGATCGGTCCGTTCCGTTTTTGACAAAGATGAAATTGGAAACACTGGATTTGACGAACACCAGCATCACCAAAGAAGCACTGGAAAAATCTGGTCTTAAGTGATCATTGTGGTGTGCCAAATTCAAATGGGGCAGGTGTATCTGGCTTGAACGCATCGCTGTGCAAGCAAATGGGTGACCCGTTTTCGCGGGTAAATGCCAAGAAGCCCAGCCAGAGCGTTGAAGTGAAAACCAAATTCAGCCGATTTCAATGGGATAGAGCTCATTCTGTATTAAAGCGCGCCTATCCAGAGCGATCACTGAGCCTTCAACGAGAGCCAGTAATGCCTACCAAGATATTCATTCATGTCTAATTTCCAAGAAAACCTGCGGCGAATGTTGGAGCAATTCTCCGATCGGCGCGGCGATCACTCGCCCAACGCCGAGCGAATCAAACGCTTTGCCATCAATGGCCCTTTGCTGCTTGCATTGCTGATCGCTGGTATCGTTTTGGTGGTCACCATGTTCTATCGGGTGGACGCCAGTGAACAAGGAATCGTTTTGCGTTTTGGTAAACATGTGCGAACCGTCGAACCGGGATTGCAGATGAAGATGCCGTGGCCAATCGAACGCGTTTACACGGTACCGGTGCGGAGTATCCAGACGCTGGAATTCGGATTCAAGACCGTCGAAGCTGGCAGAGTCACCCAGTACGCATCGAAAGATCAACGAATGACTGATGTCGCGGACATGCTGACAGGTGACTTGAACTTGGCCCACGTCGAATGGGTCGTCCAATACCGAGTCCAAGATGCTTACGGATCTCTTTTCAAGCTGGGGTCGGGCGAAGGACCGTTCTGGGACGCACTTCGCAGTAAAAGCATCAACCCTGCAATTCCAGATACGATCCGTGACGTCTCCGAAACCGTGATGCGAAAACTGGTTGGTGATCGCAGCGTCGATGCGGTCCTAACGATGGGCCGCGAAGAGATTGCGGCACAGGCACGGCAAGACATTCAAGCGATGCTGGATAGCTTTGAAGCTGGCGTGGAGATCATTACAGTCAAACTGCAAACCACGTCGCCACCCGAACCCGTTAAGGATGCATTCCAAGACGTCAACCGCGCTCGACAAAACAAAGAACGTGTTGTTAACGAAGCTGAGGGAGAACGAAACCGACAGATCCCGGCCGCCCGTGGGCGTCGCGATCAAATGATTTCGGAAGCGGAAGGCTATCGTGAAAGAGTCGTGAAAGAAACGATGGGTCGCATCGAGGCGTTCAACGCAAAACTGGCTGAATATGAGAAAGCTCCTGATGTGACCAAGCAACGTTTGTACCTGGAAGCCATGCAAGAGGTACTAGGAAACGTCGGCCAAAAGACAATCATCGACGATTCCATTGGTGGCATGCTGCCGATCCTGAATCTGAACGGTACACCAACAAACCCATTGCGAGGGAGCAAGTAATGAAGTTCAAGTTTTACAGCTCACTGGCATTGGCTTTTGTTGTGATGGTGTTGTTCTACCTCGCAACATTCACGGTCAACGAAGGCAAGCAAGCCGTGATCACTCAGTTTGGTCGCCCCGTTGGATTCGTTGACGAACCGGGACTGAGCTTCAAGTTGCCGTTGATCCAATCGGTCTCGTACTTGGATAAAAAAACACTGCCTTGGGATGGCGCCCCAGAAAACATGCAGACTCGCGACAAGAAACGGATCTTTGTCGATTGTTGGGCACGATGGCGAATCACAGGTCTGGAGACTTTCTATACGAACGTTCGGTCCGAACAAAAGGGCCAAAAGATCCTGGATGACATCGTTGACTCGGCTGTCCGCGACGTGATCGCTCGCAACAATCTGATTGATCTCGTCCGCACCACGAACGACAAATTGGTGTACGAAACAGAAGAACTTGAACGCACAGCAACAACGCGAGACACTGTTACAACGGGACGAGAAAAAATCGAAAAAGAGATTCTCCGAGTTGCCAGCCAGGATCTTGGCAAACGGTACGGAATCGAACTCGTCGCGGTGCATATCAAACGAGTGAAGTACAGCGACCGAGTTCGCGACACGGTTTATGAACGAATGCGTTCAGAACGCCAACGCGTCGCACAATTGTTTCAATCGGAAGCCGAAGAGGATCGGAATCGAATCTTGGGTTTGACCAAAAAAGAGCTGGATGAAATCGAAGGCGAGACGCAACAGAAGAGCGAAGAGATTCGAGGACTTGCGGATGCCGAAGTGATCAAGATGACAGCTGAAGCATACGGCAAAGATGCCGCGTTCTTTGAATTCTTGCAGCGACTAGAACTCTACAAAAACGCATTGAGCTCGGACACAAATCTGGTCTTATCAACGCAAAGTGACCTGTTCCATCTGCTAAAGTCGACGTCGCCAAGAATGCCCGATCCAGTGGCCGACGAAAAACCAGCAGAAGCTGCGGACGAAGCTGAGTAGGCCGTATCCAGCAACCTTTTGTGTGCCGGAACTTCGGTCGATGGGTTGTGAACCTATTACACCCGCGAAGCGTTTTAAGATGGATTAGTTTGCGCAGCTACGGCAGTCTTCATTCGGCCTTGGCCAAAAGTCTTGACGGCTTGTTGATTTACTGAGCCGACGGCGCTAGCCGCGGGCCTTATGGTGATAACGCAAACCTTCGAGGCCCGTGGCTAGCGCC
>CAYNNP010000393.1:0-4326 GCA_964398215.1 uncultured Pirellulaceae bacterium | reverse complement strand
AACACTCTCTTTGCCAACTCTCCATGCGTCTCGCCTTCGTTACTAGCCATCCCATTCAGTATCAGGTTCCGGTCTTCCGGCATCTGGCAGCGCGCGATGACTTGGACTTTCATGTGTTCTTTGCGATGTTGCCCGATGCTGCGGCGCAAGGCGATGGGTTTGGTGTGGAATTTGAATGGGATGTGCCGCTGTTGGACGGTTACAACTACTCGGTTCTGAACAACGTATCGGCATCGCCAAGCGTGACGGTGCGTTCGGGCTGCGATACGCCTGGGATCTTGGATGAACTGCGCGAGAAAAAGATTGATGCGGTCGTCGTGAATGGCTGGGTGGTGAAAACATGCTTGCAGACATTATCGGCTTGCAAGCGATTGAAGATTCCATGCATCGTACGTGGTGAAGCGAACCATTTGCGACCGCGGCCTTGGTGGAAAAAGCTGATCCAGAAACAGTTGGTTCGGCGATACGATGCTTACCTCCCCATTGGTACCGCGAACCGCGAGTTTTATTCCAGCTACGGCGTTTCCGATTTGCAGATGTTTGACGCGCGATATTGCATCGAGAACGAGCGGTTTGCGCGAGCGTCGACGGAGGTGTTGGACCGCCGAGATGATCTACGAAGAAAATGGGGCATCGATGGTGATGCTGTGTGCTTTATGTTTTGTGGGAAGTTCGAGACCAAGAAGCACCCTGTGGAGCTTGTTCGCACGTTTGCCAAAGCAGCGAAAGAAATAAGTGCAAGCGACCACCCAAGACTTCATTTGTTGATGGTGGGAGATGGTGAGTTGCGCAGCGAGTGCGAACAGATTGCTCGAGAAACCGATGCACCGATTACTTTCGCAGGATTCTTGAACCAATCGGAAATCGTTCAAGCCTATGTGGCAAGCGACTGTCTTGCTTTGCCATCAGATCATGGCGAAACATGGGGGCTGGTCACCAACGAAGCGATGGCGTGCGGCCGACCAGCGATCGTTAGCGATCAAGTTGGTTGTGAGCGCGATCTGATCCGGCCAGGCGAAACAGGTTTTTCGTTTGCGTTTGGTGATTGGGATGCGCTGGCGGACAGAATGCACGCGGCTGCCAAATCGGATTTGGTAACGATGGGGCAAAACGCGAAGCAATTGATCCAAGCGTATTCGCCCGCCGCCGCTGCGGACGGAATTTGGAACGCTGCCAAGTCAGTGACCGGAAACGGTAGCTGATCTATTCGGTGACCGCAGGCACCTTGGCAAGCTTCAGTAGCAGCACAACAAGGTGTTCTTTTTGATCGGCGCTGATGCCACTGAGCATTTGGCCGCCAACACCTCGGATGGGCAAGACACCGGAGATGATAAACATATCACCTTCTTTGCCGGTGAGTTCCCATTCCAATTCTTTCAGTGACCAGGTATCTCGCCGATGGTCCATTCGCAGAGCATTGTCGCTGCTGACCCACTTTTGCTTCATGTGGCCGTGTTGGATCTCGGGTCGCAGCCGGAGCGAGGCTTGTTTGGGGTAAATTCCTGGAGTCGCTGTCATCGCGAACAGGAACTGCGGATCGGTCAAAGTCTGTCCAGTCGTTTGCTCATTCAGTCGTAGCAACGTCACCCTCTCGCCCGCAAGCGGCTGCCTCGCTGGCAATTCGTAGCGTCGGCCCCATCTCATTGGCACACGTTCAACTCCGTGGCCGACATCGCTGGCAACCTTGGCTTTGATTAGAAATTGGTCAACAGCCGTCTCTGAGCTGCGAATCACGTCCAGCTGCTGTCGAATTTTCTGTTCGTCCAAGACTCGGCCAATCCGCAATCCGTTGTTCAGCCAATCCTTGCGAATCTGATTGTCCAAAACCGTTTCGTCGGCCCACTGCCAAAGCGACGTAAGCCCATCTGTTTGGGCCAAATTAGCCTCAATTGGCAGAAACTCGACCTCCAGAACCATCGACTTGGAGCTCTCGGAAAGCTGCGGCAAATTCGGTTTTGTGTAGTCGCTGGAGCGGCTAGTCCATGAGTTGCACCCCGTCACGATCGTGACTGACAAGATGACCAGCAAGTGGTGCAATGCGTACTTTGAAATTGGAATCGGCAACTGGAAGTCCATTTCGCAGCGAGATCCTGGAGGGCAGATTGCCCTTGAAACAGCTTGTAACGTTAGGATTTTTGGCAATTCCGCGTCAATACGAAACGCTGATCGCAGTTCACAGGGTCCGAATCACGGTGAAATCCGAAACTTCTCTCTTTCTGGGGAAGCTAGCCACTTGTCAGCGGGAAGGATTGCCGGAAAATACTGGACTTCAAAAAGCGTGGTGAACGGAGATTTGAATAAATCGACAGAACACCAGAACTTTGGCACGCCGGTTGCTTAAGAGAAGGATTCTCAAAGTGCACGACTGCCATTGGTGCGCTGATTGAGACGCAAGAGACAAAACAACATGGTCGCGTTGGCAATCGATGCCGGCCGGTCATCTGCTTTTTTAAACACCTACAAATCCAAGTCGTCCCGAAAGAAAGGTACACGGAGATATGGCAACTGCCACGAAGAAAAAGGGTAGCGTTCGCCTTCAGCCTATGGGTGAGCGAATCGTCGTCAAACGTCAAGAGAGCGAAGAGACCACTGCGGGTGGAATCGTTCTGCCAAACTCAGCTCAGGAGAAGCCGGCTCGCGGCAGCGTTGTTGCGCTGGGAAGCGGCAAGCTCTTGGATGATGGAACTCGGGCTAAAAGCCAGTTGTCCGTCGGGGATGACGTGCTGTTTAGCAGCTATGCAGGCGAGACTGTTGAAATCGACGACGTCGAATACCTGTTGATGCGTGAAGACGACGTTTTGGCAGTCCTCGAGTAGCCAATCGGTTTGCTTCGACCCAACCCCCTACACAACTAACATAGTAACTTTGGAATAGAACTCATGGCAAAGATAATTGCTTTTGAACAAGAAGCTCGCGAAGCGATCCGTCGCGGCGTCAGCAAATTGGCTCGCACGGTCAAGGTAACGTTGGGTCCGAAAGGCCGAAACGTGATCTTGCAAAAGAGCTTCGGTAGCCCAACGGTCACAAAAGACGGCGTAACCGTTGCAAAAGAAATCGATTTGGAAGACGTCTATGAGAACATGGGCGCTCGAATGGTCCGCGAAGTCGCCAGCAAGACCAGCGATGTTGCCGGTGACGGTACGACGACCGCAACCGTGTTAGCTGAAGCGATCTTTAACGAAGGTCTGAAAGCCGTCGTCGCTGGTGTCAATCCAATCCAAATGAAGTCTGGGATTGAAGCGGCTGTTGCAGATATCTCCAAAAAACTGCACTCGATGGCCACCAAGGTCAAAGACCAAAAGGCGATGGCCAACGTCGCAACGATCGCCAGCAACAACGATCGTGAAATCGGCGATCTGCTTGCCGATGCAATGTCTCGTGTCGGAAAAGACGGTGTGATCACTGTCGACGAAGGCAAGAGCTTGCAGACTGAGCAAGAGTGGGTCGAAGGGATGCAGTTTGACCGCGGCTATCTTTCACCGTATTTCGTTTCCGATCCCAACAGCATGGAATGTGTCCTGGAAGACTGTTACGTGTTGGTGTTCGAGAAGAAGATCAGCAACATCAAGGACTTGGTTCCTGTTTTGGAAAAGGTTGTTGAGCGTAGCAAGCCATTGTTGATCATCGCAGAAGACGTTGATGGCGAAGCTCTTGCGACTTTGGTTATCAACCGTTTGCGTCGCACCTTTGAAGTCTGTGCTGTGAAGGCACCTGGATACGGTGATCGACGTAAAGCGATGATGGAAGACATCGCGATCTTGACCGGTGGCCAAGCGATCTTTGAAGCACTTGGTATCAAACTGGAAAGTGTTGATCTGACTCACCTTGGTCGTGCCAAGAAAATCATCATCGACAAAGACAATACGACAGTCATCGAAGGTGGCGGAAAGACTTCTGACATCAAGGCTCGGATCGCTCAGATTCGTCGCGAGATCGAAAACAGCAGCAGCGATTACGATCGTGAAAAGCTGGAAGAGCGATTGGCAAAACTCTCTGGTGGTGTTGCCAAGGTCAATGTTGGCGCTGCGACCGAAAGTGAGATGAAGGAAAAGAAGGCTCGCGTCGAAGATGCGCTTCACGCGACACGTGCTGCTGTAGAAGAAGGCATCCTGCCTGGTGGCGGTGTTGCTCTGTTGCGTGCAAGTGGTTCTGTCAAACCAGATGCTTCGCTTTCGGATGACGAATTGGTTGGTTACAAAATCGTCACTCGCGCTTGCCGTGCTCCGTTGTACATGATCAGCGAAAATGCTGGCCAAGACGGTGGCATCGTGTGCGAAAAAGTCTTGGGCATGAAGGGCAATGGCGGATACAACGCGTTGACCGACA
>CAYNNP010000392.1:0-4334 GCA_964398215.1 uncultured Pirellulaceae bacterium | reverse complement strand
CTGAAGCGGGTACTACGAAAACAAGCCACTCTGAGGTGGTGCTGCAAGCGTTAGACGCAGGCTTGTCGATCTGTCTCAGAATCAACGTCATTCACCGGTTGACGCAAACTGCTCAAGTTCTTGTGGCGTCAGGACGCGATCAAATATCGCGACTTCATCGATCCGACCTTCCCAATTTGAATCGTTGTCGCTTCGTCCTCCAATGAACATGCTTTTGATTCCAGCACCAGTCGCTTTGCACTGCGTATCGATCGCGGGTTTCCGTTGGCCATTGATGAACAGTTGAACTCGGTCTGAAGATCGGACGATCGTGATCCGGTTCCACGTCCAGCGCGCAAGCGTCTGAGCTGAAGTGATTGGGTCGTCGTTGCCGTGCTGAAAAATGATCGCTCCACTTTTGGTTGCGGTTCCACCAATTCCAAAATGGTCACCTCGCTGACTTATCGTGTGGTTGTGATCACGGGATGCGAACCAACCCAAGGTCTCGCGAGCGTCAATTGGCATGCCGTTCCAAACTGACATCATGATGGAATACTCAGCGCCAAGGTCCGGAAGGTTTGCGTGCAAGCGACCGCCTGCAAAATGAGCACATCGATTGACGTCACCATCATCGACAAAAGCATCTTTCGAGTCTGATGATGGGCCTTCCAGAAAGAATACGACGCCAGGTTCATAGGCAGCGTGTCGCCCCATTCCACTGGAGTCTTTTGCCAGAGGTCCTTGCATCTCGTCCGTACGCCAATACGCAATTGGTTTTGTGTTCATGATCGCTTTTGCTGCAGCGCCAAGCGTTTGTTTGAAAGGCCTGCGCGGCTTACCGGAAACTTGCTCCAACAAAGTAATGCCTGCCGCGGCAATCCGTGGTTCTGCTTGGACCTCCAAGCCCGCAGAGCGTGCCGCCCATGTGTTGTAACCGCCCAAATGGTGTTGCTCGGGAGGCGGTATGTAGCCGTCGGCGCCGTTTGCCAACTCAATCACCATTTGATGCTCCAGCGGACTTTGGTTTTTAATCTTCAGCCCCGTAAGCGCGTAGGTTTCGTTGGGCGTCGTGGCGATTCCAATGTTGCCAATCCGAATCGCTTGAACGACAACGCTTGTCGTCTGTAACTTGTCCAGCAAAACTTGCTCGCGTGCGTAAACGGCCACGCGATCACTGGGTAAATCATTCTCGATCGTTTCAGTGATACGTTTCGCCCACTCTAAACGTTGTTGATCAGGCACACGGTACTTCATTGGCAACCGCGTTTCCGCCATCGCTAGATCGCTGGCGTCTTGGTATTCGATTCCGTCATAGATCTTTTTGGCAGACTCCAGCAAGCCTTGTGTGTACTCATTGATTTTCACCGATGCATTGCCGTTGTACGTAAAGTAATCACGTCGCCAAATGTCACCGCTGCAGCCATGTGACATGACACCAACAACATTCTTGGCTTCCGGGTGTTTGCTTTGGATGTAAGTCGCAATCCCTTCGCTAAAGAGGCCGAAGTAGTCCGCGCTGATCGCTTTGTCGCCAAAGTAGTGCATGGAGAAATTTGCCAACACCGCGATTGGCTGGCCGTCGATTGTACGAAAAGCAATCATCGACAGTTCTGGGTCTTCTGGTCCTGAAGGTCCCGTCACATCATCTTTGACTTTTGCAGAGTGCATGTTTGCGCGGACGGTTGGGTTTCCAAACGGATCGTCGCCCAATCGATCAGGTCGCCGAATCCAGCGCCGCACTGCCGTGAATTCTGACGCGGCGCCGCTACCCCAACCAACTTTTGCAGGTTGAAGATTTGATTCGGCAGTAACGATAGACTCTGCGATTTTTTCGCGCAGCAGCGGAACGTAAGTTGGATCCGCATTGGTTCCCAACGCGCCAAACGAGCTTGGAGCTGTGTGAGTATGAGTTGCCGAAACCATCATTCGATTCGGTTTGATCTTGGACCGTTTGGATGCAATCTGCTTGGCTGCGTCCAAAACTTCTTTCGGGACCATGCAACTATCAAGGACAACCAGCGCGATTCGCTCGTCATCGTTGGCAATCACAATGGCTCTCGCATTGATGCGAGTTCGAATCTCGTCAGCGGTTCTTGACAGCATGCCGCCGTTTACCAAAACAGGCATTTGGTTTGGAGTGATGTCCACAACGGCCGCACCGACCATCAGTTCTGCTTTTGCGGATGAACCAATCAGCCCTGCAGCAATCAATAAAAAGCAAACCGAACGTACACCAGGAACCATGTCAGAATTCTCTTGAGGGGACCGTTTTAGAAAGTCCACATTATGAGATATTCAAAATGCGAATGCGCGCAATTGGGTCGGTCGCGGCCAAAAGATTGCCGGGAATAGGCAATCAAAGAACTCGAGCTGGCCACCGTAGCTGGGTTGGCATCAGCTCAGGCAATTGCCAACCGAAAAAACAAGCTGTGCGCCTGAAGTCGACTCGAAGTTACGACGGAGCACATGAGCATTTACTGGTCGATCGTCAGATCCCAGATCGACCAGCGCGCAGATTCTGTGTGTTGAAGAACAGCTCTGCGAGATGCTTTTTACTGGACAGTCGACGTGTCCATCTCTTTGAGTGACTTCCCAAGCCGTTTTCGTTTGCCGGGAGATTTGCGGGTCGTCTTTTTCTGTTCCGCTTCCGTACCCAGCAAGGCAGCAAAATTGGGATGCAGTTCGTCTGTGTCCGCTGGAGTACCAAGCTGATCAACAGCATCGCTGACACCCAACAACACGGACTGCTTGACGCCACTACGTAGCCACTCGAAAAAGTTAATATTCATCCGTGAAACCTCTCTGGTGAAACAGCCTGTCAGTGGTTCGCTAACCTTTGACCTCGCTTTTAATCATCGGCTTTTCGCCAAGTCCAGATCGATCTTGATTCGGCAGAGTTTGCGAACTGTATCAATTTTGATGGCAAGGCGGGTCAATGAAGTCAATCATTCCCAACGTCGAGATCGCGACTTCGTCCTGACGTTTTGATGGCTTAACGGCGATCATCGCCAGTCCAAGTTCTTGGTGATCAAGTTTCATGACTGAATCCCAGCCCATCACAAAGCATCCGGTTGCTGCAGCATCCGCGTCGGTCGCCGAATCAGCGACTACCGTTAGCGAAAGCAAATCGCCGGCGGGATACCCAGTCCGCGGATCAATCACGTGCCCAAAACGTTTGCCTTGATGGTGAAAGAACTGTTTCCCGCTACCGCTAGTGCCCAGTGCTTGATTGCGAAGTTTTATACCACCGATTCGCCGATTCGGTTTCGTGGGATGGGCGATGCCGACGGCCCAGCCATCACCCGAGCCAGGTAACTGATCTCCCACAGCAATGATGCTGCTGTTGCCTCCGTGAATCAAAAAGTGCTCCATGCCTTGCTCACGCAGTTCTGCAGCGATCAGGTCTAACGCATGTCCTTTGCCAATCGCACCCAAATTTACGCGTACTCCTTGCTGAGCTAGCTTTGCCGTTCCATCTGCCGCGTCCAAAATCAGTTGCTCAAATCCGACCAATACTCGGGCAGCACTGATTTCGGAATCCGAAGGTTTTTTTCCACTGCGCGAAGTGAACCCCCAAGCATCGATTAACGGTCCTGTGGTGATATCGAACCCGCCGCTGGTGTGCTCTGACCATTGCTTTGCCCTTAGCAGTAAATCAAAAGTCGATTTGGAAAGCGCGACGGGCGTCTTGGCTCCGTCGCGATTCAAACGCGAGATTTCGCTGTTTGGCTGATAAATCGTCAATGCTGCTTCGATGTCGTCGATCGACTCCAGAGCCTGAAATGCCAAGTCAGCGTCCTGAGAGCACGATTTGGGCAACATGACCACAAAATCGGTGGCCATTGCCCGGTGCGATAGGGATACCAAAAAGGGTGAGTCGGGTTCTTCCATGGTGCTACTGGTCTCGTTCATTGGGTTCAGTCACGGCATTTCGTCACACAGATTATTGGCCCTGGCGGTGACATGGCGTGAACCTAACGCGGTAAACCGGGTCGAAGGAGATTGGACAAGGAAAAAGATTCCCGCTTGCTACAAAGAGATCAACTGAGGGTTGCGTTCTAGCGGTCGATCAAGCAAAATCTGCATTCTCGTGATTGAATGATTTCGAGTAGCAAACGGAGCGGTGGCTGAGTGGTCGAAAGCGCCGGTTTGCTAAATCGGTGAACGTGTCAAAGCGTTCCGCAGGTTCAAATCCTGTCCGCTCCGCTAATGGTTACTGTTCATCCCGGAATTCACAGAATTTCACTGTGAACTCTGGGCTGTTTTTTTCAGTCTAACCGTTATGCACCGAGGGTGTAGCTCAGTTGGTAGAGCATTCGACTTTTAATCGAATGGTCCTGGGTTCGAGTCCCAGC
>CAYNNP010000391.1:0-4339 GCA_964398215.1 uncultured Pirellulaceae bacterium | reverse complement strand
GGCCATTCGGGCCAAATCGCAGTTGGTTTTTCAGCGGAGTCCTATGAAATTTGGAGGCCGATGCTGACAATTGCAGGGCTGCCCAAAATGCCTAGCGAAACCAACACGTCTTGGAGTGGTTTCTATGACGACACAAACGCAAAGGCGTTTTACGATGAGTTGGCGAAAGCAATATAGCAGCGTGAGTGAATCGGGATGCGAATTTTGTCACGCGATCAGCATTGAAGGTGCTTTATGAAAACTGTTTTCCGCATCATGTGTTTTGTGGTGATTGTTGCAATCGGTAAGTGCACGCTTTGCGATAAGGCGTTCGCGCAATCACTTGGGCCACCGATGCCAGCTGACTGTATGAAAATCGTTAGCGCTGGTAATTTGTTGTACGCATTCCGACGAGACAAACGGTATGACCTATCGCTGGACATACAAGTGTCTTCTGCGGGCGAAAAATGGTCTTCGATAGAGACTGACTTTTATGGCGATTCTAAAATTGGCTTTGTCAGCTCGGTTGTGAAAGTTGACGGTGCAACATTACTTGGGATTCGGTGCAGAGGCAAAGAATCAGTCTATGTTTGCCGCATAGGAGACGACAGATCGTTTGAACTACTTCCCGTCATTGAACTGGAGGATTGGACTTGGGGGGTGGTGCGGCTGATTTCTACGAATGGAAATGTGACTGTGGTTCTACGTCAGAATTATATGGGAAACGATTTTCGTTCTCCCCGAACCTGGCAGGGTGACGCCCACGCATGGACATGGCGCAAATCAAAGAACCAATGGGAGAAACGCACTGCTGGTTTCAAGGACATTGTGCGAGGTCCAAATGGAAGTGCGACCTATTTGACATGGAGCAAGTCGACAATTCGTGCAAGCGTAAATCCAACCGCAAATTTACAAGGGAGTCCATACAAGGTTGCAATTCCTGCCAAGACGAAAATTATCGGCGTTTGCGAATGTCATTGGCCGAGGATGTTACTTGAGTGCGAACGCGAGTACCGGATTTGTTTTCTGGTGGCAGATTTTTCGACGAATGAAATGCGCGTGCGCGAAATCACGTTTCCAAAATCCGTTGGTGAACTCTATGATCCTCATTTGCGACCGAGTGGTAGGATCGCCGCCGCATTTACGAAGGTTCTCGATCCCGGGTATGCTATTGACCGAGTTGAGATCTCGCTAAATCGCAGTGGTGACTATGGACGGATTCATGTCAAAGAGAGATTTTCAGACAGGTCAGATGTAAGAGCCGAAGACATCCGTGTCGTTCCAACCAGTAAGGGCGCTTTTGTTTACTGGCGCCTTACCTCCGATGGTGCGTTTTGAAAAAACTGTGAGCAGTGGGAACTTCAACAGAACATGTGGAGGTTGGCCGCTTTGGATATAGCGATTTTCGGTCATGGCTAGCGGCAATTCGCGATAGCTTTTTCCACAATCGGTGCCGTGTTTGGATTTTCACAGAAACTGTTTGTAGGATCCTGGTGTTACATCAATTGGTCTCCACCGCGCAAGCAATCGCCTGGGCGGAAAAGGACTGGCCAATCGGCACGACAGCCGTGTTCTGGCGGATGTCAAACGAGTTTTGCGTGGTTATGATATCCAGCAACCGTGCCGCTTGCTTCGCATTGGAATTTGCCTGGAATTGGCTTCATGCTGGGCTTGAATCCGCTCTGCCGAAGTAAAGCTCTACGTGTCAATGGGATGGCGGCGCGCCCGCTACTTTGCCCATTAGTACATTAGGCGGTATTGTACCCGCGATGACTATTTTATCCGCTGTCAACTCAAGAAAGTGATCATGTTTATTATGCTACGTCCAAAGATGTTGTCTTTCGTTGCGTGTTTCGTCGCAGCGATTTTCTTGGTTCCAGACTCAGCGTTTGCAGTAAAAACTGTTGGCGATCTGAAGAAGGTTGAAAGCCAAGTTCAAGAGTTGGTTAGCAAGACGTTGCCGTGTACGGTTTGCGTGCGTTCTGCTCGCGGGCAAGGTTCCGGAAGTGGCGTCGTGGTCAGTAAAGATGGACTTGTGCTGACGGCTGCCCACGTGACCCAGGCGGCCGGACAAGATTTGATCGTTATCTTTCCCGATGGTCGCCGAGTCAAAGCGAAATCGTTGGGCGCCAACCGAGGTCGTGATGGCAGCATGGTTCAAATCACCGAACCAGGACCTTACCCATTTGTGGAAGTCGGCAAGTCTTCGGAATTGGAGCAGAACGAGTGGTGCATTTCACTCGGTCATGCTGGTGGTTTCCAAGCGGACAGATCTCCGCCGGTACGAATGGGACGCGTGCTCAGTAACGGACGATTCGTTGTTACGGATTGCACGATCATTGCTGGAGACTCTGGTGGTCCGCTGTTTGACTTGGACGGCCGATTGATCGGCATTCACTCAAACATTGGCGAGTCTTTGTCGCAGAATCAGCACGTGCCAGTTGATGTCTTTACCGAAGACTGGGATCGTATGAAGAAAGGCGAATCATGGGGCGCAGGTTTGGGCGGTGGCGGCGATGGTGGTGACCCGCGCCGATTGGTGTTGGGTGTGCAGCTAAGCCCTGAACCGAATGACGATGGTGTTGTCTTGGGTGGCGTCACCGAAAACTCGCCCGCCGAACGGGCTGGGTTAAAAGCCAGAGATGTGATTACCAAGATCAATGACACAAAGGTCTCGTCGGCACAGGATATCATCAACGTTGTGCGCCGGCAAAGAGCTGGTGATCAAGTCAAAGTTGCTGTTATCCGAGGCGATAAGACGATGGACTTTGACGTGAGAGTTGTTCGCGCTGGGCAGCTTTCTCAGCGTGGTGGTCCACAGCAGCAACGAAGGCGACCACGACGGCAGCGACCACCACTGGATAACGGCGACCAGAAAGACGAGCCAAAAGAAGAGTCAAAAGCGGAGCCAAAGGACCAGTCGGCCGATAAAAAAGACGCTGGCAGTCAACCTGAGGATGACAAAACCGAGTCTGCCAAAGAGGAATCAAAACAGTCCGATGACAAGGACGAAAAAGAAAATAAGGAAGAGAGCAAGGAAGAAGAAAACAAAGATCGATCGATCGAGGAGCTGTTGCGAGACGCGCGTCGCAGCGGCGGCCGATTGCAGTTGTCGGCGGAGGAAGCTCAGCGTTTGCGAAAATACATGCTAGAACGCCGTGGTGGTCAACCTGGACGAAACACTCAAGAAACGGATGAATGGTTTGTTCAAGTTCTGGAAGCCTACGAGCCAGTGGTAGCGATCGCCAGTGACAGCACTTACCGAGTGTTGGTAGACGGTTCGCAAGTCGCGCTGGGGACTGCTGTTTCAAAGAATACTTTGTTGACGAAAGCGAGTGAGATTGATGAACTTGAATTCGAAGTAGAACTTGCGAAGGGCGATCTGGTCAACGGCGAAGTTGTCCAGATGTTCAGTGAGTATGATTTGGCGCTGATTCAGATTTCAAAAAAATCGCTGAAGCCAATCAAGCTTTCAGCGAAAAAAAGAGAGCTGTCGTTGGGCACTTTTCTTGCATCGGTTGGTAATGGTAAAGAACCTGAAGCGATTGGCCTGATTAGCGTCAAGACGCGTGAGTTTGAGTCCGCAAAAGGGTTCCTTGGCGTTTCGCTGGATGATGCTGACGATGGAATTCTCATCCAAGATGTGTCGCCGGAATCGCCAGCAAGCCGTGCAGGAATGAAGGCAGGGGATCTGATTCTGAAGTTTGAAGGCAAGAAGTACGGTGACCTGCCTGCTTTGATCAAAGCGGTTGGTTCACATTTGCCCGGCGAAGAAGTGAAGATGTTGGTCAAGCGTGATGGGAAAAAAGTAACGATCAAAGCGAAGCTTGGGGTTCGGCAAGCCGATACCCGTTCACGAAGCGCGAGGATGAATCAGATGGGAAGTGAATTGAGTGATACTCGCACTGGGTTCCCATTGGCACTGCAACACGATTGCCCCATCGAACCAGGTGCCTGTGGTGGTCCTCTGGTCAATTTGGACGGAGACGTTGTCGGTATCAACATCGCCCGCGCAGGGCGAATCAAAAGTTATGCCTTGCCAACTGACGTGATCCAAAAATTGCTAAAGCAAACGAAAGCGGAGAAAGAGCTAGCGAAGTAATAGCTGTTTCAGTCAGTCGACTTCCTAACCGCACCCATGCGGTTAGGAAGGAGTTGCCTAAACCGTAGCGGAAGTCGTCAAGACTTTCGGCGATGCAGCAGGTGCACTCATGATTCAGAAACTTTGAGCCGCAGGGCGATAGCCCCGGTTTCGAGCACAACGAGACCGTCAATAACCGGGGCTATCGCCAGTTTTTGAGTTGTGTTTTTTTGGTAACCCGAAGCGTGAGCGAGGGACAATCAATCTTGACTCGGTCCC
>CAYNNP010000390.1:0-4352 GCA_964398215.1 uncultured Pirellulaceae bacterium | reverse complement strand
GGTTCAAGTCCCGCCCTGGGCACTGGATTGCGGCGGCAGCCAGCTTTCAAACGTACGCTCGGTCTTCAATTGGCCTGTTTCAACTAGGTTTACGCTGCAAAGGTTGCGGGCAGCTGCATGGCCAATATAAAGTTGACCAGTTTTCCTTACCCCAAAGGCACCGCCCGTCCCAACGGCGTGGCCAGCAAGCGTAAACCGAGCACGTCCGGGGCGAATCACTTTTGGAAGCTGCAGAAGATAGCAGTTCGGCCGCGCGCGGCCCGTCTACGACTTCCACTAGGGGAAATCAAACACTAACTTCACAAGTGGTCCTAAATGAGATTTCCGAGCATAAGACTGAGAAGTTCAGCATCTTTCGGTATCTTCAATCCATTACTTCTCTCCCGCATATCGGTTTCCAAGAATGATTCGTTTGTTTTATTTTCTCGTGGCAACTGCAATGTTATCGCTGCCCTTGATTGCAGATGATTGGCCACAGTGGCGAGGCTCTGATGGCAACAACCATGCAGCAGAAGGGACTGAGATTCCACTTCGTTGGAATTTGGAACGTAACGAAAACGTACGCTGGAAAGCTAAACTGCCAGGCCGTGGCCACTCGACTCCGATTGTTGTTGGTGACGGAATCTATATGACGTCTGCTGACAACGAGAGCCAAGAACAAACTTTGATCAAGGTTCAGCGTGACACGGGACTGGTCGTCGACCGATGGGTGTTGCACACAGGGACGTTGCCCAGTCGAATTCATCGAAACAACTCGCACGCATCGCCATCGCCTGCTTTTGATGGAGAAAACATCTATGTCTCTTTTTATACCGACGACGCAATTTGGGTGACTGCGGTTACACCAGGTGGCCGAATCCTTTGGAAGAGAAAAGTATCGGAATTCAAACCGACAATGTTTCAGTTTGGGTACGGTGCAAGCCCTATCATCGAAGATGGATTGGTCATTGTTGCCGCCGAGTACGATGGTAAAGACAGCGGCCTGTACGCGATTAACGCGCGGACTGGAAAGCGAGTTTGGAAAGTCGACCGGCCCGTTAATTTGAATTTCGCTACGCCAATCGTTGCCACCATCGCTAGCCAAAGACAAGTTCTGCTAAGCGGCGGGAAAATGATCACAGCATACGATCCACAAACGGGCAAATTGCTTTGGAAGGTAGATTCAAGCACAGAAGCGATTTGCGGAACAACGGTTTGGGACGACCGTCGCATCTTGATCAGCGGCGGCAATCCAATCGCAGGAACTTGGTGCGTCAGCGGCGATGGCAGCGAGCGGCTTTTGTGGGAAAAGCGAGTGAAGTGCTACGAGCAATCTTTATTAACTATCAAAAACTACGTCTTTGCAGTCAGCGATAGTGGTGTCGTTCATTGCTGGCGAACGCAAGATGGCAAAGAGATGTGGAAGAAACGATTGTTCTCCGGTCGCATCAGTGCATCACCACTATTGGTCGATAACCGAATTTACATCGCCAACGAGGAGGGCGTGGTCTATGTTATCGCGGCTACTCCCGAGCGGTTTGATATGCTGGCCGAAAACCCCAGCGGCGGATCGATCTTTGCTTCACCTGTCGCGGTCGACAACCGTTTGTATATCAGAACGGGAATCGGCGAAGAAGAGAATCGCCAAGAGTACCTTGTTGCGATCGGCGAAAAGTAAGCTCACCGCGCGGCGGAAGTTCAAGAAAAACAACGACATCCATCGCTGGCTGGTGGCGCCAAAACCGCGGGTTCAATTACAGCTGAAACTGCAAGTGTCGGCGTTGGCGCCATGATCTCCGATTCGATTCCCAGCAAGCCACTTTGGCTTGCTGGTTCTTTATCGACTGACTGACCGGCGTCGGATCTGAAACCGAGGCCTACAGGTCAAGCACCAGTCGTCCGACGTCGATGTTAAGGTTGATCAGTCCGTTACCATCGGTAACTGCGCCTCTTCGTAGTAGAACGCGATAGTCACCATTGTCGGCCTCGGTAAACGAATCACCTATCGAAGAAGTAACCGTGAAGGTTGCAATCAGCGTCTTAGGCTGTGTGCCATCCTGAGCATCGAAGGATACCTCGGTAACATTTAGTTGGTCACCGCCACGTTTGATCAGGATCAAGTCGCTTGGTTGGACTTGACTAAAATCGACTCCAGAGGCGTCAGTGATTTCAACTTGAACTTCGGCGCTGGCATCTAATGCTGCGACCGTAGGAATTTCTGCGGTTGCAACTGGACGCATGTTTTCAGTCGGAATCGTTGCTCCTGGAGGAGCAATCGTTATCCTTGCGATCGGAGTTTGGCCATTGAACGCTCTTTCCAAGTCTCCGATAGGTGTTCCCGTTCCGATGAACGCGTTCAGATCACCCAAGCGAGTAATTGTTCCGTTTTCGTCGACAGCATCGCCTCCTTCCGTGCTGAATGCTGCACCACCTTGAGGATCATTGACTTCCGTTCCAGCGTCATAGATGCTTTCGCCAAACACAAAGATGGTTATCGGTCTTGTTACGCGTCCAGAAGTATCAAATATCGGCACCTGCGTTTGGTTCAAATTTGCAAAGAATGCGTCATTCGAAGGAATCAGCATACTTGCATAACTAAAGTATCGATTCAGGAGCGGGTTGGTAACATCAATGGTTGTTGTCGCCACCTCGCCAGGTTCGATGACGGGGGCCCCTTCAAAACCACCTGGTGCTGTCAGGAAAGCATCCACACCTTCTGACTCAGCAGCAAACCGTGCCCGTAGTTCGGTAGCTTCGCCAGTTTCAGCCAACTGTTCGAGACCGCCAAAGCCATTTGCAGACTCGCCGGGTGTTCCCAAATCGAAGGTGCCATCATGAACACCGAGCCACAGCGGTGTCAGCGCCAGGCCGCCAGGATCGGCCAAGTTCTCAATCGAAACTTCTAGTTGTTGGGCAATGCTCACTGAGAATCGACCAGCCTCGATACGTCGAGCAAAGTTCCCGACAGCGTCAGTGACTTCCAGTGGCTCGACAAACACGCGATAGTCGCCGTTATCATCTGGTGCAAAGTCAGTTGCGTCCAGCTTTTCCACTCGGTAGGTCGCCGTAACGACTTCAGGCGTTGTACCCGGGGCCGCATCGCTAGTAACACTGACAACATTCAGTCGTGCCCCGCCACGACCAACAACAATGATGTCACTGTTATCAAACGTTGTTGGATCAACACCTGACGAATCGCTGTAGACAACTTCTACATCAACAAACCCAGCAGCACTTTCCAGAACATCACCTCCACCACTGACCGTTGGGCCATGCCCATCGTCGACAGGAGTTGCAGAACTGATTGTTATTCGTGCTATCGGCGTACGAGCGTCAAACGCCGACATGAGGGTTTCTCCCGTCGGCAACCCCGTCGAAATGAAATCATCCAATCCAAGGTGCCCACGAACCGCCCCATTCTCGTCAGCCGCTGTGCCGCCTTCGGTTGAGAAAGCAGGATCGCCCTGCGGGTTGTTCACTTCAGTTCCGGAATCCAAAATATCACGACCAAAAACGTTGATCGTGATCGGCCCACGGAAATCTCCTTGTGGTCCAAATACGCTGATGGCTCGAGAGTTTAGATTCGCGATAAACGCATCATTTGATGGAATGATCATGCTGGCATAGCTGAAGAATCGATTGATCTCGCTGTCCGAAACATCGATCGTTGCACTAGCTGTTTCGCCTGGCTCAATAACCGGGGCTCCAGCGAATCCCCCGGGAGCGCCAAGAACCGCATCGACACCGTTGGTACTGGCAGCAAATCGATCGCGAAGACCGTCCACGATACCGTCTTCGGCCAACTCCTCTAATCCTGGGTAAGCCGCTGCGAAACGCGAGTGCCGAGCGATTTGAAATGAACCATCGTGAAAGCCCACGAACGCAGGTGTTAGAGCCAAACCACCATCGGGAGCCAAATTCTCGACCGTTACTTCAACCGTGTGAGCGGCAAGTAGTCTTCTGTCTTCAAGAGACTGAACTTGTGGGCGAAAATTCCTGCTTGATGACTTTTCTTTACGTCTTCGCATGCTCGTTTACCTTCATCGAAAAGAACAGATTAAATGAGGGGAAATCGATCAGTACATATAGGATCCCCCAAATGTCTTAATGCCTATAACTGCAACCGGCCCGCCAGATTTACAAGAAAATTTCGAAAGTTTGTTCAAGACCAGCAATTACTCGTTTTTGGCGAGCAAACCAGCGGCTTTGTTGATGCAGAGAATTATTTTTATGGGAACAAACCCCACTACTAGAGATCGGCGGACTTTAGCGAGGCAGTTAACCAACCATGCGGATCGCAAGAACCATCATTCCGGCGGTCGGATTAACTTACGATCCGCAGAATTCGGGTCGCTGGATAATGAGAGGAACCA
>CAYNNP010000389.1:0-4367 GCA_964398215.1 uncultured Pirellulaceae bacterium | reverse complement strand
AGGCCGACACAGCTTCTTGTGCGGTCCTCAGGTAAAGCACGAAAGAGGGCTGGTGACCGGAAATGGCTAACGCCGTTAACTAATCGTACGCCAGCTTGCTTGACGAGTTTCGTTACCCCAAAACTACGACTAGGCGGAAGCACTCGATTAATTTTGGATTGGTTGTACAGCTCTACTGAAAAAACCAGCAACTATCGGACTTTTGCAAAAGGATCGGGCTCCGCGAAGTTACCCCCAAACGGATCTGAACTTGGCTGGTTACCAAAAGGGTCTTCCGAAAACGGATCAACCGAATTGGCCATGTCGTTCATTTCTTCTGGTTGCTGCTGTTGATTCTCCTGTGGAAAGAACTGGCGGAATGCACGAATGACTTCCGTATGAACTTTGCGTTCGCCCAGTTTCTCACCGGCAACGTAGGCTCCGAAAACCAGCAACGTTAACACTACAAAACTGATGCAGATACGTGTCTTTGACTTTCCAGCCGATTCACTCATTTGGCGAATCCGATGCAGGAATGTCGCGTTCATCGATAGGTTCGCTTGCCTGGGAATGGATACGCTCCATGTCTCCAGCAGTCACCTGTTCTCGCTGCTCCTCTACGGATTCAGGCGAACCAAGCACGAAACAACGCGAACTGTTTTGCGAAGAGGAAGGGATCGTTGACGGTCCGCCAAGCGCCTCCCAGCTACCGTCAGCGACAACGGTGCTTCTGATCAACTTGATCAGTTCATCAAAGCGTCTGTTTGTTTTTTCAGAGCCATTGCGATATCCAGCGGCAAACGATGCGCATACGACCGTCGCGGTCAACAACGTTGTGATCTTCGTTTGTCTCCAGCGGCGCATAAGTGATTGCCCTCGATAAACGGAATGCTATTCGTGGAAATCCAAACGCTTGGAGTTACCGAAAAACGTAACCCAGAAACTGAAACAGAATTGTCCTAGGATCCCTTCTTTACCAACGACCAGTCTTTTCGCTGTCGACTGCTGGGGATGCCCATTCGTTTGCGATACTTCGTGACCGTTCGTCGCGCGACGGCCATGCCTTCTTTCTTTAATTCTTCAACAAGCTTTTCATCGCTAAACGGATCGCTTTTGTCCTCTTTGTCGATCAGTTCTTGTAGCTTGATCCGAATCGCATCCCACGCAACATCTTCACCATCTTCGGTCTGTGTCCCGCCGACAAAGAATCGACGCAACGGCAAAATGCCACGAGGCGTCTGCATCCATTTGTCGTCGACCGCGCGACTGACTGTTGTCACATGCACGCCGACCTTGTCCGCGATCTGCTGCATCTTCAGAGGTTCGATTGATTCGGGACCTTCGTCCAAAAACTTCTTTTGATGTTTAACAATCGCCTCGGCAACCTTGGTCAAAGTACTTCGGCGTTGCTCGATCGAATCAATCAACCACTGAGCACTATTGATTTTCCGTTTGATGAACTCACGTTCTTCTTCGGTGCAATTCTTGTCTTGCAAACGCTTGCGGTAGTATTCACTGATGTACAAATTTGGAACACGATCATCATCCAACCGAACCGTGTACTCCCCTTCTTCATCTTGCTCCAGAATGATGTCTGGGGTCACATTTGGCACGTATGTCTCCATGAACGCCGCGCCAGGCTTAGGATTCAAATGGTGCAATTCATCGCGAACCGTCTGGATCAAATCAATTGAGTAGCCAGTGGCCTTTTCAATCTGCGGTAATCGGTTCGCGGCAAGATCCTCCAGGTGCGATTCGACCAGTGTTTGCATTTCCTCAGCCAACCCAAACGTCGGCTTGATTTGTCGCAGCAAACACTCGCTCAAACTTCTGGCCGCAATTCCAACTGGCTCCAGACTCTGGACGATCCCAAGTGATTCTTCTGCTAGCTCCAAGTCCTCTTCGGTGTGACCGGCCGGCAGCAGGTCCGCCAGCGGAACACGTAAACGTCCACCATCGCGTGCATCCAGCGTGCTGATAATTCGCTCAGCAATTTTCTCCATGCGGTCATCAATATCCATTTCTGAAAGTTGATGAATTAAGAAATCATTCAAAGACTCTGGGCGCGACTGGGCGTTCGCCATCAAGTCATGACGCCGATCAGAATCTTCTTGAATTCGGCTGGCCGAACGTTTGAACGAATCGTCGAACGTGCTGGGCAAGTCCGAGACCATGTTTTGCAAACGCTCAAAGTCCTCGGAGTTGTCACTGTTGTCGTTAACGACCAGTTCTTTCTCGCTCTCGCTGCGCGTGTCAGGATTGGGAACTTCGACCTCTTCTTCAGGCGCATTGGGATCCGTTTCTTGTTGCTCCAAGACCGGGTTTTCGTTCATCTCTTGTTCGACACGTTCCTGCAGCGCAAGCATCGGCAACTGCAAGATCTCCATTGACTGGATCATCCGCGGTGCAAGCTTGGTCGTTTGGATTTGGGTCTGTGTTTGGACCCCCGACATACGCATGGCAGTTCTCTTTATCTAAAATTGTGCGTCCGTGTTCAGCAATACATATTGCCTACCGAATCATACCGCACAGAAACGCGAGTTCGCGTTGGTTCCTTTCATTATAGTTTTTGTCGACCGTTAAGTGCATCGGCAATGATCTCCCGATTAGCATATTCCAAAACACTTCCAGCCGTGATTCCTCGCGCCAGACGGGTGATTTCAACAGGAAACTCCGCCAAGACGTTGGAGATATAGAGCGATGTGCCGTCACCCTCTACCGTCGGATTCGTTGCCATTATAACCTCCGCAAAATTTCCTTTCCTGACACGATCCACCAACGCTTCGATGGTCAGTTGGTCTGGACCAATGCCATCAAGGGGCGCAATCCGTCCCAGCAACACGTGGTAGACACCTTGGAACGCTGCGGATTGCTCCAGGCTCATCAGGTCGCGCGGTTGCTCGACAATGCAAAGCCGCGTCTGGTCACGTCCAACATCAGCACAAATCGAACACAATTCGGCTTCGCACAAATTAAAGCACGCCTCGCAGTACCGAATGTCTTTGCGGACACGGGTAATTGATTCGGCTAGTGCGATCGCCTCGGCCTCAGGCACACGCAATAAATGAAAGGCCAAGCGTTCTGCACTCTTTCGCCCCACGCCCGGCAATCGTCCAAGCTGTTGTACGAGTTCCGCAACAGCACCGGCGTGTTTGTCCATCTGATCAACCGTTCCCTGTCAGGCTGTTCAGCATGCCGTCGATGCCAGGAACATTGATATTCATCTCGGCGACCATGTCGGAAATCGCTTGAGCATACATTTGCTTGGCGGCACTCCCGGCGGCATTGCTAGCTTCCTTGAATGCATCGGCCAACATCGCTGCATCGACACCAGCTGCAACGTCCACGTTTTGAACTTCGCCAACACCATTCATTGTGATGGTGACATGTCCGCAACCTGAACTTTCTGTGACCATCTCGCTTTTCATGCGGTCGGTCAGCTCTTTCATCTTATCAGGTAACTGTTGCATCGATCCCATGATGGACGCAATGTTTCCAAGATTTCCCAGTCCCTTGAACATCTATGATTCCTCTTGCCGTCGTTGAATTGTCTGCGATCATTTTCACCGCAAGGCAAACTGTCATCAAGGGCCATTTGCAAGTTACGCCGTTGCGACTTTGCATTTCACAGAAAAGTATTCACCAAAAGAAAGATTCTTCGTTCATTCAGGGGGTTGCCAGCGGCAAACAATCCTCAGCCCCAATTTCTGACTTGCCAGCGCAGCAACCATGGCGACTAAGTTTCCCGATATGAAATGCAAACACGCTGGGTGATGTGGAACTTTTCCAACGTATCGTTCAACGCAAGTTTTAGGTCGACGCTGACCGACAAAGTATCATCCTTCCATTGAGCGAGATTGGCACTCTTGGCGATTTTCTCAATCGCTTGCCGAAGCGAGTCACGATACAGATCGCAAAGAAACTGCGGATTGCTACATCGTTCGCCAAAATTTTGGGCAGCCGCAATGATCAAATCGTCCTGCTCTCTTTGAGAGACCCAAACGGTCGCGTCAAATTTTGCTTCGCCGTCGGCGAACCGAAGCGGGTTACCAAATTCGATTTTGACTTCCTGCCACTCCAACGACACGAACTGGACTTGGTTGATTACCGGATAGATCAGCATCCCGCGCATTGACACCATGTCTGGGCCAAGGCCTGTTTTGACAATCGCTGTTCCCGATGGCGCGACCAGATAACAGCGTTTCACGATGGCTACAACCAGTAAAGCGCATGTCGCCATTGCGACAACCACCATCAAAAAAAATATTGCTGGGTTCACCCTCTCTCCTCTATTGCGAAAGTGCTTCGCAAGTGGTTTCGATCTACAACGCTGGCGACAACCACCATCAAAAAAAATATTGCTGGGTTCACCCTCTCTCCTCTATTGC
>CAYNNP010000388.1:0-4402 GCA_964398215.1 uncultured Pirellulaceae bacterium | reverse complement strand
CGCGCCCAAGGCTACAGCATGTCGCCACTCCGTGGCTGGCGAATTGCGGGGCAACCTTGGTCGCTTAAATGCACGACTTCCGCCACCAGCTTTCTATCAAGGTCAACTACCGTCGCAGGGGGTCGATTACCCACGGCATCGAGTCGTGGGCTAATCGTCCGCGAACCGGTTCGGGCAACGGCTGCTCGAATCCGGGAGGCCGCATCCCTAGATCGCTCGGCCCCACGTCGCTTTGTGGATACGGATCATTGATGACTGCTCGTGACTGCTGGTAATTTATCGGCCCGTTGGGCTGTGCCAATCGAGCGCATCCAGCGAACGGAACTAGGCACGGCAGCAATGCGAGAACGATTGTTCGTGAATTCATGTCTGTTCTTTGGCGCAAGTGGTCTGACCCATCAGCCTTGCACATTACAAACCTATGGCGTTTCGCAGCCAGATGAATCAGTGAGCTTGAAGCCAATTTTCGCCCACGCCCATTTCGATCACGATGGGAATATCCATCGGTAGAGTGGATTTCATTGCGTTTTCAATTGCTGGCATCACGGTTTCTTGCTCTTGTTTGTGCATGTCGAAAACAATTTCATCGTGCACCGTCAACAGCATTTTGGTCCGAAAGCCACCGTCTTTCAGCACCCGATGAACTTTGATCATCGCCAGTTTCAGCATGTCAGCCGCTGTGCCTTGGATCGGACTGTTCATGGCCAACCGCTCCGCCGAATTGGCAACGGTTTTGCTCCGAGAATTAATGTCGCGGATGTATCGTCGCCGGCCAGTAGGCGTGACCACGTATCCGTTTTCTTTCGCGAATGCGATCGTCCGATCAATGTACTCCTGAACGCCCGGATACTTTTCAAAGTAGTTGCTGATCAAGTCCCTGGCTTCGGCACGCGGAATATTCAGTCTCTGCTGCAACCCGAATGCACTGATGCCGTAGATGATTCCAAAGTTCACTGTTTTGGCTTTGTCTCGCATCTCACGCGTGACGTCATCAGGGTCAACGTGGTAAACCTTTGACGCGGTGATTGTGTGAATGTCATCACCATTCTTAAAAGCCTCGATCATCGCCGGGTCTTTACTGAGTTCTGCCATCACCCGGAGTTCGATCTGCGAGTAATCAGCGGACAGAATCAGGTGGTCATCGTCGCGTGCAACGAACGAAGCGCGGATGTCTTTGCCTCGCTGCTTGCGAATTGGAATCGTTTGCAAGTTCGGATTGTTGGACTGCATACGTCCGGTTGCGGTCCATGACTGACTGTAGTGCGTGTGCAGTTTGCCTGTGGTTTCATCAACCCAGTTCGGAAGCTGGTCGACATAAACCGACTTTAGCTTTCGGGCGTTACGATAGTCCAGGACATCGGCAATGATTTGATGCTTGGACGAAAGCCGTTCGAGCTCCGCTTCGCGAGTCGTATATTGGCCCGTCGACGTCTTCTTGGGGTTTTTCTCCAACTCCAATTCTTCGTACAGAACGACCCCCAATTGCTTTGGCGAATCGATGTTAAAGTCGTGCCCAGCTGCGGACACAATCCGTGCTCGCAAGTCATCGATTTCGCCCGCCAAGCGATCTGCGAATTTGCCAAGTGCATCGGTATCCAATCGGATGCCTTGATACTCCATGTCGACCAGGACTGGAATCAACGGACATTCAACTTCGTAGCAAACTTTACTGACGCCTCGCTTTTCGATATCGGGTTTGATCGCGTCGGCAACTTGCAATGTTACATCAGCGTCTTCGCATGCGTACTGGGCGACGTCTTCAACCGGAACGTCTCGCATGTTCTTTTGATCTTTACCCTTGGGTCCAATCAAATCGCTGGTCGGAATCGGTTGGTAACCCAAATACAATTTCGACAAATAATCCAGACCATGGCGCATCTCGGGTTCTTTCATCGAATGCGCCAGCATCGTGTCGAACAGTTCGCCAGCGACATCGATGCCGTGCCACTTCAGTAGCGTTATGTCATACTTGAGATTGTGTCCGATTTTTGCAATCGATTCATCCGCGAACAGCGGCTGGAACTCAGCCAGTACTTCGAGTGCTTGTTCACGATCTTCGGGACAAAGAACATAGTAGCCGTGATGCGACTGGAACGAGAACGCGATCCCAAGCGGTAGCGCGCGGCGCGGATCCAGTCCCGTTGTTTCGGTGTCAAAACAGAACACCTTTTGCTGTTCCAGTTTCGCTATCAGCTCTTTTCGTTCCTCGGCGGTTTGAACGATCTGATAGTCATGAGAAACATCTTTGATCGTCTTTTCTTTGACGACTTCATCATCAAAGAGCGATTTTTGAATCTCCGCTTCACGCTTTTCACGGATCACCTTCGCACGGCTTTGTGCGGAAGAAAACGTTTTGCCAAACACTTTCTTGCCGAGTGAATCGAACTCCAGTTCCATGTACAAAGTCCGCAGTTTCTGTTCGTCATACTCCTGAACGAACAGCGAATCCAAATTCAGTTCATGAGGCACGTCGAGCTGAATGGTGACCAACTTTTTGGACAAGATCGCTTGTTCGCGATTTTCCTCGACGCGTTCCTTCTGCTTTCCTTTCAGCTCATCAGTACTTTCGAGTAGTTTTTCGACGGAACCGAATTTTTCGATCAGCTTCTGCGCAGTCTTCGGACCGATCCCAGGGACGCCAGGAATGTTATCACTGGAGTCGCCCATCAAACCCAAGATGTCGATCACTTGATCAACCGATTCGATATTCCACTTTTCCAGTACTTCGGGCACACCAAAGATCTCTTGCGTACCGCCCTTGCGTCCAGGTTTGTAAACAAAGACGTTCTCGCGAACCAGTTGGTCGTAATCTTTATCGGGAGTGACCATCCAGGTTTGAAAACTATCCTCAGCGGCTTGATGAGCAAGCGTGCCAATGACATCGTCTGCTTCATAGCCCGGCATGCGAATGGATTTGATATTCAGCGCGTCAAACAGTTTGTCGATCCACGGAAGCTGTTCGCCGATATCCTCGGGCATCGCATCGCGTTGAGCTTTGTATTCCGGAAAAATGATGTGTCGCTCGGTAGGCTCGGGCGTATCGAAAGCCACAGCAATATGAGTCGGTTTTTCACGTTTGAGAATGTCGGCGACGACGTTCGCGATGCCGAACACCGCGGAAGTGCAAAGCCCGGATGATGTGAACCGGGGGCTGCGGATCAAGGCGAAGTGGGCACGGTAAGTCAGCGCCATGCCATCTAGCAAATACAGTTTCTTTGCGTCTGGAAAAAGTTCTTTGGTTCGTTCAGCCATTACGTTCTTGTGGTGGACGCGCAGTGTTGTTGATTCGTTGTTTCGTTGCAGCTGGATTCTTGGCGCTGTTGGATTTGCCGGAATTCAGTTTCATAGTCAAAACTGACTGGCAAGTCCCGCTACGCTGTTCAGCCGCAATCTTTATCTTTGACAATCAAACAGGACTATACGGCAGCAACAAACGAATGGTCAAACGACGGCGCCAGCGGCCAGCCGCAGTTTTTCAAAGTAGGTTGGGCATTCCTGCCCGACTGAATTTAAAAACGCTTTGAATCGGGCAAGAATGCGTTTGGAAGTTTCGCTCTTGGGGTAGGCCGGACCAAGCAAACGCTGCAATTGCCGGAACATCGAACGCAAGTAGAAATGTCGTTGATAGTGCGATCTCTGCGACACAATGGAGCCGTTTGCGCTGTTCCGGCACGTATCGCGTCCTTGGTCCGACCTGCAATCAAACACTACACAAAAACGTACCTGCAAAAAGCTCGCGCGTCTGCGTTTGTAAATCACCGAAGCCTTTCTGTGTTTTCGGTCAATCTTGTTCGTGGCCATCGTGTAAGATGTCTGAAAATCAATCATTCACCTTAGAGGCAAGGAACGGAAAATGTTCAAAAATCGAATCGTGTTGGGTTTACTTGTGATCGCTGTTGCATCCAGTTCATTCTCCAGCGCTCAGGACACGCCCGCCGTGCCTAAGCAAAAGGCAGAGGACATCAAGAAGATGACCGGCAAGTGGAAAGTCACCAAAGCAACGATGCGCGGCATGGACGCTCCGCCAGCCGTTTTGAGTATGATTTTCGAGTTCACGGCGGACAAAAAAATCAATTTGCGTGGTGGCCCAAAAGACGTTGACTTTAAATTCGATACCGAACTCGGAAAGAAGTACAACAAGATCATGTTTGAGGCGACGACCGGTACAAAAGCAGGCAAGAAAGCTATCGGGTTTTATAAATTCGACAAGGACATGCTTCACTTGCACATGCCCAATCAGCCCAACGCTGACGATCCGCCAACAGCCCCATCCAAAGATTTGCCCCACTTCGTTCTAGAAAGAGTTCCCGCCAAGAAGTAGTTCAAGCGACTGCATGAAACGGCCTGGGTAGATAAGCAGGGCAAAGCATTGTTGGTCGGGCATTGGGTTTTTTGGTAACCC
>CAYNNP010000387.1:0-4429 GCA_964398215.1 uncultured Pirellulaceae bacterium | reverse complement strand
GGCTATCGCCCTGCGGCTCAAAGGTTTCTGAATCATGAGTGAAGCATCTGCATGATCTCCGCTCAGTTCATCCAACTCGGCGCAAATCAGCCGACGGCTCACGACTTCCGCTACTGCCTTGATGACGTCTTCACTGAATGAGGTGCTCGGCTGGGTTCACTTTTGTGGGAACATGATCGAATACACATCGGCCTCGTTCATCACAAAACGAACTTGAATGGTCTTGCCGGCAAGTTGACTTACGTCATTACTATCGTTCCACATGACCGTTTCGGAAACGGTGTCGCCCTTGATTGGTTTGCAATCGTCTAGTGCGAATCCGGTGTACGGTTTGCCGTCGGCGTCTTGGAGTTCGACGCGAATTTGGCCAGCACCGGCGGTGGAGTAGTTGAGTTCTAGTTTGCTGCCAGAGAACACGAGCGGTTTGGTTGTGAATTCGCCTTGCTGGAAACCTGCGTTGATCGAGATGAATCCATCCAGACGCATCACGTATTGGCCACCGCCGTACATGAACATACTCATCTCGTTGGAGCTTGTTTGCACGACGTTTTGGGTCACATAGTTTGCCCGATTTCCCCAGCCGCGTTTTCCAAGCCCAGGACGAATGAACGCTTCTTTAAAATGACGATGGTAGTGATCGCTGCCAGGGCGAGTCGCCATGAATGCGATGTCGGTGATCGATCCCTTGCTGGCTTGGAATCGTGTTGGCAACGCGATGTAAATGTGTGGCGCCCGGAAGTACGGCTGAGTACAGCTTGTGTAAAGATGTTCGCCCTCGGCGTTGGCTTGCATGTTGACCGGCTCGGTCCAATTCAAAAAGTCTTTGCTGGTCGATCGACGAATCGCTCGCCGACCTTTATCGAACCAGCGGAAGTAGCAAACATACTGCTGCTCGGCTTCCGACCAGAAGGCAACGTTTTGCGAATCGTAGCTGCCGATATCTTCATCCAAGACGGCTTCCTTACGTAGCAACCGCCAATGAAGTCCGTCAGCCGATGCAAGTGCTTTCAATCCGCCGGGGCCATATTTGTCTCGCAGTTGTTTGCGTGATTCAGGTGCTTTCCAACTGCTCCAATTTTCCGCCGGATATCGACCACCACCCAGTGCCTTGTAGCGTTCGTCGTCTGGAACATCGGGCCGTGTATCGATGAAGGGTGAAAAGTTTTGAGTCACAAGAAAGGTATCTTCGCTCAAGTTGATGACGACATTTCCTTTGGGGATTTCCGGCACGTCGTGAATACCAAGATCAGGTTCTACCCAATTGGTGCCCCCATCAGTACTTTCCGCATAAAGCGTGACTTCGCCCTCGTGGTATTTGCCCCAACCGTTACGCCAGTGTGCCCCAGGAACTTTGTCACCACGATAGTACAACCGCAGTCGATCACCATCCTTCAACACGGTGGCATAGTGACCAAAAGGCCGATTCGGCATCCGGCGCAGAAGCTGCGGTTGGTGCATTTTCAGTTTGGTGCCGTCGAACTGTCCGATCAGCAAATCATCCACGAACAGCTCGCGACGAGAACCAATGTCGACAACCGTTTCGGGACTCAGAGTTTCTTCGGCGAACGAAACAGCAGCCCAAGTGCAAACAAACAAGCAGAGCAAGCGATTCATGATGGGTTTGTCTTTCGTTAGATGTATCAATCCGGACGCAAAAAGATTGGCAATGTGCCATTGTAACTGATCGCCGGGTTGGATTCACTTTCCCACTGTGGCCCGTGAGTTTTGGAGTTGCGCTTTTACATGTCATGTTTGGTTGTAG
The DNA here is from genome assembly GCA_964398215.1 of uncultured Pirellulaceae bacterium. GTDB lineage: Bacteria > Planctomycetota > Planctomycetia > Pirellulales > Pirellulaceae > CAYNNP01. Next base: position 2,667 of record CAYNNP010000387.1, on the reverse strand, counting down.
GCCGGACCGAGGACACGACAGTGCCGGAACAGCGCAAACGCCTTCATTGTGTCGCAGAGACTACACTATCAATGACGTTTCTACTTACGTCCGAAGTTCCGGCAATTGCAGCGTTTGCTCGGTCCGGCCTACCCGAAAAACGCAATTCCAAAACGCGTCAGCGGGGAGATTCTCGTTGTCCCTCGCTCACGCTTCGGGTTACCAGAAAAACGCGGGAAAAACCAACGCACAAACTGCTGAAATCCGAATGCGAGGCGGTGGTGAAGGGTCTCTGGGGCTGATTTTTGTTCTCACCGCTCGTATTTTCGTGTAAGGAATCTGCAAGCGTGTGTGAACTAAGGTAGAGAGACACACATGAGCGAATGGCCAGAAACGAACGAAAGCCTGATTCTGCGGGTAAAAGACCCGCAGGATGAGGCTGCATGGATAGAACTTGTTGCTGTCTATCGGCCGGTCGTGTATCGAATGGCTCGTAAACGCGGAATGCAACATGCAGATGCAGATGATCTGACTCAAGCTGTGTTCGCGTCGGTGGCCAAAGCAATTGGCAAGTGGAAACGCACTGACAATGGTCCGCGTTTTCGCAATTGGTTGGGACGCGTTTCTCGCAATGCAATCGTCAACGCACTGACACGGCTGAAACCCGATCGGGCCACTGGCACGTCAAGCGCTGCCGAAGTGCTGAATACCATTGCGGCAACGGGCAGCGCAGGCGAAAACGCAGATTGTCAGCTCACGATGACATTGCTGAGGGAAAGCCGACTGGAGGCGATCCGCTGGGCGGCAAACGAACTGCAACCCGAATTCACCAAAACAACTTGGGCGATCTTTCAAGCGACCGCGATGGAAGGACGACCCGCCGCCGAAGTCGCTGCTGTGCACGAACGATCAGTCGGCGCAGTGTATGCCGCTCGTTGTCGAGTTATGGCTCGATTAAAAGAGAAGGTCCAAGAATTATCAGATCTATGGAGCGAAACATAATGCAAACCTCTACTGACTGCCTTCAAGGTGATGAGTTGGCGGCGTTCATCGCTGGCGAGCTGGTCGATCAACGAACAGCCGAAGTCGAATCGCATCTTTCAACATGCGAAGCCTGCCGTGCTACGCTGGAAAACACCGTTGGCGATGACGATTGGTGGAGCGATGTGGAAATCGCGTTGCGTACTTCGTCGTCATTAAAGAACGAATCCGCTCTGCTGGACGAAACTGATTTTGAAAACGAGGATCAACATCGTGCATTTGAACATGAACAATTGACTCGATTGCTGGGGCCAACCGATGACCCAAACATGATGGGCCGAATCGGCAGTTATGAAATCGTTGGCATTTTAGGAAAAGGAGGCATGGGCGCGGTATTCAAAGCGTTTGATGCGGGCCTGCACCGATACGTCGCGATCAAAGTCCTACTGCCGCACTTGGCAGCTTCGGGCGCCGCACGGGCTCGCTTTCGTCGCGAAGGCCAAGCGGCTGCGGCCGTGATCGACGACCATGTTTTGCCGATCTACGCAGTCGACCAGTGGCAGGGAACTCCCTATTTGGTCATGCAATACATGCACGGCGTCACCTTGCAGAAACGAATACATGACCAGGGTCCGTTGGAGCTGCGCGAGATACTGCGGATTGGCATGCACGCTGCTTACGGACTTGCCGCCGCGCACACTCAGGGGCTGGTCCATCGCGATGTCAAACCGTCCAACATCTTGCTCGACAGCACCGTTGCACGTTCGATATTGACGGACTTTGGACTCGCTCGCGCCGTGGATGATGCAACCCTCACGACTTCCGGAATGCTGACAGGAACACCACTGTACATGTCGCCTGAGCAAGCGCGAGCCGAAACGGTTGATCATCGCAGTGATCTGTTCAGCCTTGGTAGCGTGCTGCACACAATGTGCACCGGGCGTGCGCCATTTCGCGCCGAGACAAGCTACGGCGTACTCCGCCGCATCACTGACGATGAGCCAACGGCCATTCGAGAGATCAATCCCGACATCCCTGAATGGCTGTGCGCTATCATCCGCAAACTGATGTCCAAACAAGCTGACGATCGTTTCCAATCAGCCCAAGAATTAGCTGAAGTCCTCCAACGTTGCCTTGCTCATTCTCAACACCCGCTAGAGCATGACCTACCCATGATTGACACAATACCAACGACTGATTTTTCGCAATGGACGGACTGCCTCTTTTCCAGCCCCGAACACGTTCGCAGTGCAATGGGCCGATTCCTATGGAACTACACCGGCAAAGGTAAGGCTCGTCTGACTGGAAACGCGATTGAAATAAACGCAGGCGGTATCAATGAAATGATTCCTCTTTCGTCGATCGATGAAGTATCGATTGGACACTATTCTCGTTTTGTTAATCCGTTGCGTCTGGACTACTTGCGCGTCCGCTACCGTGATGGGGAAGACACCGAAACATGGCTATTGACTCCAGGAGCATCATTATTGTCACCAATCTGGAGTGGTAACGCCACAGTCAAGCAATGGGCAAAACGTCTTTCCAAAACGGTCGATAACGTAGAAGACATTCCGCCAAAATCGAATCTGCCAACGCTGCTGATCGCGGCAGCAGCTTTTTTCCTCTTGGTCATTGCCACTGTCTTTTTGGTGTTGCAAATAACCAAAGAAACACCAACACCTGAGTCACTAAAGCAAGATGGTTCGG
>CAYNNP010000386.1:0-4480 GCA_964398215.1 uncultured Pirellulaceae bacterium | reverse complement strand
GTAAAAGAGTCACAGCCTCTCCGGCCTTTCTGTGCTCGAAACCGGGGCTATCGCCGGCTATCGCCCTGCGGCTCAAAGGTTTCTGAATCATGAGTGAGTGCAACTGCTGCAGCATTTGCATGATCTCGCAGTTTATCCAACTCGGCGCCGACAGCGCAAATGAGCCGATGGGCGATAGCCCCGGTTTTTGACGGTCCAGTTCTTCTTCGTCCTCAGCTAAAGCACGAAAGAGGACTGGTGAGAGAATTATTCAACAAACCGGAATTTCCGCCTGAAGGCGGGACTACGAACGGTGGGTGCTGAAACGCTTTATAGGTGCAGCTGATGGGGATTGATGTCGGCTTGGAATGGTGGTTGCCAACTTGAGCCTAGCGTTGCGTCTTCGCTGTCGACGCCTGCCTCGACTTGGCCCTCGCGATTTAGCATTGGGTTGTCGGGAATTTCATCAAGCCCTTCAACGTTCACGAAGCGAACACTTCCGTCTTCATAAAGAATGTTGATTCCGACTCCGTCGTGCCCAAGATACTCATCAACGATGGCGTCGTTCTGAACCACGGTTTGGGGTGCGTCGGACATCACTGCGAATGACGACCGTGCCTCGAACCTTGGCGATGTGTATGTGTCCTGCTCGACAACACCTAGGCTGTAGGCATAGTCACCGCCAGCGGTTCGCTGGATAGTCTTGAGCAACTGCTCGTCGGCTTTGTGTAGTTGTGGTACCGATGGAACAATTTGCGAGCTGGTTGAACGCGTGATTAACGAATCGCTGTTGCGTGTTGCTTGCGAGCGCGACTCTAAACTTCCCAGCGATGGACACCAAAGATTGGATTCTTCGTCGAGCAGTCCGGCGTCGTTCAATCGAACTGCGTAAACGCCAGCGAATGCTTCGGGGCCTTGTGGTGCAACCGCTGGAAGCCGGCCTGTTGGACTGCGAATTGCGAACGTCGTTAAAGAACTGTGCAAGTTTCGAAACTGATCCGCACAACCAGCCTTGCGCGCCTGAAATCTTCCATTGGCAAGTGCTGGAAGCATCAACGCCAATAACACAGCAGCTGCGATCGATCCGCCAGCAATGTCCATCCAACGCAACTCGCCATCGCCACGAGTGCGGTTACCCGATACCATCGATGGCAACTCAACTGGATTCGTTGGCTCGAATGCCGGCAATGCATCCATCGTCCGCGAGACCAAATCGGCTGGCGGTTCAAATACTAATGAGTCTTGCTCCAAAGGCTCCAGCGATTCCTTGATCCTTGCCAGCTCCATGCGCAGCTCAGGATCTTCACGCAGCAATCGCTCGATGCGTTGCATCTCGTGGGGTTCAAGGGCACCGAGAACGTAACCAAGAAGGTCTTCGTGCATTGCCGTGGAATTCAGAGGTGGGATTGAGAGCAAAAAATTAAGATCGGGTGATCAATCTCTCGACATTAACATCTTGTACGGCGCGAACATCACCCTGGTTCAGCATAATGCTCGCTATCTAAATCGTTTACCAGAAAGCAATCCTGTTAGGAATCGATACTCTGGTGGCTTTCTTCCCAAAGCACATTTAATCGGTTGACCGCAGAATGAAGTCTGCTTTTGACGGTACCAACGGGAATACCGAGCGTTTCAGCGGCTTCTCGGTACTTCATTCCCTGGTAATACACCAAGTGGATCACTTTTTGCATCGGCTGACCAAGTGTCGCGACCGCCTCGTGAACCCAATTTTCGCGTTCAACGCCTGACGCTGCGGCCGCTGGATCAATTGCTGTTCCAACAAGTTTTTCGCTCCAACTGCCTCTTTGTTCATCATCCGACGACGAGCGATCAAGGCTGGCCATTCGGTGACGCTTGTTCCGGCGCTGAACATCGATGGCTTGGTTCGTTGCAATGGCGTAAAGCCAGGGGCGAAATCGACGACTCGAATCAAATTGGGCACACTTCAAGTGAACTTGTAGAAAAGTTCCTTGGAAAGCGTCTTCGGCAAGTTCTGCGCTGCCAATGTATCGCCGCAAGTAACTAAAGATCTCGCTCTCATACCTCTGCATCAGCTGCTCAAACAGACTCCGGTCTGCCGTCTCGAGATAGCGAGCAAGCAAGGTTTCGTCGGCGATTTCTGGCGTTGTCAACTTCTTTCTCTTGGCTGGTTTCGAGAGAGTTTTGGTTGGAGAGATCATCATGCGGCTCCCGCTAGAATAGTGGATAAGATAAGATTCTGCGCCTTAAATCCGCTTTTTGGAGACGCGACAAGACGACAGGTGAACCGCAAGACTTCTTGCATTGCGGACACGCTCCCCGTTAGTCAGATTTAACGGTGCCCAATATCCCTTAACTCGACACCTAATGCAAACCGAATCACCCAACTTGGGGACATTTTTTTAAAAAAACGCGTCCTTGTACTTGGCGATTGGGCGTTTTCCCGCACGATGACGGCTTGGGATCCAAATCATTTTTAGCGGGAAAACGCTTTGTCCGATCAAACTGTCAATTCAACGAAGTACCGCTGGGCACGTCCTGGAGACATCAATGCGTTTTTCGGGTTGATGTTGGACAATGTGACGGGGCTGATGTTCTTGGTCCTGTTGCTGACACAGATATTTGGATTTCCGCAAGAGTTCGTGGTGTCTGCGATGGTGCCAGGCACGGCACTGGGAGTGGTGATTGGCGACCTCGCATTCTTTTTCTTAGCGTTCCGGCTGGCAAAGAAAACAGGCAGTTCCGATGTGACTGCAATGCCGTTGGGTTTGGATACGCCATCAACCTTCGGGTTTGTGTTTTTCATTTTGGGTCCATCGTATGCAATCGGTGTCAGCGAGCTGGGGCTCGATTCGATGGCGGCCGCGATGCGAACTTGGCACATTGGAATTTGGTGCATCGTCCTGAGCGGGATTCTCAAATTGGTTTTAGCGCCAATGACCAACTGGATCCGCCGGGTTGTCCCGCGCGCTGGTTTGCTTGGGTCACTGGCTGCGATCGCTTTGGTGCTGATTAGCTTCATGCCGTTGATGCACATTTTTCACAATCCATTACCGGGCATGCTTGCGCTCGGTTTGGTTTTGACCAGCTTGATCGCAAAACTGCCTTTACCGGGTCGCACGCCAGGGACGCTCGCTGCGTTGATCGTTGCTGGGATCATTTACTACATCATGTGTTTCGCGGAGGCACCAGGATACCATTTGCCTAGCACTGACACGGCGGTCAACTGGTTTCCAACGGCCTGGCTAGACGCTTGGCAGTTCGGTTGGGTTTCATCGTTTTCTGACGCCTTGCAGTATTTGCCAATTGCGTTTCCGTTCGCGATCGGAACTGTTGTGGGAGGCATCGATTGTACAGAGAGTGCTGCGGCTGCTGGCGACGACTATCACACGCCAACGGTGATCGCGATTGAAGGAATTGCAACACTGTTGGCGGGGCTATCGGGAGGAGTCATTCAAACGACTCCGTACATCGGTCACCCAGCATACAAAGCGATGGGCGGTCGCGCGGCTTATACACTGGCCACAGCGTTGTTGATTGGTACCGCCGGTTTGATAGGCTATTTTCAGATTCTGAACGCATGGATTCCCGTGCCGGTGATCATGCCGATCTTGGTATTTATCGGAGTCGAAATAACGGCTCAGAGTTTTCAGGCGACTCCCAAAAAGCACTACGCCGCAGTTGCGGTAGCCTGCCTTCCCGCGTTGGCGTTCCTGGCCTTCAACTACTCCGATCAATTGATGGGTGATTTTGGAAAGACGATTTCTGATGTCGGCAATCCTGAACTCGCGGGCAATCTGCAAACGCTACGAATGCTATCCAGCGGATTTATTTTGACCAGCCTTTTTTGGGCGTGGGCCTTGGCTGCAGCGATCGATCGCAAGCTAAACGTGGCGGCGATCGTGATGGTCGTGGCAGCGATATTCACGCTGTTCGGCGTCATGCATTCACCATTGCCAGGCAACCAGTTGTTTGTACCACTGGGACCTGAAAGCTGGGGAAGCATGGTGCTAGACGAAACCAATCGGCGCTATGTCTTGGAGTACGCCGGTGGCTACGCGGTATGCGCACTGATGTATTTCGCTTGGGGATTTTACCTTCAAAAATGCAAACCAGAGGTCGCAACCGAGCAGGACGCTGAATGATCCTCTGTTTTTGGTTGGCTCATCAGCCGCAGAGCGTTAGCTCCCGGTTCGTGCGGCAATAACCGGGTGCTAACGCACGGCGGCTGATAAAAGTGGCGTTGTCCAGCCAAGCAACTCGCGCCAACTTGGTTTCGATTCTGTCCCGACTAAAACAACCCGGTCGCTACCACAGTGTTCGCACACAACGTCGGGAATATGATTCGACTGTTCTTCCATTAGAAGATCGAGCACAGCGATCGTTCGGCCGCGCCGAGCGGGCGGAAAGCAAAACCCTAAAAGCGACTTATCACGCGTGCGGGCTTCTTGAACAAATACTTTGAGCATCGGCAACCGCGTTCTGCAGCCGAGCGAACCAAGCCACCCAATTCAACAAGAAG
>CAYNNP010000385.1:0-4563 GCA_964398215.1 uncultured Pirellulaceae bacterium | reverse complement strand
TGGCTTGATCGAACGTACGATCCATAACAGAACTTCCTGATTTGCCTGGCGTCGACGTTTGGGGTTCGAAAAATCGCCCCCGAAGCGTGAGAGCGTGAGCGAGGGACCGAGCCAAAATGATTGTCCCTCGCAAACGCTCAAACGCTTCGGGTTACCAGAAAAACGCAACTTCAAAAAGCGTGAGCGTGGGCCCCACTCAAGATTGATGTCCCTCGCTCACGCGTCGGGTTACCAAAATGACCTCGAAGACATTTTTTGTCGCGGCACTCGGGGCTTTCAGTCAGCCAGAAGGCTTCAGGACGTTGTTTTAGGCAATTGGCGTTGTTTTTAAGCAGAGATTTGCGGGGTAGTCCCGATTGTCCGGCTCTAGATTTGCTGCCGAAGCACAATTCCGACAGCGGGGTGGATGTTTGAGTACGTTCGCTAGATTATTCTATTCACTTAGGAAGTAGTCGCATGAACGCGATTTCACCCGTCAATTCTCCCACTCAGCCTTTTCTCGGAGAGCATCGCCAGATGACCGACACGCATGTCTTTCAGGTTCCAGCCGCAACCAAACCAGGCCGCGGACGCTTTATGTTGTTGGCCCTTTTGAGTTTGGTCGCCTGCCTGACCATTACCAATATTGCATCCGCGAACAACGACGAATTTGCCGACGACCCAGTCGCTGATGCCCCTGTGGATAACCCAGCAGCGGACGGGGGTGCCGACGGAGATGACGGTGGCGCTAAAGACGATGAAAAGAAACCGAAGGAAAATCTTCTGGCCTGGATCATTCGATCTTTGGGTTGGATGTATCTCGTTATTTTCTTGCTGCTCTCAGTGACGCTCGTTTCGCTGTTTGTCATGAACATGTTGGCAGCCAGACGCGACCAGTTGTGCCCTCAAGAATTAATCGATACTTTCGAGGAACGGCTGAACGAGAAAGAATTCCAAGAAGCCTACGATATGGCTCGCACTGACGAATCGGTTTTGGGACAAGTGCTTTCTGCCGGACTGGCAAAACTTTCCCGTGGTTACAACAAAGCCATCGAAGGAATGCAAGAAGTCGGCGAAGAAGAAAGCTTGAAGCTGGAACACCGATTGAGCTACATGGCGTTGATTGGAAACCTGAGTCCGATGATCGGATTGTTTGGGACAGTCCAAGGGATGATCGCATCGTTCCGTGTGATCGCGACCAGCACAAACACACCAAAACCTGCCGACCTGGCGGAAGGGATTTCGACGGCGTTGTTCACAACCTTGATTGGTTTGGCAATCGCGATTCCGGCCATCGCAGCGTACAACATTCTGCGGAATCGAGTGACACGACTGATGTTAGAAGTCGGTGTTACAAGCGAAGACCTCATGAGCCGATTTGAGGACTTTACTCCTGAGGCAGAAGGAGCTTAATACAATGAGGGTCAAGCAAAAGAAGCCCGATCTGGCGGAGGGAGATCTGACGCCAATGATCGACATGGTTTTTCAGTTGATCGCGTTTTTCATGGTGTTGATCAACTTTGCACAAACTGAGTCCAATGACAAAGTTGTGTTGCCGAACAGCCAGCTGGTCAAACCACCAGAGGCGCCGCTGGAATATCCAATCATCCTGCATGTTGCAAAAGACGGATTGGTCGTGGTCAGCGGTGAAGACTACACGGCCGATACGCTGCCAACGGGACTGAAGCTGGAATTGGCCGTCATCAAGTCGGAAAAGAAATCCGCGACGGACGCGAATGTGATCATCCGTGCTCACAAAGATTGTGCAGCCGGTGATGTGCAGGAGATCATTCGAGTTTGCCAAGAAGAGAATCTCGAGAATTTTGCTCTCAGGGCAAAGGAGGATCGATCGTGAAGCTTCGACGCGAAATGTCCGAGGAAAAGCAAGAGCTGAATATGACCAGCATGATTGACATCGTCTTTCTGCTGCTGGTTTTCTTTGTGATGACGTTCAAGATCGTTGAGATGGAAGGCGACTTTAGCATTCGCATGCCACTTGCTGGTGATGGCGCCGCCAATATTGATCCAACGGAATTGCCACTGACGCTTCGCCTGAAAGCGGACGACAAAGGCAGTTTGACATCGATGACTTTGAATAACCAAACGAATCTCGGTACCGATTTTGATAACTTGCGTGCCAACATCGCCGCGTTGGTTGCCGCTGGTGGTCCATCGGATGGTGAAGAAGGCGAAGGTCCTGAGCTGGAAATCGATACCGATTACAATTTGCGATATGCCTACGTTATCGAAGCGATCACGGCGGTTAGCGGTTACAAAGACGGTGATCGAACCATCAAGTTGATTGAAAAGATCAAATTCGCGAAACCACGTCGCTAGCTATCCATCACTACAAAGTCAACTTTCGCAGCGCGAGAGTTTTCCTCGCGGCTTTCGGGCCGCGCGTGACGACCATGGCTTGTGTCGACACCAATCCCAGGCGAAGGACGTCGCTGAATCGTATGATCCTTCTTATCGACAACTACGATTCCTTTGTTCACAACCTCGCGCGTTACCTGCGGCGGTTGAATTGTGACACGCAAATCGTCCGTGCCGACCAATTCGATGTTGCTCGTTGTGAAGCATTGGCGCCGCAAGCGATTGTGATTTCTCCAGGACCCAAACGACCTGAAGACGCGGGCTGTAGCGTCGATATCATTCGTAGGTTCGCACCGACGACACCGATTCTAGGTGTGTGCCTTGGCCATCAAGCCATTGGGGTCGCGTTTGGCGCAGTGGTCAGCCGCTGCGGGCCCGTTCATGGCAGCGCTTCGTTGGTCCAGCATGACGAAACAGGTTTATTCGCAGATTGCCCTTCGCCAATGGAGGTTGGGCGTTACCATTCGTTGGCGATCAACCCGAATCATCTGCCAGACGATTTGAATGTGACAGCGCAGACTGATGACGGCGTCATCATGGCAATTCGGCATCAAAACTACCCAGTCTTTGGCGTTCAGTTTCATCCCGAATCGATCTTGTCAAAGAGTGGCGATCGGATCATGCAGAACTTCGTAAAGATCTCGTCGAAGTATTCCAAGGCACCGCAATGATCTTGGAATCGATCGTAACGACAGTAGACTTGGATGGCCAAGTCAACATTGCACCGATGGGACCAGAAGTCGATTCACAGTTAACGACATTTATACTCAAGCCGTTTTCGACCTCGCGGACTTATCAGAATCTGGCGCTGACAAAATCGGCGGTGATTCATATCACCGACGATGTGATGTTGATGGCGAGTGCCGCGGTCGGAGAGATCGAGAACGTTAGCGCAATCGTGCAACCCGACGACACAGGACGGTTTCATGTCCTGAAAGACTGTCATCGATGGTTTGCCGTGGAAGTTGAAATTGATCCGAATGCTGAAAGCCAGCGATTGCGTTTGGATTGCAAAGTCGTGGCAAGCAAGGTTGTTCGGCCTTTTTTCGGTTTCAATCGGGCCAAGCATGCGGTTTTGGAAGCGGCGATTTTGGCGACCAGGACTCATCTGCTGGAGCCCGATTCGATCCATCAGCAGCTACAAAATCTTCGGCCACTGATCGACAAGACGGCCGGCAAGGACGAACATATCGCGTTTGACATGCTGTGCAGGACTATCAATGACCGACTTGCCAAACGCTGATTCCTTGCGACCTGACGCAGGCGAAGTGCGCGTTGGCACCGGGGCGCGATTGCACTTTGGTTTGCTGGATACAGTCGCGCCGTTTGGTGGCGTTGGCGTGATGGTTGCTGGCCCCAAGACGCAAATCTGCGTTCGCCAATCAGCGAAGTTTCAGTGCGAAGAATTCTACGAGGCGCGTTTTCGTCCGATCGCCGAACGTGTTCAATCGCTGCTGGGGCTGGATCAGCTTCCCGCGTGTGAAATCACGGTCGAAGAAAGCTCACCGCCACACCATGGACTTGGCAGTGGAACGCAGCTCTCGATGGCCGTTGCCGATGGGATGACCAGTTTGTTTAAGCAATCGATATCGTTCTCGGAGTTGGTTGCGTTGGCAGACCGAGGCAAACGTTCGGCCGTTGGTGTTTTCGGGTTCGAGAAAGGTGGATTGATTTTTGAATCGTCGACTGGACAGGAGTCGTTGAATTCGGTGCAACGCCGTGTTGCCTTGCCGTCTGAGTGGCGTGTTGCTTTGTTCTGTCCGAAACAGCCTGCCGAAACAATTTGCGGCCAAACCGAAGCGAAACAGTTCGATCAGCTTCAGCCTGCGACGCAAGCAACGCGCGAGCGAATGCTACAGATCGTCAATCAGCAACTTTTGCCGGCTGGCGAGCGAGGTGAATTCGCAAATTTTGCAGCCGCGACGCAAGAATACAACCTTTGTTCGGGACGCCTATTCGAATCTGTTCAGGGCAGTCCGTACAACGGGCAGCAAGTCGCCGACTTGGTTGCGCAGCTAACATCGCGTGGTGCGGTCGGTGTCGGGCAAAGTAGTTGGGGGCCAACCGTTTTTGCATGGTTTGAATCGGAGCGATCGGCCACTGATTTTTGCGAAGACTTGGGCGACGTGTGTGACATTACGTGCATCACGGCCGTATGCAATTCGGGCCGCCAAAAACAGCTATCAAATTTTCCGTAGCTGGATTCGC
>CAYNNP010000384.1:0-4614 GCA_964398215.1 uncultured Pirellulaceae bacterium | reverse complement strand
AAGACAAGGCTAACGCATGGGGCTATATGCTGTCGCTGCTTCGCAGCTGGTTTTCCGGTTGTCCCTCGCTCACGCTTCGGGTTACCAAAGAAACGTAACTGCAAAACTCACAGCCTCTTCGGCGGTGACGTGAGTCATCCAAGCAAAAAGCCGCGGCCAAATTGGATTGGCAGCGGCTGAAGAAAATCTGCAAGCTAGTTCAACAGCTTATTTACTTTCCACTTTCGCTTTACGTTTAATTGACTTCAGCGCCTTGTTGCCGCCTTTGTTGACTTCGAGCACGAATTTTGCCAAGTCCAAGAACTGCTTTCGGTCTTTCAGCGTTGCGGCCAAACCGGTTGGCATTGTTGATACTTTTGACGGAATGACATCGTCGACTTCGTCAAGCGAGATCTTTTTGAGCTTTCCTTTTTCGGCCGCGATGCTGAGTGTGATTTCGTCATCCGTCTCCTTGACCAAGAAGCCTGAGACAACCGTCCCGTCATCCTTGAACACGCCAACCGACTTGTAACCTTTCAGTATCTCTGCCGACGGATTCAAGATCGAATTGATCAAATATGCGTCGGTGATTTTGTCATGCTTGTTGGTCAGTGCTGGTCCAAGCTGGAATTCAGCCTTTGTGTCATGGCAGGTCGCGCAAGCCGTCTTTTCACCGTAGAACAGTTTCGCGCCGCGAACTGCGTCGCCGTTTTGCCAAGCGTCTTTAGCCAAATCGGCAAGCGGTTCTGCCTTGAGGTCTTTTTCCAGCTTCTCGTTTGCCGGTTTGTCGTCGACCAATGCGGGCCTGCTGCCTTCGGGGAACGGGTGCATGCTGCGCAGTTCCTCGGGGCTGTAGAACTTGCGGCGATCCCGTGTCGCTTCGCGAACTTGTTTGACTTGTTGTTCGCTGATTTCGCCAGAATCATTTCCCCAACTGTGCCGCACGTAGGTCAACACGCCCGCGACTTCGGCGTCGGTAAACATGTTGCCGACAGCCGTCATCGGTGGCACACCTCGGCTTGGTTCGAAGACTTTGCCGCGCACCTGGATTTTTCCCCAGACGCCGTGCAATGTCAATTTGATCAGACGTTCGGGGTCGCCGTTGATCCACTCGCTGCCGACCAAGGGAGGGTAGATCCGCGTGATTCCTTCACCATTGCCGCGGTGGCACGTGTAGCACGAGCCTTCTTCGTAAAAGACTCTTTCGCCAAGCGTGTATTTGCGTACAAAACTCTTGTTGCGGAACTTCTTTGATTTCGATCGGTAGTTCTTTGGTTTCGTGGCGCCTTCTAATTTGCTGGTTGCCAGTTTGTTGTAATCGACAGACAGCTCGTCAACGTCAAACTGTTTTTCTGAAATCAGTGCTTCGACTTCTGGCTTTAGTAGCAGCATCGAACTGTTCAGTGCGTTGCGGATCCAACGGTCCGTTTTCTGTGAAGCTACCGTTAGCAGTGTCTTGGCCGCGTCGGGGCCACCCAACCAAGATGCAGCCGCCAGGGCTTCAAGACGAACACGAGTGTGATCGTCCGTGGCGGCTTTTTGGATATAGGATTCGGGGTTGTCCAGAATGTGCAAGCAGTGTCGCACAATCCTGACGGCCGCCGCGCGAACACGATGATCTTTGGCCGCCAAGCACTTGTTCAATAGATCCACCGATGGGTCTTGCTGGCCCCAGGTCGCCCAAAGTGCTTCTAGCACCAATCGCTCGTTGGCTGGATTGTTAGCAGCAAAACGTTCTGCGGCGCGAAGGACTTCTCGCTTATCACGTCCTCGCAGTTCGCGATGCGATCGCTTTCGCGCGTTAAGTTCTGGCAGTCGCATGTTTTCAAACAGCTGCTGGATACTTGCTCCCGCTACTTTTGGCGGTTCAACCAGCGGACGATTCTCGTAGGTGATTCGATAGACGCGGCCATATTCAGAGTTCCGCATTGGGTCGCGAGCACTGTGCTGCATGTGGCCAATCAAGGTGTTGTGCCAATCGATGAAATACAAACTGCCGTCCGGAGCGATCTCCAAGTCACAGGGGCGAAAATTGCCATCGGATCCTTGAATCAAATTCTGGCGGAATTTGCCTTTGATCTCAGTGGTATCTTCGACCGTGTTGTACTGCTTGATACCTAGGAACCCAATTGTGTTGGCATAGATATAGTCACCCTGGACTTCGCTAGGAAAGTGACGAGAGTAAATGAATTCCGAACCGGATGTTGGGCGGCAGTGGTGTTCATAGTTGAACTTGGATACTTTCGGAATTTCCGCGGCATGTGGAACTTGCATTGAATAACCAAGCATCCAGTAGTGCGATCCGCCGGACGCATCATTGACGTAGGTCTGTCCGAATTCGTCGTGCGCGACTCCCCAAGGATTCGAGACGTCGGTTTGCATCACACGTTCTACTTTCCATGACGCCGGATCAAAACGCCAGACACCACCATCGGTCATGCGTTGCGGACCCCACGGGGTTTCGACCTGCGAGTGAAGGAATCGTCCTTCACACATAAAGATGCCTGACCCGTTATCGACGTCGAATGCCGAAATGGCGTGGTGCGTATCGTGCGGGTCAAATCCGTCCAACAAGTATTCCGTTTTGTCAGCCTTGTCGTCGCCATCGGTATCTTTCAGCAATACTAGAAAAGGCTCCTGTGAAAGGTAGACGCCTTCGGGGGCCAGTTCGAAGCCGATTGGCATGTGCAACCCATCCGCAAAAACCGTCTCCTTGTCGGCTCGGCCGTCGCCATCAGTGTCTTCGTAGATCAGCAACATATCGTTGGGTTTGGAGTCGCCCGGTTTGTAGTGCGGATAACTTGGTAGCGTCGATACCCACAAACGCCCCTTGTTGTCGAAACGCATCTGCGCTGGATTGCCTAGATTCGGAAACTCCTGCTCGGAGGCAAACAGCGAAGCCTTGTAGCCTTCTGGCAAAGTGAACTTTGCCAACGCTTCTTTCTCGGTTTTGATAAAGTCGGCGGTGCCGTTCTTTGCGCTGATCTGATAGTTGGTTTCGACGTCCGACAGCGAACGCGTTTTTGAGTCGTCGACATTCGCGGTCGCCGATTTGCCTTGAGAGATTTGCCAAATATTGCGATCACGCAACACGGTCATCTGACGGATCTTTTCGATTTCTTCGGGGTAGTTCACGTTCCCGTACGGAGCCCAGCGTCGGCCGTAGGCATGAACACCATTCAACATGCGATAGTCGTTGCGCCAAAACCAAGCTTTGTCTTGTACGGCTTTGTGCAACAATCCACCAGGTTCGATTGTGGGTGCGTCCGCGCCGAACAGTTGCTTCATCAAAACCGGAGCCAGCATCTTGTAGCCGGATTCGGACAAGTGCACGCCATTGATCGTCAGCTTATCTTTTGTGGTTTGAAACAAGGCCTGTGTTGGGGTGAATAAGTCGACCGCGCCGACGTTTCGTTCTTTGGCGACCGCCATCACTGCATCGGCATAAGCCTTCAGTAGTTTGTTGCGCTGTCCCGCATCGGGCAGTATGTAATCCGGGTGTTGTTGCATGGCGATCGGTGTGACCAGGACCAGTCGCGGAGCTGTGCCGCCTTGTTGATAAGATCGTGATAGCGTGTGATCGACGAATGCCTTGAGTTCATTTTTGAAGTTCTCAACGCCTGCCATCCCGTCAAACGATTCGTTAAAACCAAAGAACGCGACAATCGTGCTGGCCTTGACGATTGTTAGCCATTCATCTGGCGAAGGATAATGGCCTTCACCAAAGTGGCCTTTGATTTCGGGACGGAATTTTTTCGCGCCAGGAAACGCCCAAGGATCTTTGCTGCCAGCTTCCGGTCGATAGGCGGGAGTGTGAGCTGGGTAGCCCATGTTGCGGAAAGTCAATTCCTTGCCCGCAAAGTGCTTTTGAAACGACGTTTCAAAAATGTTGTAGTGTTCCATCCGCGCCGCAAGTGTGTTTCCCAGGAACACAATCGTTTCGCCATCGGTAGGTTTTAGTGGCAACACCGTTGGCGCTGGCTTGGACTTGACCTCTTTTGGTTGAACGTACGACGGTCGAACGCGATTCTTCTCCTGCTCTTCTTCTGATGTCACTGTCGTGATCACGCTTGGAGCAGAGTCGGCGGCTCCGTTTTCTTCCTGCGCGTGGACGCTTAGGTTTGTTGTTGCGAGAAAGCCACAAAGGACAAAACTGGCTGTGATTCCAGCGACCGGAAAATTGAAAGCTTTTGTCATATCATCCGAGCTTGATTGAAGGGAAAGGGAGTCGGCGGTGTAGGTATGAGTTGGCGGTATCCACCGGCGCAGGTTCCGTCTGGAACGTGCTCCATCATAGTTTATATTCCGGGTTCTTTAAGGCGCACGGTAAAAAGTTGACGTTTAAGAAGCGAACGTTGCGCTGGTGCTTCACACTCCCGGTTGGTAGCGGGAAGTGGGACGCCGTAGGCGAAACAATGATTTGCCTGAACGGCTGGCGGATGGGTTGCTGCGAGCTCAGGGGTGTGTGCTTTTGCTTTGTGGCGTTTGATTTTTGCAAGGCGACGCGATGCGGTTTGCCCAAAGTTTTGAGGGCTTGTCTAGCGCTCTTTCGCGCTTTAGCTGAGGACCGAAGACGAAGCTGTGTCGGCCTCCGAGGCTGTGATTTTTTACTACCCACCGTTCGTAGTACCGGCT
>CAYNNP010000383.1:0-4615 GCA_964398215.1 uncultured Pirellulaceae bacterium | reverse complement strand
TATGCATGATGCCCGACCAGATGTATCACGACGTAAAAGATGTACGGACTTCTGATGACGCTGTGATCACCATTCGGCTGATGATTTTCTTTGAACTGATGGACATTGATCGGATGCTGGATTCGACACATGATCCCATCGGTGACTTTATCAATGCCACGACCAGCGACGTGATCGAATTCACGGGCAAGTTTACTTTCGAGCAGTTCAAGCAGCATACCGACCAACTGAACCAATTGGAGACCTACGAAAAGTTGCTGCATCGCGCTGAACAATGCGGCTACAAGATCAACAATGTCGTCTATCGCGGCTACGGTGCGCCAGATTCGCTGCAACGCATGCACGATGAAGCCATCCAGTCTCGAACTCGCCTGCAACTAGAACGGGCCACCGAAGAACAGGCTCAGGAGTTAGAGGACTATCGGTTGCGATGCCAAGTCCAACGGGCCAGCGAACGACGCGAAGAGCAGACGGCCGAAGTCGACCATGACTTGGATTTAAAACGCAGGCAGTCTGAGTCCGAATTGAAGAATCGAGAACGCGAAGAGGCATTTCGCCGCGAACAGCATCGGATTCAGAAAGAGCTTGATCTACAGATTTGTAAGGCCGAATCCGAGCAGCGAGAGCAGCATCTATCGGCGCTTCAAGAGATGCAAGTGAACTTGACCGAGTATCTAACGCAAGGCCGCGCCGACCGAGTCATTGAAGTCCGCGGCAAGAACCAGGCCGCTACGGAATTGCATTTCGATCAATCGATGTAGCAAAAAAAACGGAGCAGGCTCTAAAGAGCCTGCTCCTATCGGTACGACGGAGCGCTTCGTCGCAATCCGAATCTAGATAATATGACCTGAGGCCTACAGGTCTGCTTCTGGTCGTCCGCCACCGCGTCCGCCGCGATCACCACCACGGTCACCGCCGCGATCGCCACCTCTGCCACCAGCTCCGCCGCCGCCACCGCGTTGGCCACCGCCACCACGCTGACCACCGGCACCGCCACGACTACGACGATTGGCGCCTTCAGGCATGTCAAACTTGTCACCCTTCATCTTCTCGAAATCAGATTGCTGAGTAGAAGTCAAAACGGCCAATATTTTCTCGTTGCTCTCTTCACGCATCTTGGTGAAAGCTTCACGCATCTTATCGCGATCACCAGACTGGATCATCTCACGCATCTTATCACGCATGGTTTCACTGGTCTTTTCACGAGCTTCTTTCATGTCCGTGGTTTGTTTCTCAGTAATCTTTAGTTCCTTGGCAACCTCTGGATCACTCAGAGCGTTTAGTCCCAGAACTTGCGTTGCGATTTCCTTCAAGCGATCAAACTGCTCAGGAAGCAATACTTCCTCAACAGACTCAACCATTTTCTTTGTGCTCTCTGCTTGTTGTTCACGCATTTTCTCGAAGAATTCTTGACGCTCTTCTTCAGACGCTTCTCGAATATTGAAATTCGATCGCTCGCCTTGGCTACTGCGCATCTTCTCGCGCATTTTTTCCAGTGCCTCTTTTTGGTCAGGCATCAATTCGATTTCTTCTTGCACCGCTTCGATGCTGATTAGTGACAATGCACTTTGCGTTACAGAAACTGTTCTGGTGCCAGTTGTACGTTGTCCACCACGTTGGCCGCCGCCTCCGCGTTGGCCACCACCACCATCGCCGCCTCGTTGTCCGCCGCGCTGTCCACCACGTTGCCCACCATCGCCGCCGCCGCGTTGTGCGAATGCGTCGCCAGCGAACATAGCCGCGACCGCGATTGACAAAACACAAATCGCAAATCGTGAGATCTTCATTATTCGTCTAATTCCATAGGAGCCGAGAAAAGCCAACCGAACGCACGATTGGAAGGCAATTAAGCCGTGCTGTTATTGAAACCAGCGATTTATAACGTGGTTTCGCAGCGGATTCCTGTCTGACCACTAAAACAACGTTTTTTGCAGTTTTTTTTGAACCAGGAGTCTGAAACCCAAGCGACCACCACAAATATCGAGCCGTTTCGCATCCAAAAGCTCGGAACATGCCCAAAAAACCAAACGTTATCCTCCCAAACGGTATCCCATTAGCCCAATTCCACACAGAGTTGGCGATCTGGAGTCATATTGGCGTTTGATGGCCTTTTGGTAATTAAATTGGCCTGTTTACTCATTTGCACCTCTACAGGATCCCTCCCGGCAATGTGGAAAGACATTTCGGCTGGCTACGCAGAATTTGCCCAGGTTCTCGAGAGCTTCTCGCTCGCTGCTTTTAATGAAGCCGCGGAGGTGCTGCGATATACGGAAATGTTTGGCTTGGAAAAAGCCTGCCAAGAAATCTCCGCCGATCAAACCAAGTCCGCTGCCGAGCCCATCAAGGCGAATTTCCGTGACCTGTGTCGGCTTCATTATCTGGCTCTCAGCCGCCGCGTTCTGACCACACTGGAATTCGGAAGCGGATATTCAACGGTTGTACTCGCCCACGCAGCGAAACTGCTACGAGAACACTTTGGCCAGTGGGCCGCCGATAACGTGCGAGTCGAGAATCCGTTTCACGTGTTTTCCATCGAAGAAGAACAGCGGTACATGGAGATCACGAATCGACGACTGGGCGAAAGGTTCTCGGACTATGCAACCGTCCAGCGAAGCTCCGTTGATATGATCTTGCACGACAACCGCATCGCAACGGTTTATACACGGTTGCCAAATGTGTCGCCCGATTTCATCTACTTGGACGGACCCTCGCAATTCGGCACAACATCGGAGCTGAATGGGTTTCGGTTTGACAATGTTGCCCGAATGCCGATGTCGGCGGACATTTTACGTTGGGAGTTCTTTTTTGAGCCAGGTACGCTAGTTCTTGTGGACGGACGCACAGCAAACAGCAGGTTTCTGCAAGCGTATCTCAAACGCAATTGGGTTCACCATCATGATTTGGTAGGCGACGTGCACTACTTTGAATTGCAAGAAGATCCACTAGGGAAATTCAACCAAATCAAGCTCGAATTTTGCTTGGACGGCAAATGGCTGCTTTCGTGATGACGACGAAATCACACGACCAAGACGAGAAACAACTGCTTTGGTCGCCGTTTGTCAAATCAGCTACAATGAGCTGCACCCAAATCCTGCCCTAGCGACTCAAACGAAACGCATCCTTCCATGTTGAACCTGACTTCGCGAGCAAAGAATCACAATTGCGACGGCACAACACGTCGCGATTTTCTTCAAATCGGTACCTTGGGTGCGATCGGATTGGGGCTGCCGGAATACTTGGCCGCAGCCGAAACTCATGGTGTCGATCCTGATAAAGAGAATCGATCTTGCATCATGATCTTCAACTTAGGCGCGCCCAGCCAACTTGATACGTTTGACATGAAGCCGAACGCGCCGTCGGAAGTCCGCGGACCGTTCAAACCGATTTCAACCAAAGGCGATTTTCAGATCTCGGAGATCCTGCCCAAGCACGCGGAAGTGGCTGACAAGTTTTCGATCGTGCGTTCGTGCTACCACACGTCGGCTGCCGTTCACGACGCTGGCTGGCAAATGATGCAAACGGGCCGCATGTTCACCGGCGGAGTGAATTATCCGCACGCAGGCGCGGTGCTGCAGTACATGCGAGGCCGCCGCAGTGACCTTCCTGCTCACGTGGTGCTGCCTGAAACGATGGGCCGCGGCGGGGGAAACCTACCCAATGGCCAAGCCGGCGGGTTTCTCGGAAAAGCCTACGATCCGTTCGCGTTGATGGCCGACCCGAGCAAAGAGAACTTCAAGGTTCCCGATTTACTGCCGCCATCGGAACTTGGTGATGTTCGCATCGATCGCCGCCGACGGATGCGCGCCGCAATCGAAGCCAAGATGAAGAACTTGGAAGCGACTGAGTCTGCCAAGATGCTGGACAAGAATTTCGAGGCAGCTTATCGCTTGATGAATAGTAAACAGGCTCGCGAAGCATTCGACTTGACCAAAGAACCGACCGCTGTCCGAGAACGCTACGGAATGAACCGCTTTGGACAATGCTGCTTGCTCGCAAGACGTTTGGTCGAAGCCGGTGTTCGATTCGTGACCGTGAATACATTCTTGACGGTTTTCAACGAAATCACATGGGACATTCACGGTAGCAAGCCGTTCACTACGATCGAAGGCATGAAGAATATCGTGGCGCCTTTGTACGACCAAGGATACTCGGCCTTGATTTCTGACTTGCATGATCGTGGCATGCTGGATGACACAATGGTTTGCGGCTTGGCAGAATTCGGGCGAACTCCCAAAGTTAATCCGGCGGGCGGGCGAGATCACTGGCCGCAGTGTTTTTCATGCACCTTTGCTGGTGGTGGCGTCCAAGGTGGTAGAGCGATCGGGGCGAGCGATCCGATCGGCGCCGTTCCCGCAGACCGCCCAGCCAATCCAGGCGAAGTCGTCGCAACGATTTTCAAGAGCCTAGGTCTGGATCTACACGCCGAAATCCCAGGCCCCGGCGGACGCCCCTTTCCACTCGTCGACTTTGACGTCCGAGAAATCAAAGAGCTGTTCGCATAACCGCCGAGTGAGTGCATGTCCGGTGCCCGATAGATCAGGGCAAACCAGTTTTTGATGCTGGTTTTTTTGGTAGCGCGACGCGTGAGTTTTGGAGTCGCGATTTTTTGGAACGC
>CAYNNP010000382.1:0-4675 GCA_964398215.1 uncultured Pirellulaceae bacterium | reverse complement strand
CCATTTTGGTCTCAATGGCTGGGGGCAGTTTTGGAAAAACGATTTGCCGTTCGATGCTACCTGCGAAACTGGTAAACTGAGATTCACGTGGTTCAGCATTGTTATTCGAGTGGTACTCGTCGC
This sequence comes from uncultured Pirellulaceae bacterium, assembly GCA_964398215.1. Taxonomy (GTDB): domain Bacteria; phylum Planctomycetota; class Planctomycetia; order Pirellulales; family Pirellulaceae; genus CAYNNP01. Next base: position 4,552 of record CAYNNP010000382.1, on the reverse strand, counting down.
TTTCATCGCCTATCTGCTTTGGCAGCGGATCTCTGTTTGAGAATCCTGCGTCACAGGCGATCGGCGGGTAACATGGATGCACAAGAAGCCGGACTTGCGAAACCGAAAGCTGATTCGGTCAAACCTTTGCACCAACTGCTAAGCCAATGCGATTTTTAAAACTCTCTATTCTAGTGTTCTTGTTGTTGCCGACGGTTGGATTTGCCGCCGACGAGAGTCGCCCCAATGTGTTGGTTGCGATCTCGGACGACCAAAGCTATCCGCACACATCGGCGTACGGTTACGCTGCGATTCAGACTCCTGGCTTTGATCGGGTCGCTCGGACAGGCGTCCTTTTCAATAACGCGTTCACGCCAGCACCGGGATGCAGCCCAATGCGTGCCGCGTTTTTGACTGGTCGGCAGATCTGGCAAATCGAGAACGCTGGAACACATGGAAGCAGCTTTCCCAAACGCTACGCGGGCTATCAAAAATTGCTTGGCGATGCTGGTTACTTTGTGGGCTACACTGGCAAGGGATGGGGGCCGGGTAACTACAAAGCAAGTGGGCGAGGGCAGAATCCAGCTGGCCCAAGCTTCAGTCAAAAGAAGATCAAGGATCCACCGCCGGGCGTTTCGAAGACTGACTACGCGGAGAACTTTGCGAGCTTTCTAAAAGAACGCCCCAAAGACAAACCGTTTAGTTTTTGGTTCGGTTGTCATGAACCACATCGAACTTTCGGAAAAGGTGTCGGGATTGCAAATGGGCTGGACCCGGCAAAGGTTGTGATTCCAAAGTTCTTGCCAGACACGCCGGAGATTCGCAGCGATATTCTCGACTATTGCTTTGAGATTCAGTGGTTTGATCAACATCTGATGAAGATGCTAGAGACGCTGGACGAATTGGGAGAACTAGAAAACACGATCGTGGTCGTCACGAGTGACAACGGGATGTCATTCCCTCGCGCGAAAGCGAACTGTTACGAGTACGGAATTCACATGCCACTGGCGATCAGTTGGCCAGCCAAAGTCCCTGCGAATCGCCGCGTTGATGACTTGGTAAGTTTGGTGGATGTGACCGCGACTTTGCTGGATGCGACAAGTACCGCTGAGTCGGAGCAGTCGCCGTTGGCTGGCCAGTCATTGATGAATGTGCTGTTGTCCGACAAGAGCGGGATTGTTGACGCGAACCGCCAGATGGTTTTCAGCGGACGTGAACGACATTCGTCGGCTCGATTCAATTCGCTTGGGTATCCGCAACGTGCTGTCCGCACCACAGAATATCTGTACATCCGGAATTTCAAACCAGAACGTTGGCCGGCTGGTGCTCCGCAGAAATATGGTCTGGGAGGATACCCGAAAAACTCCGAAGTGTTGTTGGAACAGTTGGGACCAATGCATGGCGGTTACGCAGACATTGACCCGTGCCCGTCGCTGATGTCGTTGGTCAAGCATGCCGATAGCCCGGAGCTTGGCAAGTACTTGGGCTGGTCGGTCGACCGACGGCCGGCGGAAGAACTGTTTGATATCCAGAAAGACCCCGATTGTCTGAACAACTTGGCAGGCGAAACACAGTATTTGACGGTCAAAAATGAGCTGTCCCAAGCACTGATGAAATACTTGAAATCGACCAAAGATCCGCGTGTGACCGATGCCGATGGCGGCGACATCTTTGAAACGTATCCACGCTACAGTGCTTTGCGATGGTTCCCGGTTCCGGATTGGGCCAAGGACGATGACGTTGATTTGCCTAAAATGGAATGGTTGGAAGAGCGACGACCGAAAGCAAAGCGATAGGCGAGAGCGGCAACGTGAATCTGTCTCGCGAACAATTCCCTTCACACATAACTTTACCAGGTGGGTTTTCAATATGAAATTCAATCGACGATCGTTTGGGCAATCACTTGCTGCCACCGGTTGCTATCTCACGCTTTCGGATCATTCTTTTGCGGCGGACAAGTTCGCTGCGGATCGGTTTCCGATCGGTATCCAGGAATACACCTTTCACCGTTGGCTTGGTAGCGGAAAACTTGATCACTTGGATTATCCCGCGCTTGTAAAAAAAGAGCTTGGGATCACGCACATCGAGTATTGGAACAAACCTTTTGCCGGCAAGCACACCGACAAGAAGTACGTTGGCGAATTGGCAAAACGCACGACTGGCGAGGGGATGAAGAACGTCTTGATTTTGGTGGATGCCAAACATCAATTGGACGCAACAGACAAACAGCAGCGAGATCTGGCCGTTGATGAACACAAAGGCTGGGTGGACTGTGCAGCGCAGTTGGGATGCGACGCAATTCGGATCAACTGCCGATCGGGAGGTGACCGCAAAAAGAATTTGGCCAACGCGTCAGATGGAGTAGGCGGGCTGTGCGATTACGCAAAAGACTCCAAGGTAAAAATTGTCATTGAACCGCACGGTGGCAATTCGCAAGATCCTGATTGGTTGTTGATGGCGATGAAAGAGATTGATCGTCCGAATCTGGGGATCTTGCCAGACTTCAATAACTTTGGGCGATACGATCGCTATGAGGGAGTGGCCAAGAGTCTGCCGTTTGCACCAGCTGTCTGTGCCAAGGCATTGAAGTTCGACGATCAAGGCAATGAAACGCACACGGATTACTTTCGCATGCTGAATATCATTTTCGAATCAGACTATTCGGGTGTAATATCGATCGAATTCGAAGGCCGCGGTGTTGATCCCATCGAAGGGTCCCGGAAAACGAAAGCGCTGCTTGAAAACGCTCTCAAATCCGCCAGACTTGCTGCCAGCAAAAAGTAGCGGTACTTGCCGCCTGCCGCCGTGGGCTCGCCCTCACAGCGATGGCGACCGGATTTTTTCAATTTCGTCCGTGAGTTGTCAGCGGGCGACGACGATCTTGGGGCCAAGGATGTCTAGCCCAACCTAGCCCAGTCCCTTGGTTTACCATGATGTAAAACAGAAACCCGGATTCTGGTTGGTTTCAAATCCAACGACCACACCAATAGCAAACCACCGGGTTACGCTCCGAACCATGCTTTTGGGGCATCAATTTGGTCTAAGTGAATCTGCGGGAAGTTGCTACTATCGAATTCGGCGGTACATAAACGAACCACAATATTTAGACCTGATAGAACGGAGATTCCAAGGATGGGACATCCCTTTTCACGCGAGACTCAGCTGAAGTCCATCAAAAAGCTGTTTAACTCCATCGCTGGTCCGCTAGACATGAACGCTTCGGTTGGACTGTGGGATGGCACGACCGTTCCGCTGGGCAACGACGTTGATGGGCGTTTTGTTATCAGGCTTTCGGGACCCGGCGTGGTGGGTTCGCTGATGCGGCGGCCTACCTTGGAAGGCATCGTTCGGCTGTATGCCACAGGCCACATCAGTTTCGAGGGCGGCGACTTGATCGAGTTCTCCGAAGGACTCAAGACACAGCGTCGTAATCGCGAGCGTCTGAAACAGCTCAGCAAAACTGACATGATCAAGCAAACTCTGCCGTTCATGTTTGCTCGTACTCATGTGGGCGATCTGAAACAGGGCTTTAACGACGATATGGTTGGCCGCGTGGAATCGAAACGCGAAAACACTGACTACATTCAGTTCCACTACGACGTCAGCAACGAGTTTTACCAACTGTTTCTTGGCGCTGAAATGGTTTACACGTGTGCCTATTTTCGCGATTGGAATAACACGCTTGACCAAGCCCAGTACGACAAGATTGACATGGTGTGCCGCAAGTTGCGGATGGAACAAGGCGATCGATTTTTGGACATCGGTTGCGGGTGGGGCGGTTTGATTTGTCACGCTGCTCAAAAGTATGGCGCTAAAGCACATGGCGTGACGCTTTCGCAGCGACAATACGACTACTGCGTTGAAAAGATCAATCGACTTGGCTTGCAGGATCAAGTTACCGTCGATCTCTGTGACTATGCGGATCACGTTGGTACCTACGACAAGATTTCCAGCGTCGGGATGTCCGAGCACATCGGCGCGAAGAACTACGCTCGTTACTTTGGCAAAATCAATTCGCTGCTTCGCGATCGAGGCATGGTTTTGAATCACGCGATCGCTCGCAGTGCAAAAAAGTCAAAACGAGCGGTCAAGCGAATACGCCCAGAACGCAAGTTTTTGCTGAAGTACATTTTCCCAGGGTCCGAGTTGACTTCGGTCGGAATGACAACGGACTCGTTGGAAATGAGCGGATTCGAAGTGCATGATGTCGAATCTTGGCGCGAGCACTATGCGTTGACGCTGAAGTACTGGTGCAAGAACCTTTCAGCAAACAAAGAAAAGGCGATCGAATTGGTTGGCCCCGAGCGATACCGTCTATGGGTCGCCTACTTGGCCGGCGGCTCAGGCGGATTCACGAACGGATCGATCAAGCTTTTCCAAGTCGTGGCAACCAAGCGAGCCAGCAAGGGCCTGTCGGGAATGCCACCCACACGGGCTCATTTGTATCACGACCACGACAAAACCACCACAAGCCGAGCAGCTTAGCGCGGCGGGAGTTTTGGGCAGCGTTGGATTTTAGTTCGGCCGCGCGCGGCCGAACGATACTCGGCATGAACAACTGCTGCGCCGGATT
>CAYNNP010000381.1:0-4698 GCA_964398215.1 uncultured Pirellulaceae bacterium | reverse complement strand
TTTACTTATCCAAATTCGTTTTCCACGGTGAAAAGCACAACTCGAAAACTAACGCTTCGGGTTACCAAAAGAGCCCAACTCCAAAACGCGCAAGTGCCCTGTAAGTTCACGGATCATCATTGACCCGGCCGCTGAACGAAATCAAACTGATGCATTCCCACCTCCGATCCGTCTCGAGATCTCTTGAATGCGAAGTTCATCGTTTTTCTTTTGCGTGCTGCTGCTGTTTGCCTCAAATGCTACCGCTGCCAAACCTATCAAAGCACTCTTGATCGCTGGCGGTTGCTGCCATGACTACCAAGGCCAGTCCAAGGCGATCAGCGAAGGCATCCAAGCACGTGCGAATGTTCAAGTCGACGTGTACTTGGTAACCGATTCCAGTGTCAATCCACCGCTACCGCTGTACGCAACCAAGGGATGGGCGGATGGCTACGATGTGATCATTCACGATGAATGTGCCGCAGGAAACAAGGACGTTGCGGTTGTCAATCGGATCTTAGAAATACACAAAACAATCCCGGCGGTCCATCTGCACTGCGCGATGCATAGCTTTCGCAATGGCACCGACGCGTGGGCAAAACACCTGGGCCTGCTGTCGACCAGCCACGGTCCTCAAGTTCCAATCCAAGTCAGATTTACTGATTCGCAACACCCGATCACCAAACCGCTGAAAGATTGGACAACGATCAAGGAAGAGCTGTACAACAATGCAAAAATACACACCGCCCATGGGCTTGCAACCGGTACACAGCTGATTCGGCGTGGCGATAAAACCAACACTGCCAAGGCGATTGTTGTTTGGACCAACGAGTCGATGGGTGCACGCAGCTTCAGTACGACTTTGGGACACAACACGGCGACTGTCCAAGATCCACGGTACTTGGAATTGGTCACGCGAGGTTTGTTGTGGTCGTGCGGCAAGCTGAATGAAACGTACTTGGTTCCCTTTAAAGGGAAAAACGTTGTCCGTGTTGATCAGGGCGTGGCGGAATTCAAGGCACAGCAGGCAGTATCCAAAGCGGCCAAGTTGGCTGCCGCGATGCCGAAAGACGCGACCCTGGTCAAACTGGTTGCATCAAGTGTTCAAGATGGACACGATATGTTTCACTCGATTGACGGCGACCGGCAGACAAGGTGGTGTGCCAGCGGTGGCGCCTATCCGCAGTTTTTGCAACTGCAGTTTGATTCCGCCAAGACGATTGATGGGATTACGATCGACTGGGAATTTGATGACGCGTATCAGTACAAAGTGCTGGGTTCGATCGACGGCAAGGCTTGGAAAGTTCTGTCGGATCAAACAAAGAACGAACGCGTCAGTCCGTTCAGCGAAACTTGGCCTTTAGCGAAAGACATCAAGTTCATCCGCATCGACGCGGTTGGTTCTCGGCGAGGCGGTTGGTGCAGTATTCGTGAAATCAAAGTCTCAGGAAAAGACATCCGTGCTTTGTGGCCTGCCGCCAATGGCAACGGATTCAAACCGGTGGTTTCCGTTGTCGATCCCTATAAAAAACAAGGCAACGTTCCGCCAGAAATCGTTCCGCCCACGCAGGCTGGATCCGATCTGTTGAAAAACGTTCGTGTGCCTGACGGTTTTGAAGCAACCATCTTTGCGGCGCCGCCAGCGGTGAACTATCCCGTGTTTGTCGCCGCCGCGCCGGACGGAACACTGTACGTCAGTAGCGACGGAAACGGGTCGCTAGGCAGAGACCCGAATCGTGGCCGCGTCATTCGCTTGCGAGATACCGATGGCGATGGGCGAGCCGACCAGACGAAGGTGTTTTGTGAAGTCGATTCGCCACGCGGTTTGGTTTGGGACCACGATCGATTGTATTTGATGCATCCGCCGAACCTCAGCGTCTTTTTCGACAAGGATCTCGATGGCGTTGCTGATTCCTCCAAAGTGCTTGTCAAGAATTTGGCGTTCGGATTTGACAAACGGCCGGCCGATCACACCACCAACGGACTTAGCATCGGCGCGGACGGTTATTTGTACATTGCCGGTGGCGATTTCGGGTTCATGGACGCCGAAGGAACCGACGGGACCAAGCTGACGCATCGAGGCGGCGGAGTGATCCGCGTTCGGCCCGACGGCACGGGCCTGGAACTTTACGCGACGGGCACGCGCAATATTCTGGAAGTCGCGATCAGTCCGCAGATGGATCTATTTGCACGCGACAACACCAACGACGGTGGCGGATGGGACGTGCGGTTTCATCACTTTACTGGCGGTGAAGACCATGGCTATCCAAGGCTGTACAAAAATTTTAATGACGAGTGCGTGCAGCCGCTGGCCGATTACGGAGGAGGTTCTGGATGTGGTGCGTTCTATCTGGATGAGCCTGGTTTTGGCGAATGGAACAACGCACCAATGACCGCCGACTGGGGAAAGGGAACGATTTCCCATCATCAGATTGTCGCTGACGGTGCAACCTTCAAAGAGACCAATAAGCCGCGGGAGTTTTTGCGTTTAGAGAGAGCGACCGACGGTGACGTGGACGGCATGAGCCGGGTGTATGCTGCCAGCTGGCGTGGGGCTACTTTCAAGTGGGCGGGACCGAATGTTGGGTACATCGTCCAGGTCAAACCCAAAGACTACCAGCCAACGGTACTGCCAAAATTCACGGAGCTCTCCGAACAGGAATTGGTCGCGTTGTTCGATTCGCCCAGCTATCGCCGCAGACTTGCTGCACAGCGTGAACTGATGCGGCGGGGAAGCTCTCAGGCTGGTTTGTTGCTAGATCGTGCCGTTGCCAAACGCACCGCGGACCGAAATTTGGTTGATCATTTGCGGGCTGATGCGACTGCGGCTGAAGTTGTTGATTCACTGGGGCATGTGGATCCCGTCGTCGTCCATGTCGCGATCCGAGAACTGGCACGCCGCGGATCCTTTCAGGCGTGTTTCGATTCATTGAAGGCCAAACCGCAATCGGAAGCAAAGTCAATCGCATTGTTTCGTGCGCTTGCGATGATGCACCGCAGCGAAGTTGTTGATGGTGTGATGTCGGTTTACTCGCAAGCCGAAGATCCCACGATTCGCCAACGCTGCCTCAGCACATTGTGCCGACTGCATTCACTGGAGGGAGAGTGGAAGGGGCAATCCTGGGGCACGCGGCCGGATACGCGCGGGCCATACTACCAGCCCGATTCGTGGGAGCAGTCGGGACCCATTTTAGATTTCTTGAAGACACAATTGACGACAGTCGATCCGAAAACCGCCTCGTTTTTGGCCACCGAGATGAGCCGCAACCGAATCCAATCCAGTGATGCAGTGAAGCGGATTTTGGCGCTGGCGGCCAACGATGATTCGTATTTGCCACAAGCGGTCAAGCTGATTGATTCAGCCGGCTACACGTCGGCAGATGCATTGCCAGTTTTGATTCAGGCAACAACACAAGAGCTTGAAGCGGCGACGCTATCAGCAGCGATCAGTGGTTTGACAAGGTTCAATGAACCCGAAGTCTTGCAGCCTATTCTGGATTGTTTACATCAATTAGAAAGTCGGCCAAAGGGTGAGAGCGACTTGCGTGGCGCCTCTCGATCATTCTTTCGTTCACGTGTCCTGAACAATCAGATCGAAACGCTGATCGCGATTGCTGATAAGTCGCCGAACCACTGGGCGGACGCGGCGTTGCTGCAAATTGCTGGCCAAAAGAACGCGGCCTTGGAAGCACGGCAAGCCGCAGCGGCAGCAATCGATTCGGGTTGGCAATCGGCAGCGCGGCGAGTCACCTTGATCAAAGGTGCGTCCAGATCCGGAAGCCATTTTCTGGACGACCGGATTTTGGGAGCAGTTGATGACGTGAATCCAGAGGTTGCGGCGGCCGCAGTTTTGGCAATGAAGCGTTTGAAGATCAAGCCGTTGGTGAAAGTCGATTCGCCTTTGATTTCGTCGTTGAAAGTAGAACAAGCGGTGGCCCGCGTGATGGAGAATGAGGGTGACCGTGATCGCGGCGAGGTGCTTTTCTCGAAAGCCAATTGTGTTGCCTGTCATACGGTCACCAAGAGTGTAGCGCAAAAGGGTCCCTATCTCGGAAACATTGCACAAACCTACAAGCGTCTTGAGTTGGTGCAGTCGATTTTGCTGCCGAACAAATCGATCGCTCAAGGTTTTGCGACAACAAACATTTTGACCGACGACGGCAACACGATAACGGGTTTCGTGACAAAGGAATCAGCGAATCAAGTCACGCTACGCGACGCGCAAGCGAAAGAAGTTGTGATCAATAAGGATGAAATCGAGATCCGCAAAACTCTAAAGACATCCGTGATGCCTCAAGGGTTAATGGACAAGTACACGGTACACGATGTCGCATCAATCGTCGCGTACTTGCAGTCGCTATCAAAGAAGTAAGCCACCATAGTGTTCGGCTCAAAATCGTAGGCCGTATCCAGCAAACGTTTGGCTTGCGTAGCTACGGCGATGACATTTTTGTTAACAGCAAAGTTGACAAAAATGGCAGGCCATATTCAAAGGATTTCCTACCTCAATATCTTCGCCAAACTCCAGCATCACATCCGTGCTAGTCCACGCAGACGCTTCGACTTGGTCGTAGAGGCCCGATGCGCGAAGATGATCCGCGAACTTGGCCTTGTAGACTTTAGAAAGCGCCGCGTGTGGCAAGAAGAAGTTCTCGGGCGTCTGTTGCCAAACACCTTCCGCTTCGTTCACACCGCCACCGGGAACGACGAAGTGCACAT
>CAYNNP010000380.1:0-4700 GCA_964398215.1 uncultured Pirellulaceae bacterium | reverse complement strand
TTGAAGTCCTTCGGACTTAGTTGCACACCGCAAAAATCGAAAACGTTGCGGTCAACGTTGGGTAAAGACCAGCTCTGCAACGGACGTTGTCAGACACGGCACTCACGCAAAAACCAAAGGCGGTTGCTGTGCGTTGCTCGTCTTGAATTCATCGAAACGACAACACTTGGGCCCTGGAAAGCATGGCATGATCAATACAAGCCATACAGATCCACACCTGCGAGTCCAGTTGATAACAATTCCAATCATAGTGTGCGGGTTTTCCCGCTCGATTGCTATGCGTGATGAACTGTTTGATAAGTCAACGCGAACGCGGCGACTTCAAAAAAAATGGTCGAGCAAAGCTGCCCCACAACGAGCTCGATCGCTGACACTTTTTGTGCCAGTTTCCGTAGGACATTGCCCCACATGGTTCTACGGCACAGCCTTTCGATGACGATCAAATCTGCTTCACTTCTTCCCCACTTCGAAGCCGATTCGCCATCGTGAGGCTGTTTTTCGTTTTCAACGTCTCGCGGTCAATTGCATCATACCGCAACGGTTTTTCGTTCTGCCAAACCTTCAGCAAGCGCTTTCGCGTTGGGCCGAATCGTTCGCTTCTTTTCAGAGCGGTGCTTGCGAAACCAAGACGCCACGATGCCAAGCGTATGAGGAAAAGGCCCGTGACCTCGGTCAACAACGCTCGCCGTAACGGCTTTCCAACTCTGCAGCGTTGGCGCAAACGCCTCGAACTGTTGGTTATCGCGCGGCGCCACCGCAACGTCGGAAACTTCGCCACAGTGGATCAAGTACCAAGTGTGACATCCATCATAGCCATCGACGCTGTAGATAAATGTGTAGTCTCGCCGAGCTTTCGCCAGCATCTCGAGCTTTCGGTTCAAGTACTCCAGCGACTTCAAAGACTGATGAGCTCGGCCGGCCAATTCGTACTGCCGATTTGCCACCGCCGTTTCCATCTGTTCTTTGACGGTAGCGATTGGTTGGTCATTAAAGCCATCCAGAAAACTCTGTGCCGCGCTAACGTTGACATCATACTGCTCTCGAGTACACGCAGCCGCGCACGGTCCCAAGCACGTGCCGATTTCCAATCGCAAGCAACCCGGCCGGAGCTCAATGTCAAAGAGGCTCATTTGTTCTGAAAACTGGAACACTTGATTTTGGCTACAGTCGCGCAGTTGAAAGATCTTGTTCAGCGCATCGACGGCGTTTTGCATCCGAGATGCACCAAAGAACGGGCCTTCCACCGATCGCACATCGGCTGGCGGAGTCTTTGCCAAAAAGAAATAGCTGGCCGGCTGGCGTCCCAGGCACAAGTAAACCGGTCGTTGTCGCTTGGGCACTCCCTGGACATTCCAGCGCGGAGCGAACTGACGAATCAACTGTTGTTCTCTCAGTAACGCTGCAAACTCGCTGGGCTGTGTCTCCCACTGGATCGCACGGCTATTTTTGATGATCCGTCCACCTTTTTCATCGGCATTGGATTCCGCAAAATAACTCAGGATTCGCGACCGCAACGACTTGCTCTTACCTACGTAGATCAATCGACCTTTCGGATCCAGCATCCCATAGACACCGGGTACTCGCGGGCAAGACTGCATGACACGATCGCGCAATCCTTTCTTGGTCGCATGCCCAACAGCATCGATCGCGCGTGCCGGGTGGGGATTCAATGGATCAACACCGAATCCAAACTCGGGTTGATTGTGCCATAGCGCGTCCATGCTGGACCATCCTTGTGGCAATTCAATTAGAAACATCCAGTTCGTCTCGCGTCGACAAACAGGCCACCATTCTATGTCAGGCAATCGATCCCATGCAACGACAACTCGCCAAGCAGCGAAAAGTGGCATAGGCTTCCAGCCTGTGTTTTCGCTGTTCACAGGCTGGAAGCCTATGCCACTTGGCGGCCAACCTACGGATTGATGCCGATGCGTAATTCGTCGTCAGTCCAAGTGGCGCTCAGTTTGGCCTCCTTAGCAACCATGTCCACTAATTCGACGATCGTTTTATCTTTCGCCGATAGAGTGACGATCGTTTGGCACGCGTTGATTGCTGCTGGCTCGATCACGCACTTCACTCCGGCAGTCGAAGCGAACTGATTCAATGCATCACCCGCTCGCGCTTTCAGATTCAGTGTGAACTTGGCACCATTTTTCAGCGGCGGTTTCGGTTTGCTGGACTTTGATAACTCGTTCAAGACTAACTGCGTCACCAACCGATGACCTCGCGCATTCGTTGTCACAGAAAGTTTGTCGTTTTGAATTCCAACCGAACCGCGGACCGCAGGACCTTTCAACAGCTTGCGAACCGCTGCTGAATGACTGCCCGATTCATAGCTGCGTTTGAAACTTCCTGTCACCGTTGCCTCGACAACATTACCAGCAGGATCGATGCGTTGGTCGAACTGTGACAACACAAGCGCCGTCGCTTCGTTGGTTGTAATGCCAGCCCAATTGTTGCGCGGCCAAAGGTCATGGGGCAACTGAATTTGGGTCGCGATCGTCCCACCGATGATTCGCAAGGCTTCGTTGGGTGTCGTCAGTTCATCCCACTTCACAGACCGTTTTGTCGCTTGCGGTTTGGCACGCAAAAGACTTGTCATCGTTGCATCAATCCATTCGGGTCTTCCAACCAGCAAAACGTTTCCGACCGGGACGACATCACAGTCTCGTAGTTTCGCAATCGTATCCAGCGCACCAAAGACCGTGGGGCCAACGCTGCCTGCGTTGACGATTGCAGTTGGATCAACGCGGCGATCGATGCACAAATTGATCTTGGATTGCTCCGCGATTTTGACAAGCGAATCGCGAAACGGCTTGCCTTCGATGACGCTTGCAACAGGCGTTAATAATTGCCTAACTAGCCCGTTTTGCTGAGTCAATTCATCCGCATTAACCCCTCTGGTCGCAAGCGACAAAGTGACGAGAACGAAATTCAATACGATACGGTTCATAAAACAGGATCAGAAACGGGCAGCGAGTCAAGCATTAAATACATTGTAGTCTTAGGTGTCTTGCCCATGGGACCGGTCATAAAACGACAAGGATGGCAGCAAAGTCTTTTTTGCCTCCAGCGTCTGCTTGAAGCAGGCTTAACCCGCAATTAGACTCGCCTCAGCGTTGCAATTGTTTCCAATTCGGATTCCAGTTGCACCGAGGAATTCCGGTCCCTGTCAATCGGTTTGGATTGCCCCATCGCAGCCTTTGGGTTGCCTTAGCAAGTTGGCTTTCTACGATGCGTATGACCTGATCGGCGAACCTCACAAAACAATGGAGTTACTGTGACCTCACCAATCGTTCGTACAACACGTTTAGCAGCAGCGTATCGACGCTACTTGGATTCGGCACATGCTCCCAACTTTGCCGCAGAAGTTGATGAGCACTATTCGCCCACGACACTGAATTCATTTCTGATTCGTGGCTCCATTGAACTCAAGCGAGCCGCAGCGTTGGCGCTTGGGATGCTTGGCGATCGATCGTGCATCGAGTCGCTTGGTCGAGCCCTTTCGGATGAAGATCGTGGGGTCCGTTTGGCATCCGATGATTCCTTTCGTGCGATGCTTGTTCGCGACGCTGCTCCTGTACATCATCAGCAATTGCTGAAAGTAATGCATTTGAATGATGGCGGTGAATATGGGGCCGCACTTGCGCCGTCAATGATTCTGGTCGACCAGTCGCCGCGATACGCAGAAGCCTACCATCAGTTGGCGATCTGCTGGCAAGGTCTGGAAAATCATTTTCAAGCACAGATTGCATACCGAGCTTGTTTGTGGCAATGTCGCTTTCACTATCCGGCGTGGTTGGGTTTGGCACGATGCAATTTGATTTTGGATGATCAGCCGGCTGCGATACGTGCGTTGGAGCGGTGCATTGATGTTTGTCCTGATATGGAAAGTGCACGAATTCAGCTTCGCGCGATCAAGCGCGGGCGGCGTAGAGTCGATTTTGATTGAACCACAACTAGATTCAGGCCACATGTGAGCTTGAGAGTTTCGCGATGAGTTACCAAGAACTATTTGTCGGTTCGACTGCGATCCTGGGCGCGTTGATTGCCAGCGCCGTCGCACTGGGCCCCTGGTCTGCTCCCTATCGACTGCATTCTGTTTCCGCGATCCAGCGTCGATACGGCAAACCCGCTGCGCGAGGACTTTGGTTCGCCGTCGCAGTCGCACTTCTGTCTGCGGGCATCGCCATCATCGGTGGATTTCGCCCAAGCTACGCGGCGCCCGATCCGCAAACATCCTTGGACCGCCCAAGGTAACGCCAGCGCATTTCGCATCGTGCCTGAGGTTTTTGGTAACCCGACGCGTAAGCGAGGGACCGAGTCAAGATTCATTGTCCCTCGCTCACTCGTATTGAAGATGTGCTCTTGATGTAGGCCGGACCGAGCAAACGCTGCAATTGCCGGAACATCCGAACACAAATAGAAACGTCATTGAAAGTGTAATCTCTACGACACAATGGAGGCGTTTGCGCTGTTCCGGCAGATATCGCGTCCTTGGTCCGGCCTACTGAAAAGTTGGTAACCCGGCGCGTCAGTTCTGAGGTTGCGCTTTTGAAAAATTTATCGAGATTCGTTTGATCGATCGTGTTCAACAACCAGGAAACCAGCTGCGAAGCAGCGACAGCATATAGCCCCATGCGTTAGCCTTGTCTTTACCCACAATTTTGACCGCAACGTTTTCGATTTTTGCGGTGTGA
>CAYNNP010000379.1:0-4706 GCA_964398215.1 uncultured Pirellulaceae bacterium | reverse complement strand
GTCGATCCTTCTGATCACTTCTTTTTCTTCTCTTTCTTCTTTTGCCGTTCGGCGATGCGAAGCTGTGCTTGAGCAACTGCGGATCTTTTGGCTTCACAGAATTGCAAGAAGCGTTGCTTGTATTTTAGATCAAAGATCGCGTTGGCTATAAAGACCACATTTTGTTGACGTCGCTGGCGAGTGTCGCCAGCAGGCATTGCATCTAAAATTGATCGAACAACCAAATTTTCTTCCTGTTGAAGCTCTCGAAGCTCAACATATAACTCCAGCAATTCCCGAACATCAATGCTCTCGGCACACTGGCCAACCAAAGACTCGCGTGAGAGCAAACGCTGGAGATCACCTTTCATCGCGCCATCAGAATCACATAGCTGAGTCGCTGTATCGAAATAATGCAAAGCTCGATGCAACTGCTTACTACGAAATGCCAGGTCTCCCAAAACTGCCGTGAACACCGGCCCCGCCAAGGCTTCGTTTTCCAGTTCGTTAAGTCGCCCTGGAATCGTTTTTCGCCGTCCTGAGAAATCTAACGCATAGACGACCGCAAGTTTGGACGCCAACGAATCTTTCGGAAAGAAAGTCTCCGCTTCGACGAAATGTAACGTGAGCATCGCCCACACATCGGCTTGTCCGTTTGCTGGCGGAATTGTGATTCCTTGCTCAGTATCAGCGTCATTATCCTTGGCGAATATGGCCACCAAGTCAGTCACATCGCCCGATTTGGATCGTACCAGAATGTCGTCAGCTTTCGCTGCATCAACGATTTTGTCACCCGTATTGATCAGTTCTTGAACTGTTGGTGCCGTGATTTGAATCTCACGCCCCTTTCCATCCGTCCCTTTCAATTCGACCAGCGCGCCACCATCGTCTACGACCAAACGGTTGCCACCAAATTGGTAATGGACATTGGAAGCGACTTCAAAGCGCTTTGTGGTTTTCGGCGGAAACCAATCGTCCCACGCTTTCGCTGAGAATCGAAATCCGCACTTACCCTTTTGCTCTTCTGCATCGGTTCCGAATGTAAAGGAAAACCATGTGCAGTTCTCATCCTCGACTTCATCGAGAGATTTCTGCACGATCTGTAAACCAACTTTGGCCACAGGGAATCGCCAAGCCTTCGCAGGTGACCCTACTGAGACCAGCAAATCCTTTGACGAACGAATTCGAATCGCTCCAAGCTGTTTCTCAGTTTCGGGATGACGCACTTCAGCCCAATTTTCGGTCTTGCTAAATCCAAATCGCGCGATCGATTTTTGATCCGCTATCCGAACCTCAAGCCTTGCACCTGTTTCGCGAAAATAGCGTTGGAAAACTGCATCGAGTTCAACAGCAATGGGAGACTTGTCACTGACAGTTGTCCGTTTTGACGAAGCGGCATGTTTCGGGTCTGCCTGGTTGCCGTTGCTGGGGATTTGCACCAACGTCAACTTATCTTTTTTGGATAGACGAACAATCAAATCAACCACTTGGCGGTCTTCATCACGCTGGAAATCAACACTGGCGCTGCGCCCATCCAGTCCGGTCAAAGAAAGGTGTTTCTGAATCGCCGTGCTGAGCCCAAGACGTGAGAAAACTGATCCGCTCGCAAATTCCCCTGAACGCCAAAGCAGTTGTTCTTTTTTGGGATTTGGTTTGATGTTTTTCAGATAGCCGACGAGCTTCGCATTGATCTCGGGCGTACTGCCATGCACATGAATCTGGCCCCAGTTAAATCTCTGTCCGAGCCGGATTTGTAGAACGAACCGGTCCTCTGCTTTGGCGTCAGGAATCGGTTCAACCGTGCCGTCCAAATAACCGCTGGATTGCAGGCCACGCTTGATTGCATCCAAAACACGAAATCGAAACGTTTGTGTACTGATCATCGGGTGCATTGCCTCGACAATCTCAACTTGCTCCGCCAATTCCGTACGCAGCTGGGATGCAGCTTTTGCATTCAATCCCTGCAACTCAATCGCATTCAGGTCACGATATTCGGCTCGGGCCGCTGAGGAGGCTAAGCCACATACCAAAGCCAATAGCAGGCGGACCCATCTGGTATTCAACGCAAACATCGCAACATCCTTGCTGGAATTTGAATCAATTCAGTGATTCGCAGTTTGAATGTTTCCCACGACCGTGGCAATGGAAATTTATGCCTCACCCCAAGCCGTGATCACAATCCGCCGACTTCCGCCTCGATCGCGATGCTCGCAAAGGTAAATACCCTGCCAAGTTCCCAATTGCGGGCGGCCATTGCCAAGTGGAATCAAGACACTGGAGCCCATCATTGATGCTTTGACGTGAGCTGGCATGTCATCCGGCCCCTCAATCGTGTGGATATAGGGGAGAGATTCTGGAACTGCATGATTCATTGCCGTTTCAAAATCGACTCGGACATCAGGGTCCGCGTTCTCATTGATCGTCAACGACGCGCTGGTGTGCTGGATAAAGACCTGCAGCATGCCGACTTTCAGCTCTGCAATTTCCGGAACAGCTTCCAAGACGTCTTGGGTGATCAAATGAAATCCACGGCGAGCGGATTGCAAAGAAACGGTACGTTGAATCCACATGGTGTCCATGACCTGAGTAAAAATCGAGAAACTGTTGGAGTTTTTTAATCGAGCCCACCGTTGATCACAGGTGGCGGACAGGGCAAATCGCTGATTGTGCACCATTCATCCCGATACAAACCAAAATCACCCATCTATGTTTGGCATTCTCCCCTTGCTGGGCATTTGGTCCAAGGCGAGGTAAGCGCTGTCGGTGGTTTATAAAACGTGAGACCAACTTTTGCTCAACGCCAAATCTTTAATGTTGAAGATTGTTAACACAAATTTCTTGACTCTGCCCCTCTGCCGTGAATAATCACCCGGAACAAAATCGCAACGCACTGGATTCGCCACGCGGTAACGCCTCCCAAGCTGACTTCGACAAATGGATCGTGAAAAAGTTAGCGACGAAGAGTGTAAGGTAAAAGACAACACATGAGTCGATGCAAGAACGTGTTTGAAGCGATTCTCCGATACGGTCACGATGAAGATTTCGTACCGAATTTGGATGATTCCTTTATCCCAACAGATGCTCCCGCTGGTAGCGCTGAAAAAATTGAAGTCCTCCGCAAACGAGTTGAACTTGGTCAGCCTCTTTGGCATACGACCGATCGCGTTGACTACAGCGGTCTGACAGGGGCAATTCGCCCACGCGAGTAAATCCTCGCTGGCACGATCACGACCCAGACGCCCTGCCATTTGGTGGGGCGTTTTTTAATGCGCGCGACTGCATAACCGTCATTAACTGCTCATTCTCACTTCTCCAGCCTGGATGATACAGGCCTCCACGGGAGAATCTGCGGGCTAGGTTCCGGGCGTTGTAGAGTTCTCGAAAACTCCAACGATACCGTTCAATGATACAAATCGAGCACGCCACCACGCTCTCGCAATTTGCGGAGCTACGGAGCACATGGAATCGCCTCGCTGGTGCGCTGCCAACGCAGAGTTGGGAGTGGCTGTATTCGTGGTCAGAAACGATGCTCACACAGGGCTCGTTGATGTTGCTGGTCGGCAGGAACGAAGATCAGCAGGTCATCGGCATCGCGCCGTTTTATCGCAACCAACATTGGGTTCGTGGCGACATGATTCGCTTTCTGGGCGATGGTCAAACGTGCACCGACTACAGCACATTTCTAATCGAACCTGGTAGCGAAGATTCTTTTGTCGATGCAGTTGCCAATTGGTTGCTTGGGCATAGCAGCCGTTGCGCCTTGCCGGATCCTGATAACCTTGATGCCGAAAGCGATGATTGGTTGGGATGGGACCTTATCTGTCTGCAAGGCATCGCTCAGTCTGACAAATCAGTGGCGCGATTCGGCGAAGCGATGGCTCGCGAGAATTGCCATGTGAATACCAAACAAGACTATTCGTGCTGGCAAGTTGCTATGCCAGAGTCTTGGGATGAATATGTTGCAAGCCTCTCCAAATCTCAGCGCCGCAATGTGCGCCGCGTCACCAAACGTGTGTTGGAAAACGATGACTTTCAAGTCAAGCTTGCCCACGATGGACCGTCACTCAAGTTTGCAATGCAGCATCTGGAACGTCTACACCAAAAGCGATGGGTTCAAGCCGGAGAAGTCGGCTGTTTTTCGGTCCAGCACTTCACCGAATTTTTAAACGTGGCTGCAACGCGACTATTTGCCAAAGACCAAATTCGATTGTTGTGGATCGAGCACCATGGCGAACCGGTTGCCGTCGATTTTAGCTTCCAAACACCAAACGCATCCTACGGTTACCAAACTGGAATTGACCCCGAATACTTTGATCATGAAATCGGCCGCTGCCTCATGACCGCAGCGATGCGAGCCACCCACCAAGCACAGCGTCAAATTTTCGATTTCATGCGCGGCGACGAGCAATACAAATCACGATGGAGAGCCACCGAGGTTCCGTTGGTAGATCTTGAAGTTGTCCCAGATCGCAGCCTTCCGCTCTTTCGCAAAAATCTAGTTCAATTCGGCCGCCGAGTAAAACGAAAGCTGAGCAAGAACGTATCCGAGTAACGTCCGAACGTTGCTCTCAAGCGTGATACAATGAGCGTCATGTACCGACTCCTGTTCACGTTGACCGCCGCTGTCACTTGCTTTCCCAGTGCTTCATGCATGGGGGACGAAGTCGATTTTGCGACTGACGTACTGCCGATTTTGTCCAACAAGTGCTTCGTTTGCCACGGACCAG
>CAYNNP010000378.1:0-4715 GCA_964398215.1 uncultured Pirellulaceae bacterium | reverse complement strand
AAACACCACATGAAAAAACGCAACTTCAAAACTTGCACGTCAGGCTGAATCGCTTTGGTCCTGCTGTTGTTTTCGAAATTGAGCCAAGGCTGCTTGGCAGTATTCAAGCAACTGCAGGTCGGCAAGCTCTTCTTCGATCTGATCTACTGAATTGGATTCGAGTGAATTGGAAATGGTTTCGATCAACAAGAATGAAAATTTTTCCCGAGCACGATGCAAAAGCACACGGACATTCGCTGACGAAATCGGTTTGTCCAGTTGCTCACTTATCGCGTTGGCCAAATCAGCTGACCGCATCTGAGGATTTTTCACTCGTGTTTGAAGAACCGAATACCATGCCTTGCCCGATGCGACTTCCAGATCATACAACGCATCCCAGGCTTTTTTCAGCATCTCATCGCGCCAAACCTGAACGAACTGCTCGTCCCTTGTTGAATCATCATTTTCCCCAGTCGGCTCGAACAACTTGGCATCCAGCTGAACGTCCCCTCGCCGTTTTCGGGTCCGGTAAAAATCGGCGATCTGCCGATACAGGACGGTACGAATGAACGTACGAAAACGCCCAATCTCTGGGGAAGCCTTATGAAAATCGCCTCGAACAAACTTGATCGCAAAGTCCTGATAGATATCATCAACGGCAGACGGATCACGAATCTTTGCACTCAGGTAACGCTGAATAGCATTCCCATACTGCTTCAGCAGTTTCCGCTGCGCTTCGCGCGCCATTTCCTCGTCCGACTCATGTGCTTGATGCACGATGGACCAAAGAGTTTCAATTTGGCTAAGTCTTTCCAGATCGTCCATGGGCTCATGTTACACTTTTCTTTAAACAATTCCATGTCATCGGATTTTCGTGGCGCTAAAACGGGGCGATGGAGCTGCTGATGAACGAATCCAACCACCAAGTCGACTTGGCACTAAAGGCGTTCGAGAGTGCTTGGGAATCTGGCGTTGTCGCTGAATTTTCGGAAGCGATTCCCAAAGAGGCAAGAAACAACACAGAATTGCTGACAGACCTAGCCTGTATCGATTTGCAGAATCGTATTCAACGCGACATTGATACTCAAGTCGAAAACTATACCTCGGAGTTTCCGCAGCTTGCCCAGGACGACTTGGTCATATTGGAGCTGATTCGGACCGAGTACTCGTTTCATCCAGATCGACATTCGCTGAATGCACAAACCTATTGCCAACGGTTCCCGCATCTAACTCATCAAATCGCGATGATGTTCCAGCTGGAATTTACGGGCTCTGACACAGTCCACGATCGTCCCACTTCGGCGAATTGGAAATGCTTCAATTGCAATTCTACGGTTGTTGGACGAGACGAAGGAAAGACCGCTTGCGATCAATGCGGACAAGCGATTCGAATCGGGCGATACGAACTTGCTGAACGAGTTGGCCAAGGTGCTTTTGGCTTTGTATACCGTGCACAAGATCCAAAACTGGACCGAGACGTAGCAGTAAAAATCCCTCGCTCCAATCATTTTTTGACGCCAGAAGAAAGTGAACGCTTCTTGCGCGAATCGCGAAATGCCGCTCAGCTTGACCACGCCGGCATTGTCCGAATATTCGATACGGGGCGGCATGAGGGCACGCCGTATATTGTCAGTGAATTTGTTGACGGTCAAACACTTTCAAACCTTGCATCAACGACTCCCGACTTTGAATTCACTGATGCTGCCCAGATCGTGTCTCAAATCGCAGTCGCCGTTGGGCACGCGCATGATCGCGGCGTCATCCATCGCGACTTGAAGCCATCCAACATCATGATGGCAAATGAAACTGTGATTTTGCAACCACGGGTAATGGACTTTGGATTGGCTCGTCGAGACCAATCCGATGTGACGGTAACCATCGAAGGCCAGGCGATCGGCACGCCCGCCTATATGAGCCCGGAACAAGCGCGAGGAGATTTGGCATCGATCGGAATTCAGTCCGACGTCTACAGTCTCGGCGTGATCCTGTACAAACTGTTGTGCGGTGAAGTTCCGTTTCGCGGCAATGTCTCGATGCTAATTCAGCAAGTCATTAACGAAGACCCGCTGCCGCCGTCGCGTTTTCGAACTCGAATTCCACGCGACCTCGAAACCGTTTGCATGAAGGCGATCAATCGAGAGCCTGCGGGTCGTTACAAAAACATGCAAGAGTTCGGCGATGACTTGCGCCGCTGGCTTGCCGGTGAACCGGTTCGCGCGCGACGAATTGGTGTTGTTGGTAAGGCTTGGAAGTGGAGTCGTCGGCGACCTGCCATTGCAGCGTTGTTGTGCACGTTGGCGATTTCGGTGGTTGGTGGAATTGCGGGAATCACCTGGCACTGGCGTGAAGCGGAAATCGCTCGCAAAGCATCCGAAGCCGACTTAAGCGATGCGCTCGAGTCGGTCGATCGTGTCTTGGGACACCTTGGCTCCGACACCCTGGCCGATGTCCCACAAGCAAAGCAGTTGCGCGCCGACGTTTTGGACGACGCGCTTGTTTTCTTTCAACGCTTTCGACAGCGCAATCCAAACAATCCCCGCATTGCGATGCAAGTTGCCAACGCGCATTACCAAGTCGCTCGAATCCAATTCGCGCTGGGCAAAAGCAAGGAAGCTCGCAAAGCGTTCGAAGCCGCGATTGAAGACTACGAAAAAATCAAGGATCGTGCTCCTGATCGCCAAGCCTGGCAGCAATCAACCGCCAATGCGTATGCCGGTTTTGCTAATTTCCTGCTCGATCATTCCGATCGAGAAATAGCAACTGTTCATCAGCGAAAATGCTTGGCGATCAGAAAACAATTGCTTGAAGAGAATCCTGAATCTGGAAAAATGGCCGCCAAGTACGCAGCGGCCAAAGCGGATCTTGGCCGGGCTCTGTCCAATCCTGATGAAGTTCTTGCACAGTATGAGTCGGCGATCTCGGCCCTTGAAGAGCTTGCAAAAAAACACAAAACGATTGGTTACAAGAAAGATCTCGCGCGTGTGCTAAACAACTATTCAATCTATCTGGCGTCTATTGGCCAAAACGGAAAGTCGGAAAAGTGCCGACAAACAGCGGTAGAGCTGCTGGAAAAAGTAGTGGCCGATGATCCGAATGACGAAAGTAAACGGGCCAGTTTTGCCAATAGCTGTCTGCAAATGGTTAAACATCTTCGCAAAGAATCGCGATTGGATGCGATGGCCAAATACGAGGAAAAAGCTGTCCGCGCATATCGGAAATTGACCGAGGACTTTCCCGCCACTCCCCGACATCGTGATCGGTTTGCACAAGTCCTTAACCAAGCAGGGAGTTTCGCGGGTTCGCAAAAAAGATACCAAGACCAATTAAAGGCATACCAAGAAGCGGTTCAGCAAAGAGAAATCCTGGTCGCTTTGTTTCCCGGCAATCGCAGCTACAGACGTTTCCTCGTGGCGGAACTGGGTGATCTTGCAGCGACACTGGTTGCGCAAGGCGAAAAGGGAGAGGGTGAAGTTCGTTTGCGGCAGAAACTGGCGCTGCAGCGCGAATTTGTTGAACAAGGAACCGTTGAGGACGAAATTCGCTTGGCAATCAGCCTGCGCGACCTCGGTTCTTTGCTTGCCGAATCGAAAGACGAAAGCAAGCTTGAAGAATCAGAAACGATTATCGCCGAATCTGAAAAACGGGTTGAGAATTTTAGTATCGACCAGATCTTGAAAATGGACTTCTCAAATCGCAGGAAACTGAATGCACTTGCCTATTTGGTTTCGTTGGCCAAACGCAACGAAGACTTGGAACAAGTCGCCAAACTGTATCGAGCCAAGATCAAGTTGTACGAAGCGGAAGTTGCAGCCAAACCCGATAGCCTGAGTCGTTTAAGCCGACTTGCCAAAACCTGGTTTTACCTTGGTGAAGTCATTTATGACTTGCGGCAAATCGAAGATTCCATTGAAGCGTTTTCCAACGCGATTCAATTGGACGAGGAGTTGCTGGAGAAGGACCCTGATTCTTCGACCTATGCTACGCAGCTGATTTCACATAGCAGCAAGTTGGGGCATGTTCTTTGTTTTGATGGCGAACCGTCGGAAGCTGTAAAGGTGTTGGACCGTTCACTGGACATCGCCAAACGACTCTACGACCAGCGCAAAAATGAGGCATTTCGAAACAGTCGCGTTTTGTTTGCATATCTTCAACTTGGTGACGCATTGGCGATAGAACAACTTGATTTTCCAGCAGCACTCGCGGCCTACGAACAAGCTGTTTCCATGGGTGATTTGTTCAAAGAGCAGCCGGCTTTCAAACACTTGGAAGGCAATTTCCTAGACGCGCTCGCCTGGTTTTTACTTACCTGCCCCGACGAAAGCTTGCTTGATCCTCAACGAGCATTGGAGCTGTGCAAACGGGCTCTGGAAATTAGCCCGGACAAAGCACGTTACATCGGAACACATGCATTCGCGCTTTATGGGACAGGAGAATACGCCGATGCCATCAAACGATTCCGCCTTTCAACAAGACTAAACAAAGGTCTGTCCGCAACCAACACATTGATGATCGCAATGTCCCAGGCAAAACTCAATCAAATGGATGCGGCCAAGGAATCGTACGATGAAGCGATCCGACTTTCGAAACTCATCCCAACAGAACCCGGTTTGTTCGAACAGAATCGCCAAGAAGCAGAACTTCTGATTTACGAGTGAATGCACCGGTACGCGAGCTTTTGTTTTATGAGCGACAAGGCGATAGCCGCCGTTTTTATGGCGTTCGACTTTAACGCAAAT
>CAYNNP010000377.1:0-4723 GCA_964398215.1 uncultured Pirellulaceae bacterium | reverse complement strand
CTCTAAACATGGGCCAATTCGGCTCGATCACTCTCAATCATCTCGCACGACACATGAATATAAAGCTATCCTTTTTGACAACCTCCCTGATCACCGGCCTGTTTTCAACGATGGCATATGGGCAATTTGATGCTGGTAGCAAGAGGCTTAAGACTGGCAGGCTTTTTGAGAGCGTCATGGCAGATGTCTCCTGGTGTCAGTTGACGACTTGCAAATCACTTGAGCCTGGAAATGCTAATATCGACGAAAGCCTTTCGTTGTCACATGATCTTTGTATCTGAACAGAGTTTGCGTCATTGGGATACGAGTACGTTACGATTTGTTGCGCAAGCGAATCTGTTCCTGTTCGTTGGATTGTCGCCAGGTTTTGACAGCGATGTTGCGGTTCTAGTTTCAAAGGCTGAGTCGACGTTTCATTTCTGCAACAAGCTCTTTTGCTAGGCTGGGATTTTGATCCGCGATATTGACCGATTCTTTTGCGGGAGACTTGTGGTTGTACAGCTCTATATGGCCACCTTTGTGAAGAATCGCGCGATGTGACATGGTGCGGATCGTCGTGTTTGCCCCGCGGATCGCAATCGCTGTATGTCCTTGCGAACTTGCGTCTTTCAAGATTGGTTTGAGCGACTGGCCAGTGACGAACTTTGGTTCGGGCAAACCGGCTAATTCGCAGAGCGTTGGGAATATGTCCAAGGTTTCGACGATCGAATCCGATGCTTGGCCTGGGTTCGGCATGCCAGGGTATGAAACGAGCAACGGCGAACGCAACGACTCTTCGAACAGAGTGTGTTTACCCCATACGGAATGTTCGCCAAGGTGCCAGCCGTGGTCTCCCCAGAGCACAATGATTGTGTTGTCGTTCATGCCAACTTCGTTGAGCTTTGAGATCAGGCGACCGACTTGGGCATCGGCGTAGCTCACACAGGCTGCATAGTGTTTGCGGACTTCGATAGCGAATTCAGGGTCCTTGTTGGGGTTTTTCCCAAATCGGTCGTACTTCATGAACTCGCCCGAGCCATGCCAGGTTGTTCGTCCGCTAGGTTTTTTCGGGTGTGGTGTCGATGGAAGCACTGCATCGCGGTACGGTTCCATGTACTTTGCCGGGGCGCCAAACGGAAGGTGAGGGCGAAGTATTCCGACCGCAAGAAAAAATGGTTTGTCGTCAGTGGCCAACAGTTCCATCTGTCGTAGCGATTCATTGATTGAAAGACCATCGGGATAGATTTCATCGCCTCCATCTTTGGACTGAAAAACATCCATCTCTACGCCACCGCCAAGTTTCTGTTTGTCGTTTCGGATTTCGCCGTTGGCCAAACCGTGCATCCAGCCGCGCGGATCTTGCCAAGGTCCTGCTGGCAACAAATGTCGATCCCATGAATTTGGCATTTCGATCGTACCGTCGCTATTCCAACGATCTCCACCGCGGCCACCTGGGTGATGGGAGACTTTGCCAACGGAGACCGTTGTGTATCCATGCTTGCGGAACCAAGCTGGCATGCTGGGTGAGACAGAGTCGGGTTTTTTGGCCAACCGACTGGCACGCGCGAATAGAGCGTTGTTGCCACCAGATTTGGGATAGAGGCCGGTCAGTAATGCGTAACGTGATGCGCCGCAGGTGGGCGCTTGCACATAGTGCTTGGTAAACAACCTACTCTTGTCAGCAAGGGCATCAATGTTCGGTGAATGAATATAAGACGCGCCGTAACACTTTAGCTCGGGTCGCAAATCGTCTACGCAAATCAACAGCACGTTCGGTGGACGCTCTGCCTGAATGCGCGTGCGTTGGACGCCAATGACGCAGAGAAAAAACACGAAACATAGAATCGATGAGTAGCTAATTCTTAGTTGTGAAATCGATTGGTTCATCAAGAATCCTTCGGTGCTTTATTTCGGCGCGTTTAAGTCTGCTTGCCGAGCAAGGGTGAATTGTCGAGTCGCAGGGAGGGGCTTGTGGGAGGGCAAATCACTTTTTCAATCTGAGTCGTTCGTAGATTGGTCATTCTTGCCCGATTCAAAGCGTTTTTAAATTCAGTCGGGCAGGAATGCCCAACCTACTTTGAAAAAGTGATTTACCCTGGGGCTTGTGGTTACAGAGTAAACTCTCGGCCTTCCAATTGCTGAACGGCGAGTCGGATTTTGTCGGGAACTGGTACCGGCTGGCCGATCGAATAGTCGTACAGAACTGCATCGCAAGAAGCCTCGGCGACGGGGACTTTGGTTTGGGCATCGGCGATGGTGCATTCGAGTGAGACGCTGCCGATTGATAGACGGCTGACCCGAATTCCA
Organism: uncultured Pirellulaceae bacterium; assembly: GCA_964398215.1. GTDB lineage: Bacteria > Planctomycetota > Planctomycetia > Pirellulales > Pirellulaceae > CAYNNP01. The sequence goes on along the minus strand of CAYNNP010000377.1, from coordinate 2,437 downwards.
GCCAAGATATTTCCTGGGAAAGAAATTTGGCGGAGATATTTGCAGTTCACTGATGCCACCAATGCCCCGATGCCTTTTTCTCGGGAAACGACCTCGACGCCTACTTTTTGGCCATAGACGCACCTGGCATGCTCAAACCAACGCAAATACACGACATTATTCACGTGTCCATAGGCGTCCAGGTCGCCCCATTGGATTTGGATTGGGACAACAAGGGGAAAGCCTTCCAGAGTTGGCTGCATGGTTTTTGTTTGGTTATTTAGGGGCAGCTTTGAAAATTTGGGCAAGTTGGATCATGGACAAGAACTTGCGAACCATTTTCCAGCGTATTCGGTCTTTTACTAAGATTTCGCAATCGGTGGTCCGATACTTCGGAAAGTCTAACGAATGGGCGCATCTTTAGGATCTTGACGACACGATCGTCTTTCCCTAATTTGCCTGTTCAGAAAAGGCGACGTGGCCAAGTGGCTAAGGCGAAGGATTGCAAATCCTTTATTCGTGGGTTCGAATCCCACCGTCGCCTCTCTCATTCACGGGTTTTTTGGACAGCCCGTTTCTTGAAAAAAGTCGGTCGAGCTAGGTGCCAAAGACCTGCTACGTGGGGCCGTCGAGTTGCGAGAGAACAAAGAACGAGAGGCTGCGAACACCCTCTCAGAAACCTCTACTGCTTTTCTGTGTGCCGGTCCCGCTTGATTCAAAACACGTTTGCAATCGTCCAGGCTTCCTGATTCGGCATAGTGTTTTGCGATCACAATGTAGGCCTTTACGCGTTCTTCAGGATTCTTGATTCGCAGCGTGATCTTCTCTGCATTCGCAACGTCACCCCACTGAATGTTAATGGCGTGCAGCCGATTGAAAGCACGGTCCGCCGCGTTCTCATTCTTGATTTCGTTGCATGCTGACTCAGCATAACGAAGCCAAAATTCCGCCTCACTCTCTGCCGCAACCGCCGTGTCGTAGGTGCAGGCGAAAATCGCGAGCACTGCAGTCATAGCCGGAATGAATGATCGATTCCGAAATCCGATTTGCGTTATAGTCATCTCGATCCGGTCCTGTGGTAACGTCATTGAGTTATTGAAATTCACCACGACGCTAGCGATCCCGATCTTGATCGAGCATTTCAGCGATTGTCGTGCCATCGAGTACAAGCAATTTCATTGTACAACTAGGTCTGCGATCTTGATAAGCAAATTGATTGAATGCCCGAACGATTTCACTGAACCTTCGTTGTTTTGTTGTGTCCTGTGCAACATGACAGCGAATGTTCCAACTGACCGATTGACGCGTCCAGGTGCAAGAATGCAGCGGCCTGGGCGGCGGGCGCAGATCGATGATCGCATGAAGATGCACTTGCGAGTCTTGCGACTTGGTGGATCGACGTTGCGCGTTATCACGCTGAGACCTGATACGAAAGTTGCCTACGCGACGAACTACTTTCACGAAACCTGGCACATCCTGAGCGATCCACAGGGTGCTCGATTACTTGCACGATTGATGTGGGGACTTTCGTATCAGCGTCAACCAAACACGGTTGTGCTGATATACGGTTCGCACATCGTTCCCACTCCCTTTGGTTCCGAACGTTCGGATCCAATCCTATTGATGCGGGCAGAAGACAATCAGCCTAAAGAGAAGACGCTGCAGAAATTACGTCAACGACTGATCCATCTTGGCCCATCGCATCAGACAGTTCGGTGGTTGACGTTTGGTTTGGACAAAAAAGTTGAAGAGGATAAACTTTGCACGCGAGGTGATTTCTCACGTGACTACGCCAACGATTTTTGGTTGTGGACGTGCGATGCGCAACGGCTTCGCGATGCGGAGACGATGGGACGAAAATCTGGATTTGTGTGCTACCGCGCACCAGCAAAGATGATGCAGCTCGCAGCGTCACAGATCGTGAAGATGCAACCAACGGGGCAGTATTCGGACTATCACTATTTGGCCGAGAGTGATAGTCGCTGGCCGGATGGTGAAGTTCAAATCTTCAGTGACTTTCGCCAAAGGTGTTCGGCGGCGAAAGAAGCGCGACGCGATGTCCTTGAGCAACAACCTTGTTTCGCGAATCCAGCGGATCTGTACACAGCCGTTGCAAGCCGCCGGGATCGGATTCTCAGTCTTCGACGGAGACAAACCGCCAAACGCTTTGGAAAACGGGCACAAAGCGTCTGAGATCGACTCGATGTGTGGCGGATGATCGTGAGGCCTACAGACCGAATCGAATAGAAACCTGGCCTTGAAATCGCAACTTGGCGAAATTTTGTGTCTAATCACGCAGGGATCATTTGCACCAATACATAGAAGGAAGACATCGTGACATCGAAATCCGTTGGGCGACGAGAGCTTTTGACGTACGCGGCGTTTGGTAGCGCGGCGTTTGCGGCCAGTGGATCAAAGTCTTCCTCGGCCGCTGAAACGCCTCCGGCGGGAAAGAAGT
>CAYNNP010000376.1:0-4748 GCA_964398215.1 uncultured Pirellulaceae bacterium | reverse complement strand
AATTCACACTTGAGTTTCCAGTGCCCAAGCGAATCATTTGAAAACGCCGCGTGCCAGCTTAATACGCGCCGGACTTCAGCTTGAAATCGACTCCGATTAGTAATCGAAATCTAAAGCAACCGCCAACATGAACTCTGGTGCATCCGAGTTTTACGAATCCGCATTGACCAATATCACGCAGCGCGAATCTACATTCATGATCTGGGTTCCGTTTTTGAGTTCTGCAAGCGGTTTTTTCCAATGTGCATGGCCTCGAATGACCAATGTCTTCGGCAACATTTCCAGCAATTCGCGAACGACAGGCGATCCTTTTCCACTGCCGTCTGGCGCATCGGGACCATCGTGGATCACAAGCACATCCGTTGGCAATGCAAGCGTGCTTTCGATCGCGTTGCAGTAGTCTTCCAATGTACGTCGGCAATGGCGTTTCGGGTTTCCAATGATCCCACCGACACCGGCAAACTTGATGCGATCAAATTCGACATGTTGCTCGTCCAGCACTTTCGCGTTATGAGACGGTTGATGAATTGGTGAAGGCCTTTCGTCGAAGGAATCGTGATTGCCAGCGACGCCGACAGCCCAGTCAAACTGAAACCCAAACGCGCGCCAGACTTCAGTGACGTCACCTGTCCCGCCGCGTTTATCAAGTGCTGGGACCGTATAAAAATCACCAGCAAGCACAACACCGATTCGCCCACAGGGCAAGTTCAATGTGGGCAACACTTCGGTTGCGATGTACTCAGGTAACACCTCGCCCAGCAAGCGAATCGGATGACCCTTCGACTCGGCAAACGTCTCCCGACCCTGCAAGTCTGCGGTGGCGATTATGGCAGCAACCCCTTCGGGCAGCCCACTGGTTTTTGCGATTTGAACCGGAAGGCGATCAACATAAAATCCGCCCGGCCTACGTCCTGCATTCAGGAAGCGAATTTCAGTGATCGGTTCGCTAAGAGAAAGGATTTCCATTCTTGCCAAGACAACACTTCACAGGACAAGGTTCGTCCGATTCCGAAAGAAGTCCGTCCGCCCTGCGACTGGACTGGAAATCACGACGGACTGGCAGACGGCGTGGTGCTGAAAGCATTTGAGCCCTAAGACTCGGTGGCACCTTGGCGGATCATCTTGATTAGTTCGTCCGTATTCACACGACCTGCGGTATCGGTACCTTCCAATACTCCCGAAACGAGTTCTCGCTTGTCAGCGTGCATCTCCAGGATTTGTTCCTCGATCGTGCCTTTTGCAACCAACCGATAAACCGTAACCGGTCGTTCTTGGCCGATTCGGTGCGCCCGGTCGGTCGCCTGATCTTCGACTGCTGGATTCCACCATGGGTCCAGGTGCAATACATAATCGGCTGCTGTGAGATTCAAACCTGTTCCGCCCGCTTTCAACGAAATCAAGAACAGCTCGCCTTCGCCAGCTTGGAACGCGTCCACTCGTCGAGCCCGTTCTTTGGCTGGCGTTGAACCGTCCAGGTACTGATAGGTAATCCCTTTTTCGTCAAGCGCGTTTCGAATGACGGTCAAGTGTTTAACAAACTGGCTGAACACAAGTGCTCGGTGATCGCCTTCGCGAAGTTCATCTACCAGCGACAGGAACAAGTCCAGCTTTGCAGAACCTTTGGACCAAGTTGGATCGACCAATCGGGGATGGCAGGCAAGCTGTCGGAGTTTCGTGAGCCATGCAAGCGTTTTCATTCGCTGTTGACCAGCCTTACCTTCTTCGACCGCGCCGCTGAGTTCTGCGACAGCTGCCAAACGTGCTTCTTGATATCGCCGCTCCTCCTCAGCACTCATGACTGCCTGAACGGTGATTTCCGTGCGCGGTGGCAACTCGCTCAAGACCTTGTCTTTCGTCCGGCGCAAGATGAATGGACGAACCAACCGGGCCAGAGACAAACGACGTTCGTCGTCTTTCATTTTCTCGATGGGTTCAGCAAATTTCTTTCGGAATCGCTCCCATGATCCTAGCAATCCGGGGCTCAAGGTTCGAAACAGGCTCCAAAGTTCACCCAGGTGATTTTCCAATGGAGTACCGGAGAGCCCAATTCGCCACTCCGCTTCGATCTTACGAATCGCTTGCGAAGTTTTCGTTTGTGAATTTTTGATAAATTGAGCTTCGTCCAGTACCAGTGTTCCCCAGGAACGAGACGTGAAGCGTTTTGCATCGCGTTGCACGAGTTGGTAGCTTGCGATGATCAAATCGCCGGGGCCAGCGGATTGGATCAGCGCATCACGGTCGCTGTCTCGATACAGTTTCGCGGTCAGTTCCGGTGCGAAGCGTTCCGTTTCGCGAACCCAGTTATCACCCACACTGGTCGGTGCGATCACCAAAGCCGGGCCATCAACGGCGCGATCAACCAAGACACCCAAAGTCTGTACTGTTTTTCCAAGTCCCATATCGTCGGCCAGTACACCTCCAACACCCCAGCGACTGAGCCTCGCCAACCACTGGTAGCCTTCAAGTTGATAGTCACGCAAGGTGGCTTCCAAGGTCTCGGGCTTTTCCGGCGTCCAATCAGCCAGCGACTCCAGTTGCTCGATTGACTTGTGCCACCGGGCTGTGGCTTCGAGCGAAACGTCTTCCCCAATCAGATCCTGAACTGCAGGCACAGCCGCATCGGCAACTCGCAGGCTCCCGCGCTCATTGACAACCGCATCCCCCAACTGTTGAAGTCGCTTTCGAAACGCATCGCTGATCTTGGCAAATTCTCGATCACCAACTTGCACAAGCGCCCTTTGGTCTCGCACCGCTGCCAGCAAATCCGAAAGCTTGACGTCTTTTCCATCAAGTGAAACGACACCGTTCAAGCCGAACCAATCTTTACGATCATCGATTTGTACGCGCAATGCGCCAGGAGTGATTTCACCACGAACGCGGAGTGTTTCACCTTCGGGCCAAATCACACGCGGCGTTTCTTCTCCGCCATCGTAAAGCCTAGCCAGCAGATCGAGTGCTCCGTTGTCGGTTTCAACTACCCACTTGTACGCATCGTCGTGCGAGAGCTTCGTAAGCTCGAATTTCTCGACAACCTTATCGGCACGCTGTTGTTCCTCGCTCAGATTCCGCTCAAGTCGCACTGGGCCTGCGTCGGTAAAACAGGGCACGATACCTGGCGCATAACCAGGCGTGAGGACTTCGCGAAAACGATCGTCATGCATTACCAAAGCAACAGAAAGCCCCGCACCCGGCCGCGGCCGCAGTTCGAAAACGAGTTCTGCATTCGCAGGTTGGATCGGCCCTGCAAGTTGCTCAGGCAAGTTCACTCGCACCAATGAATCGACTCGGGCACTGCCGACCGACATTCGGCCCGCCGTTTCGCGATCGAGCAAAACATCATGCAAATCAGACTTCAACAAGTATTCAATCAGCTTTGCCGATCGGACGTCTTGCAAGTCACAAAGAATGATGCGGTTGTATTTGGAATCCGCGACAACGATGATTGGTTGGACCGGATTCGTTTGCCCCTTCAGCACCATGCACTCGGAGAGATCGATTTCCACGTCAGCGATTTCCAAGGCCGGCCGAAAGTAGGCTTCTTGTTCCTGGCCTGGCTCAGGCGGCTCTTCGCTTTCCTGTTGTGCCGGTTGCAAAGACAGCACTAGCTGTGCGTTGAAGACGGAAACATTGCTCGCTTCGCCGTCATCCCAAGCAACATTCGGGTGACCCACCAAACGCTTGAGCGCCAAGAACTCCGTAAAATGATCATCGTCAAACGAGTACGACGGGTTCATCGCCATTCCGGCAATTTCACCATCCACCGGCGAGCTACTAAAATCGCGATTCGCCAATTCGAATGTGGGAACTTGCCGTCCTTTGGTCCAACCCTTGCCACTTTTGCGAGGTCGCTGCTCGTACGCCGTGATGGTGATCGGGCTGTGGTAGCGAGAATTGCCCATTGCAATTCGCCACTGAATGCGTGTCGGCGGTGCCAGCACAGGCTTGGCAGCATGATCGGCAATCGCAAGAACTTTCTGGACCAATTCTCGGCCGGCTGCCACTGGATCAGACTCTAGGTCGCTGAGCATTTCCAGAACAGAACTCGCGCCATAGCGGCTGATCTGTTCTTGCAGCCACCATGCAGCCGCTAGCGTATGGCAACAGCTGCCGTCTTTTTTATTTGCATCGCACTCGCACACTCCCTGTGCCTGGAGCGTTTTTTCAAAAACAGGATGCTCAAAATCGACGTCGTCACCATCCTCATCCGGCTTGATCACAAGGTTGACACTTTGCACCGGTTGCCGGCTGGCAGAGATCTTGAATTGAAAAATGAAACCATCTTCAAGCCGGTTGATCGTTGGCGTCTCCACACTTTGCAACGAAGCTCTTTTATCGAGCGATTCGTCGTGCGAATCCACCAGTCGCTCGATTGCTTCGGCGACCAAAATCCCAAAAGCGTCAACCAAATCGTCAGACATCAAATCCATGCTGAATATCACTCTATGTCAAGCTTCCTAACCGACGCGGATCGTCGGCCTCCTTTTTGACCAGCGGCCAATCCCCGAGTCTAGCATGATCGTGTTTGATTTCGATGGGCACCTATCAATGAATCGAAAAAATCAGCTGGCTTTCATTCCCCTGGCGGGACAAGTTGCTGCCAAAAAGATCTGCAAAAGCCAACCGTTTACTGAGAAGAACAGCGTCAGACACAACCAAACAAGCTCCAAAGCACGAAAAGCCAAGGCAACTCTACGACCCCTCACCACCCTGCCTTGCACTGGTTTGGATCACCATCGCTCTTCTTTGAC
>CAYNNP010000375.1:0-4766 GCA_964398215.1 uncultured Pirellulaceae bacterium | reverse complement strand
TCAAGAGTTTGTCGATTTAGTCAGCGACGTGCCTTGTTCCGTTTAACCGGTAGCCGTAGGCGCACGCGTGTGCTGGCTTAGGTGATCGCGTGCGCCTACGGCTGCTGGTTAAACGACTCCGGCCTTTGCGCTGGCTGACGCCATCGGCAAGGTTTGGGTCGGCCCCCTGGTTTAAAAACACATGGCCTCGCGGCCTGTTAGGTTTATCAGTCAGGGCGTTTGGATGATTGAGGTATACTGTTTCAGGTGATTGTTCTTGCTGAAACTCACATTCAGATGTGCTTGCAAGAAAACAGAAGATTTGCACTCGCTGAGGCAGCTGTATGAAATCGATTGACCGTCGTACGATTCTGCGTGGGGCTGGCGGTTCCATGCTGGCACTGCCGTATTTGAACGCGATGGCGCACTCTGCGGAGGTGGGCGTGGCGCCGATGCGAATGGCATGCGTTGGACTGAACTTTGGGTTTGTGCCTGATTTGTTTTTTCCTGACAAAGGTGGTCGCGACTACGAACTGACCGAGCGTTTGCAGCCGTTGAAGGCACTCCGCGATGACTTTACAGTTTTTTCTGGGCTGGATCACGGTGTCAACGCCAAAGGTGGACACGGCGGTGTGCATGCTTTTTTGTCAGGCGTGCTTTCAAAGAATTCTTCTGGGATGCCGGAAGCAAATATTAGCATCGATCAAAAAGCGGCTCAGCTCGTGGGTGCTGAAACACGCTATCCTTCGCTGCAAATGGCCAGTGGGAATGATCCGAACAATATGATTTCATGGAGCGCCGCAGGTGTCGCCATACCGCCTATCGCCAATGTGGAAACAATTTTCAACCTCTTGTTCCAAAAGGCCGATCCAACACGACGCAGTAAAACGCAGAAAGAGCTTGCTGCTCGATCCAGTATTCTTGATCTGGTCAAAACGGACGCTGAATATCTCAAGCGGAAGGTCGGGGTTGATGATCGTCGAAAGCTGGAACGATACTTTGGTTCGGTTCGAGCGGTCGAGAAACGTTTGACTCAGTCAAGCCAATGGCTTGATGAACCCAAACCCGAGGTTGACTATCGTTTGCCTGACGGGGCAAACCGAATGAACTTTATCGATCGTGTTCCGTTGTATTACGACTTGATGAGCCTGGCGTTGCAAACGGATTCGACACGTGTGATCACACTTGCACTGGCTGATATCGGGGCAAACTACGGTGGGTTCGATATCAGCCGCGGGTATCATCAACTAACACACCACGGAAAAGTCCCCGAGTACATCACCGAACTTTCGGTGATCGAACAATTTCACATGCAGCAGTTCGCCCGTTTTTTGACGCAGTTGCAATCGGTCGAAGAACCCAATGGAAAAACGTTGCTTGAAAATACAATGGTGTTGTTTGGTTCGGGAATGGGAAATGCCAGTTCACATTCAAACAAGAACCTGCCGCTGCTGCTCGCTGGCGGAGGATTCCGACACGGCGAACACAAGTCGTACTTTCGTGATACAGCACACAAGCAGGCATCGCCCGCTGGCAAGCTTTTTGTTTCCATGTTGCAGCGGTTTGGGGTCGAAGTAGATCGCTTTGGGACGGCAACGGGAACGCTTGGCGGCTTGGAGGCAAAGGCGTGAGTGTTCTGAATTCAAGGACGTTTTTACTAGCGATTCTATTGCCGTTTTTGTTGTCCGCAGACGTTCATGCGCAGGAAGCCTTGCATGGGAACGTTCCCGAATCCGTACGCGGCTACTTGAAGGAGTATTGTTTTCGCTGCCATGGACCGACGGCACAAAAGGGCGACCGTCGACTGGATCTGCTGCCTAAAAGGATCGCTCCAGGAAGCGACCAGGCGACACTTGTCGAAGAAGCGTTGGATGCGATCAATCGTGGTGACATGCCACCGGCAAAAGCAGCGGGCAAACGACCGTCAGCGGATGAGACTCGTGTTGTTGTCGCCGCGCTGACGGCGTACTTGTCGAGTCTGTCCGAAGCAGATTCCAAATCAAGTACCACGTTGCGTAGGCTGAACCGATTCGAGTACATCAATACGATGCGCGACCTGCTGGGACTACGACGTGAGTTTTTTGACTTCACGTCAGACTTTCCACTGGATGCAACCGAAGACGGGTTTGACAACAATGGAAACGCATTGACGCTGAGCGACTATCAGCTTCAGCGGTACCTTGAGGTTGCGGAAGTGGCTGTTGATGCGGCATCGTTTTTTGGTGTTCAGCAACCGCGGACTAGGCAGTGGAGCTTTACTGGCAAGGATTTCAACGGTGTCAATTCATACGAGCGAGCGCCAGTTACTTGGCGGTTGATTGTTGATGATAAGTACGTCGAAATTGGCCATGGGCAACCGAGCGAACGGCACGCAAACTTTGTCCCAGCTTTTGTCAGGAAAGGCGGAGTGCCGGCGGATGGTTGGTACACAGTCGAAGTGAAAGCGGCAGCTGCGAATCGATTGAACCACGGCTATACCAGTTCTGCATTCGATCGTTTCAAGAACCAGCGTTTAAAGATGGCTTTGTGGATTGCGCCCAATGCGGCTTTGCTGGACAAGAATGCTGCGGATCAACGTCAGTTGATTAAGGTTTGGGACCTGCCCGATGAAACGCCCAAGGTGTTCCGCGAACGAATTCAACTTCGCAAGGGGGCGATTCCGTTTGTCAGCTGGACCAATGGCGTGAGTTCCAAAGGAACGATTCGTCGAGTCGCCGAGCAACATCACCCGGAGGTCATTCGAGCGACAACGACCCAGCGTGATGCAGCGAAGCTGGGCGATCCGGACGCAAAAGAGCTGGTCGCTAGACTCGCAAAAAACGTTGACAACAAACTTGTCTCGGACGTCTATCGCGGTCCTCGGATGCGTGTTTGGGGCATGAACATCGAAGGACCGCATGTTGATCAGTGGCCGCCTGCCAATCACCGATTGTTATTTGGAATCGAAACCGACGCTTCCAAAATTGACATCGAAGCGGTGGTTCGCAAATTTGCCACACGTGCTTTCCGGCGACCAGTCAAGCCAGCGGAAGTCCAGCACTATGTTGACTTTGTTCACAATCGAATTCGTGAAGGCGAAAGCAACGCGCGAGCGATCCAACTAGGGCTTGCTGCCGTGCTGACGTCGCCACGATTCTTGTATCTTGATGAAGGCAACGAGGACACGGACACACGGCTCACGCTACACGAACTCGCCTCTCGATTGTCGTATTTTCTGTGGAGCAGCCTGCCTGACGAAGAACTTGCTACCGCCGCTACGTCCGGCGAACTGGCCAATGACAATGTGTTGAAAGCACAAGTTTTGCGAATGCTGCAAGACAGCAAAGCGGATGCTTTTGTCCAGCACTTCACAGACACTTGGCTGCGAATCAATACGCTTGGTTCGATGCCTCCCGATCCGAAAGCGTTCGAGGCGTATTATCGCGATCGATTGGAGGAATTGTTCAAGACAGAAACAGCAATGTTCTTTGGTGATTTGCTCAGAACAAACGGTTCGATTGTCAATCTCTTGGATAGCGATTACACATTTTGCAACGACGTGCTGGCTCAGCATTATGGAATCAGCGGAGTGCGTGGCGAGCATTTTCGGCGTGTGTCTCTCATGCCGGAACATCGTCGTGGTGGGCTGCTTGGTCAGGGTAGCGTGTTGACGTTGACGGCCAACGGAATCGAGACCTCGCCGGTCGTTCGCGGCGTCTGGGTGTTAGAAAATATTCTTGGCACGCCGCCCGCCCCGCCTCCACCGGACATCGAACCGTTCGAGCCTGACACGCGCGGTACAACAACGATTCGCGAGCAGTTGAACAAGCATCGTAGTGATTCGACTTGCGCTGACTGCCATCAAAAAATCGATCCCGTTGGTTTCGCTCTCGAGTTCTTTGATCCAATCGGCGGGTTCCGCACACGTTATCCTGGTCGTGGAAAAAACGCGCTGAAAGTTGACGGTTTTGGAAAGCTACCAAGCGGCGAAACGTTTCGCAGCGAACGCGACTTGAAGGCTTTGCTGATTCAAAGACGTGACCAATTCTCAAGAACGCTGGCAGAGAAATTGTTGACTTATGCGACTGGTCGATCGATGACATTCCGTGATCGGCAAGCAATCGAACGCGTCGCACGCGAGTGTTCGGAAAGCGGTTATGGTCTTCGCAGCTTGGTCGTTGGCGTAGCAACGAGCGAAACGTTCAGACGCCGGTAGGCGATACCGCACGCGCAATGTTACGATTGCGGTAAATGGTGACAGATTTTTATACGGTGCAATGTCTGACAAAAAGAAAAAGAAACGAAAGCCTGCCGACGCGAAAGAGCCTTGGTACGCTGATGGACTGCGGTTCGAGTGCACGCAGTGTGGCGATTGCTGTAGCGGCGAACCGGGATACGTCTGGGTGGACGACGGCGAGATTCAGGCGATGGCCGAGAATTTGAAGATGTCGATCGATGATTTCAAATCCGAATACATCCGCGAGGTAGGAGGCAGCTATAGCCTGACCGAATACTCTGATGGCGATTGCATTTTGTTGGATCGCGAAACACGAAAGTGCAAGGTCTACGACGGGCGCCCGATCCAATGTCGAACGTGGCCATTTTGGGATAGCACGTTGGACAAAAAACGCGATTGGAAAGAGACCTGCGAAGTGTGTCCTGGCGCTGGCAAGGGCCGGTTGTACACACTGGAAGAGATTGAGTTCACGCGGAACCGAAAATCGGTTTGATGTGGCAGTCGCTCGTTTGTAGCACCAGTTTTATTGACGCGCCCTCTCCGGGCCTGAGAGCCCGACTCTCCCAGTGGG
>CAYNNP010000374.1:1829-4770 GCA_964398215.1 uncultured Pirellulaceae bacterium | reverse complement strand
GTTCAGCGACACAATGGAGACGTTTGCGCTGTTCCGGCACGTATCGCGTTCTCGGTCCGGCCTACAACCAAACACCATATGAAAATGCGCAACTCCCAAACTCACGCGCCGCGTTACCAAATGACTCCGAATAAAAAAACTGATTTGTCCTAACGGCTGTTCCGTTGTCAAAGCGGTCACGTTCCCAATAATAGACAGCTTCACTTCTCGCAGCTGGATTCAAACTTGACCAACAACGAACCTAATTCTTTTCACGGCACGCATGCTGTTGTCACAGGTGCCTCCAGTGGAATCGGTCGATCAACGGCTATCAAGCTTGCTGGATGCGGCGTGAAAAAGCTGGTCATCCACTACTGCAAAAACGAGGCCGGTGCGATGGCCACGCTAGAAGCCGTCCAGCAACAAGGCAGTGAAGCGGTCTGCTTGTCCGCTGACCTGAGTGACGAATCGAGTGTTTCAGAATTCAGTGATCGATGTTGGTCGTCACTGGGTACCATCGATACTTGGGTCAACAACGCTGGCGAGGATGTATTGACCGGCGATAAAACGACAGCTTCTTTTCAAGAAAAACTAAGACGATTGTTTGATGTCGATGTCATCGGCACAATTGCTTTGTCACGATTGGTTGCCGAAAGAATGCTTGATCAAACCCTCACCCTGCCACCGTCCATCACGTTCATCGGCTGGGACCAAGCTCCCTTTGGAATGGAAGGCGACGCTGGACAAATGTTCGCCCCAGTCAAAGCCGCTGTCATGTCGTTTGCCCAATCATTGGCTCAGACACTCGCGCCAAATGTCCGCGTCAACACCATCGCACCTGGCTGGATCCAAACGGCTTGGGGGCAAGACCAGCCAGTTGGCGATTATTGGGACCAACGCGCGAAAGGCCAGTCGTTGCGTGAGCGGTGGGGAAGCGCAGAAGACGTCGCGTCGGCAATCGCGTTTGTTTGTAAACCGTCGAATGATTTTATCAACGGTCAAGTCATCGAAGTGAATGGCGGATGGAACCGCAAGTATTTGGAGCGCGCAAAAAAATAGCCGCCCGAAGTGGGACGGCTATTGGATCTGCATACTTGCTGCTGATTACAAGTTTGGCGTCGTGTAAGGCTCGACATCGCCAACCATGTGGAAGTGGTTGTGGTCAATGTAGACGACTTCGATTGCTTCGCGGTCATGAAGCGTGTGGGGAACAGGGTAACCAACCGTCGTCCGCTCGGAAAAGTAAATCGTGCACTTGTAGTGAGCGTGGTGCAATTGAGCAGGACCGATCAGTGGAATGAACCGTGGTGGATCGACATAGTCAGCAATCTTTTCTGTGATGATGCGGACATCGTTACGCTGCGTTTCGTACAACAGTGGAATTCCACCCGCGGTTGGACGAGCCTCTTCGAGTGCGTGCATGATTTCGTCATCACTTGGTGGATCCAACGCTACGATCGGACCGCCAGATGTAGTCGGGCCCAAGATTGGCACTTTCTCGTATCGCTCGTGCTTCCAGAATTTTTCTTCTTGCTTACGCTGAAAGTGCGGACTGACAGGAATTGGAAAACCAAAGATTCCAGTGTTAATCCCGCCAGTAACTCCGAAACATCCCGTTGTCGTCATGGCCATTGCGGCCATCGACAAAAGAAGAAGTTTGGATACTCGTGTGCTTCGTGGGTGACTATTCATCGAAGTGCTCATTCCAGCAAACCTTCCGTGTGGTTAACGCGTCGAAGTCTTGTAGACTTTGAAATAGACATCTCGCGTACAACCGGTATCGTGTGAATCTATGACGATCTTGCGGGTAATTCAAATAATTCCGGGGAAAGTACCATGTGCTAGCAAACACTGGCACGGCAGCCCTTTGCAATCAGGCGTGCTCTCTACTCACGTCAACCGGTATCAGCCAGTGACGGTGCCGCCAGTATTCGCTTTCTTTTCGGGCCAAAGCACAACAACGTTAGCGATCAGAATCAGTGCCCCGCCCACCATCATTGGCAGTGTAAAAGCTTCGTTTGCATATTTGATACCGCACCAAACCGAAAGGTATGCTGGTAAAAACAACGCCCAGCTCGATGCAAACAAAGGCTCCGTTGTATACACCACTGCGGCTTGCTCGGCGGAAACGGCAGGCTGGTATTTGTTCATCCAAGAAAATGCTAGCAGCGATGCGAAGACGACCAACAGCGCGATCAAAACGACAAAGCTGGGATTCATCGAAATCGCCAACCAACCGAGTTCCGATGTCTCTGGAATTTGAGGTTGGACGATAGCAAAGACGATCAGCGAAAGCACAGATGTTGTCAGGAACATGCTAGGCGTGAACGCGAGCGAGTTGAGTTTCTTGCCCAGCCGATCAACGGACAAGATTTGAAAGCTGAAAATGAAGGCGCCGATCGTCGTTAGTGTATCGCCAAGCGTCCATCGTCCGACGGCGTCCTCGGCAATCATAATACGGCCGTCTTGATATACGATCAGGCTGGTCAAAACTGAAATCCCCAGAACAGCGATCAGTGCGCCGGCGATGACAACCAGTCTTGGCGCCTTGCGCTGGTAAACGGCATTTACGATTGGCGTAAAGATCACAGCGAGGCTCGTCAGAAATCCGCTTCGCGAGGCAGGGATCATTCCCAGCCCGATGACTTGCAATATCAGACCGCAACAAAACAAGCCGCCGATTTGGGTGCCGGCCCAAAAATGGGCTTTGTCCAGCGTACGAATGATTCGCCGAAACACGACTGCGAACAGGATCGTTGCCAATGCGAATCGAATGCCAATCATCCAGGCTGCCGACGCGATTCGAAGCCACGATGACGCGACAGCTTCCCCTGTGACCCCAAAATGGTGATCAATTTCCATGTTCAGGGACTTCATCAGCGGGAATGAAGTACCCCACATAGCATTCACGACGATCAATGCGATAATTGCGCGAGTTGGCGTGGCTGTTTTGCTGTTGGCT
>CAYNNP010000374.1:0-1729 GCA_964398215.1 uncultured Pirellulaceae bacterium | reverse complement strand
TGGCTGTTTTGCTGTTGGCTCCTTCTTTCACATCAGATGGACCACTTTGATTTTCGTCACCGCTCATGCCATGACTTTAGCTGCCGTGTTCCACTTGTAACACCATGGCAAGACTCGATTTCGGATCTTGTTGTGCACCCGAATCAATGTCTCAAACTCAATGCCTTGGAGTCCCGCTGTGTCGTCAGACCTGCCCAACGTTCTTGCTTCACGATACGCCAGTGAAGCCATGGTCAATATTTGGTCACCCAGTAACAAAGTAGTCTTGGAAAGAGAGCTGTGGATCGCCGTACTGGAAGCCCAGAAAGATTTGGGCGTTGAGGTTCCAGATGGAGTCATTGATGCTTACAAGAAAGTCGTCGATAACATTGACTTGCAAAGCATCGATGATCGTGAACGCACGACCCGCCACGACGTGAAGGCGCGGATCGAAGAATTCAACGACCTGGCAGGGCACGAACACATTCACAAAGGGATGACGTCTCGCGATTTGACGGAGAATGTAGAGCAACTGCAGGTGCGATCCGCGCTTGAGTTGGTGCGAGATCGAACAGTGGCAGCGATGAGTTTGATGGCGCAGCGAGCCGCTGAGTTCAGCGAACTGGCGATCGCTGGCCGTAGTCACAATGTGCCCGCTCAAGTCACAACTGTTGGCAAACGATTCACCAATGTGATCGAAGAACTGTTGGTTGCGTTTGATCGAATCGAAAATGTACTTTCACGCTACCCGTTGCGAGGTATCAAAGGTCCAGTCGGAACCCAGCAAGACATGCTGGACCTTTTCCAAGGCGATACGAGCAAGCTAGCGGAGCTGGATAAGCGAATTGCCGATCGCTTGAACTTTGGTGGTTGTTTCGATTCGGTCGGTCAGGTTTATCCACGGTCGTTAGATTTTGACGTTGTCAGTGCGCTTGCGCAATTATCATCGGGCCCAGCGAACTTTGCCCGCACGCTGAGGCTGATGGCAGGTGCAGAGTTGGCAACCGAAGGATTCAAGCCAGGGCAAGTTGGTTCATCCGCAATGCCTCATAAGATGAATGCGCGTTCGGCGGAACGCATCGACGGATTCGGTGTGATTTTGCGAGGCTATGTAGCGATGATCGGTGGCTTGCTGGGCGATCAGTGGAACGAAGGCGATGTGAGCTGTAGTGTTGTCAGACGTGTTGCATTGCCCGATTCGTTCTTGGCAATCGATGGACAAATGGAAACGTTCTTAACTGTTTTGATGGACTACGGAGCCTATCCGCAGGTGATTCAGCGCGAACTGGATCGGTACTTGCCGTTTTTGGCGACGACCAAGATCTTGGTGGCTGCAGTCAAATCGGGAGTTGGTCGCGAGACGGCGCATGAAGCAATCAAGGTTCACGCAGTGGCATCGGCATTGGAGATGCGAGAACGAGGCTCGGACCAAAACGATCTAGTGGAACGACTTTCGGCCGATGAACGAATTCCAATGGATGCATCTGAAATTCACGCAGCAATGGGACGACCAACCGAGTTTCTGGGCAACGCAACTGGACAAATCCAGAGCGTTATCGACCGTGTCGACTCAATTACAAATCGCTTCACCAAAGAGGCAACCTACCGCCCAGGTGCAATCTTATAGATTCTGGGTCGACGTAGCTGGACTCGCCAGAGTTCAGGAGCGCTGGACGGGGTTCCCCCCGAAGTCTGGCGACCTTGTCTTTACCCACAACTACTTGGCCCAAAAGCTCGAAAGCACGTGATT
>CAYNNP010000373.1:0-4781 GCA_964398215.1 uncultured Pirellulaceae bacterium | reverse complement strand
GGCGTGGACAGGCCGACGACCGCGAAGCGGTCCAACAGCACAGCCCGGGGTCGCGCAGCGCACCCCGAGGACAGGGATGTCGATTGCGCACCGAACCCCAACGGGGGTTCAACATTAATCCCAAACGAAACGTTCGTCTATTTCGACACCGTATTTTTTACACAAGCGGCGAAACTCATCCTGAAACGATTCTTTCCGATGATGTTCTTCCTGATTCCTGATGTAGTTCGTCAATGCGTCGACATGCGATGGACTGACTGACAAGGCTCCGTATCCCGTTTGCCAATAGAACTCCCCAATGCCCAAATCGCTCTTAACCTAAGCAGACGAATCTTTTTGCAATTCGAGAATCAGTTTGGCGATATCAATCGTCTTCCCCAATCGACAAAGCAGATGAACATGATCTTCCACACCACCAACGATGATGGCAGGCGAACTTCGATTCTTGCAGATCCCTGAAAGGTAAGCATGCAGGCGTTCGCGATGTTCGTCTGATTTCAGAAACGGTTTTCGGCCTTTCGTCGAAAACACAAAGTGCACATAAATCTGAACGAGAGATTGTCCCATGAATGGCCCCTGTGATACGAATTTGATTGTTCAACCCCGTTGGGGTTGGCGGACATTATTGCAAACTTTACCCAGGGTGCGCTGCGCGACCCCAGGCTTTGTTGTTAAACGCCTTCGGCGTGAAGAGCCCCACAACTGCGAAAGGATTCGCAACACCCGCAACCCCAACGGGGTTCAACATCAAAGCCCAGGGTCGCGCAGCGGACCAGCAAGATTCTGTGTGGAGCGTTTACCACTACAGTTCCAGGCAATAGAACCATAAAGACGCCCCGTTTTTTCGTCGCTGCGGAGGACTCGAACTCTACCCACGACAATCCCAGATGGACCGAATCTTCGTCCAATTCTTGGATGGCACCAATTGGATTCTCCGCCGATCTATCTGCTTCCCTGCATGACGCGTGAGTATCCGGTCTACAGCACCAGACTTGTGCGAAGTACTCAGCCCGCATCGTCCGACGACGATAAGCCAAATGTTGTTCTCAATCCGGACTTTGATAGCCCTTGCCCGGACGACGCTGTAGCGATGCTTCATGCTCTTCTTGCTGAGGCGGAATCGCGCCACGCACGCTTGGATCGATTGGGTACTGACGGAGTATTCGAGCTTCAACACAGTAACATTTGCGAACTTGGCGATCAGGCATGCTATGACCGTTGGGATGCAACAGAGGCGATATTGCTTTCAGGGTGGAAACTTGAATCTGTCGTGAACTTCGTTGACGATATTAGACTGATATACTCAGGTCATCCGGTATACTATCTGGATCTAGTCCTAGAATTCGATTCATCATGGACGCCGACTCGAGCCCATTTCGACGGATGAATCACGCAGAACCATGGTTGCAACGAAACCGGGCTTATGCATTTCTGCGAAATGTATAGTCGATCGTCCGTGCCCCGTGAACCTCGCCGTTCGTGGAGAAGAATGATGACTTCGTGGCCTCGCAAATGCCTTCAATTTCGGATCGCATCGCTGCTTATTTTGCTTGCGGTTTCAGCTGTCGTATTTGCTGTCCTGTTCTCGGGTGATGACTTGGAACAGTCGCTTCGCCGTGACCTTGGTATCGCCAAATCGGCTACGCTAGAACTTGTTTCCGAAGGAACGCACACGTCGCCGTTCCAAGAACGATACGCTTGGATACTCGTCAAGACTGGCTCAAAATTTGAACTTATCGGTACCGTCCGTCCCTTGGACGAATCGATGCCTTGGCGAATTCCAAACATCATGATTTCTTGGATCGAGGGCCAGGCAGGGACCGACCCATTCCACTTCGTGTTCAATAGTCGGCCGAGCAAGGCTAAAATTGACTATTGGATTCGGTACTCCGAGGACTTCTGGTAGATCGCGCTGAAGCCGTTTTTGACATGGAGCGAGGGTTATGTCGAACCGTGAAGCCGTGAAGCCTCGACTCGGAGAGTCGAGTTACTATTTTAAGCTGTGACGTAGCACTGGGCCGGGCGGCGCTATGGCTCTCTTCGATCGCTATTTTTCGGGAGGGCGATACGGATTGTCGTCTTCAATCGATGGCGTTGGTTTCTGGATGTGATTTTTTCGCACAGGCGCTGGATAAAAATCATCATCAGCGTCGTCGTCGACTTCATCCAGTTCGGCGCCGATACGCATGAAACGCCTCCGACGCTGCTTCCGAGTGATTCTTGTTGCTTTCTGCCCGCCACTTGCGAAGAGCAAAACGAAAAACAAGATCGGCAGAAAGAGAAGCGAGATCGCCATCGAAGCGTTTCTTCCAGCTGCCTGGTTTTGACAGGTTTAGGCCAGCCTACGCAGAGGCGGCTTTGACAACGGCGGCGGCATTGATGCCAAAGTGCTCGTAGACTTTTGCGTATGGTCCACTTGCTCCGTAGCCCGACATACCGACAAACTTTCCGTTGCTGCCGATCCAACGATCCCAGCTCATTCTGATGCCGGCTTCGACTGCGACGCGGTTGGTAACCGATGGTGGCAGAACTTCGTCTCGATACGCTTGGTCTTGTGCAGCGAACAGATCCATGCAGGGCATGCTGACGATGCGAACTTTCTTGCCACTTGCCGTCAACTGTTCGGCGGCTTCGACACACATGCACAATTCGCTGCCGCTACCCATCAGGATCACATCGGGAGTTCCATCGCAATCCAGCAACGTGTAGCCGCCTTTGGCACAACCCGAGGCGGAAGCATATTTGGTTCGGCAAAGCGTCGGCATGTTCTGGCGAGAAAGCACGAACGCGGATGGATGGTCATCGATTTGCATCGCCGCCCGATAGCACTCGGCAACTTCGTTCGCATCGCCGGGACGGAACACATTCAATCCCGGAATCGCTCGACAGGCACTCAGGTGCTCGACTGGCTGGTGAGTCGGTCCGTCTTCGCCAACCCCGATTGAATCGTGCGTAAGAATGTAAATCACCGGCTGATGCATGATGCTGGACAACCGCATTGCACCACGCATGTAATCAGTGAAAACAAAGAATGTTGCGGCGTAGGATCGCAAGTTTGTCAGCGACATTCCGTTGACGATTCCAGCCATGGCATGCTCGCGGATGCCAAAGTGCAGGTTGCGTCCACCATACTGACCCGGCAAGAACTCACCGGCTCCGTCAAACTTCAAGTCCGATTTATTGCTCGGTGAAAGGTCCGCGGATCCGCCGATCATGAACGGGACGTTTTGCGCGATAGCGTTCAATACTTTGCCGCTACTGTTCCGCGTCGCGTCGCCTTTATCGCAAGCATCAAAGGTTGGAATGTCTTTGTCCCAACCCTTTGGAAGCTGGCCATCGAAAATCGCTTGCAGCTCAGCCGCTTTTGCAGCGTTCGCCGATTGGTAGGACTTCCAAGTGTCGTTCCAAGCAGAGTAGGCGGTTGCGCCGCGGGTCCCAACGCCATTTTGAAAGTGTTCAATCACACCATCGGGAATGTGGAACTTTTCCTCTGGCGGGAATCCGTACGACTTTTTGGCAAGTTCGATTTCGTCCCAACCAAGCGGTGCTCCGTGAGCGCCATGTGTGTTCTGTTTGTTTGGAGCGCCCCAACCAATGATGCTTTTGACAACTACCAATGTCGGTTTGTCATTGCAAGCTTGAAAGGCACCGACGGCTTTTTCGATGGCTTCCAAATCGTTGGCGTCGCTAACGTGGACAACGTTCCAGCCAAGTCCTTCGAAGCGTCGGCCGACATCTTCGCTGAATGCCAAGTCCGTGTCGCCTTCGATGGTGATCGAATTGTCATCGTACAACCAGCAAAGATTATTGAGCTTCAGGTGGCCAGCGATCGAAGCGGCTTCGCAGGCAACGCCTTCCATCAGGTCGCCGTCGCTGCACAGCGCGTAAACGTTGTAGTCGAACAGTTTGTGATCGTCGGTGTTGTAGTTTTCGGCAAGCCACTTTTGTGCCATCGCCATGCCAACGCTATTACTGACTCCAGCGCCCAAAGGTCCCGTTGTCGTCTCGATACCGGCTGCTTCCGCGAATTCGGGGTGCCCAGCACAGACGCTGCCGATCTGGCGAAAGCTCTTGATGGCGTCCAAGGACACGGATTCTTTGTCCAGCACGTTGCCTGTTTCGAAATCAACCGCTTTGACACCGCTAAGATGCAAAACACTGTACAACAGCATCGATGCGTGGCCGCACGAGAGCACGAAGCGATCACGGTTGGGCCACAGCGGCTGGGCCGGATCGTAATCCATCGTATGATTGAAAAGCTGGTACGCGATCGGCGCCAGGGCCATCGGAGTTCCAGGGTGACCGCTGTTGGCTGTTTGCACCGCATCCATACTCAGGGTGCGAATCGTATCCACGGCTAGTTTTTGGATGTCGGTTGATGCAACGGCCATCGGTGTTTTCACTCACTTAAAAAAAGTAAAGGAGACTCTATAGAACAACCCGAAATCGTAATGCTAACGGCCACCATTCGGAAGGGCAGCGTCTTGATGACCCAATAATTGCCCCCCGTGAAAGCCTTATGGGATAATTGCAGGACTTCGAGCGGAAGCAATTTTTGATTCTGGGTTATTTTGGTAACCCGACGCGTGAGCGAGGGACAAGGTAAGTCCGCAGCCACGAAGTGGCGACATGATGTAGCCATGGGCGCGAGCCCATGGAACCGAAATCACCACGATAACCTTAGTCCCGAAGGGACTATAGGAGACTCAACGCAACCAATTCATGTCACCCCTTCGGGGTTACGCGTTCGTTTCGATCTCCCTAACCACGGGTTTACACCC
>CAYNNP010000372.1:0-4791 GCA_964398215.1 uncultured Pirellulaceae bacterium | reverse complement strand
TCGGCTCGGAGAGCCGAGCTACTTTAAGCAGTTTGAAAAACTGCTTTGCCCTGCCAAACCACCGACGCTTGTACTCGTTGTCAAAAAAGTTATCCCAAATACTCATTTGAATTTTCCAGTTGGCGATTAACTGCGCGAAAGCTTAAGCACATCATCATACCGCAGTACTTTCGAAGGGTGATTCATCCATGCCTATCCAATCAAATCCTTAATCACATGACCGTGAACGTCCGTCAAGCGATAGGGCCGACCTGCAAAAGTGAACGTCAGCCGCTCATGATCGATACCCAGTTGGTGCAAAATGGTGGCCTGAATATCGTGCACATGAATGGGCGCTTCGGTTGGGTGAAACCCAAGTTCGTCGGTTTGTCCGATCGTTTGTCCAGGCTTGATGCCACCGCCCGCCATCCACATCGTGTACGCTTGCGGGTGATGGTCACGCCCAAGTTTGCGACCGAGGGCTGCACTCGTTTCGACCATTGGTGTGCGTCCAAACTCACCGCCCCATACGACCAGCGTGTCGTCCAACATCCCGCAGCGTTTCAGATCTTTGACCAAAGCCGCTGCGCCCTGATCGGTTTGTTTGGTTTGACCCTTGACGCCTCCTTCGACGTTGCTGTGATGGTCCCAGCCAGAATGATAGACCTGGATAAAACGCACACCGCGCTGAGCCAACCGTCTGGCCAACAAACAGTTCTTTGCAAAAGATCCAGCATCCTTTGATTTGATTCCGTACAAGTCCAAGGTCTCTTGGCTTTCGTCGGAAAAGTCAACCAATTTTGGAGCAGCCGACTGCATTCGATATGCCATTTCATAGGCTTCGACACGCGTTTTGATTTCGTCCAGGTTCGCAGCCTGCAGTCGTTGGCCGTTAAGGTTGCTGACCAAGTCGATGGTGTCTCGTTGGGTTTGGCGATCCACGCCCTGGGGATTGGCGATGTTTAAAATCGGGTTGCCGGAAGCTCGAAACGGAATGCCTTGATGCTCCCCGGGCAAGAAACCAGAATGCCACATCGACGATCCACCCGAAAGTTGACCGTTGCTCTTCAAGACAACAAACGCTGGCAAGTCATCTGCTTCGCTGCCAATTCCATAGCTAAGCCACGACCCCATCGCCGGTCGCCCTGGAATACCGCTGCCCGTATTCACAAAAATTTGCGCAGGTGCGTGATTGAACTGATCCGTGTGAACACTCTTTAGCAAAGCGATATCGTCCACGATTTCCGAAAGATGCGGCAGCATCTCGGAGATCTCCGCGCCACACTCGCCATGTTTATTGAACTTGAATCTTGGCGCGAGGACCGCCGCATTGGGCTGAATAAAAGCATACCGTTGGCCGGCGATAACCGACGGCGGAATCGGCTGGCCCTCTAACTCTTGAAGCTTCGGTTTATAGTCAAAAAGCTCCAACTGACTGGGCGCCCCGGCCATGAATAGATGGATGACCGTTTTCGCTTTCGGTTGATGATGAAAACCGCGCGCAGAACTTGAGAATTCAGTCGCGGCGTTTGCAGACGTGGCAGTTTCAGCCGCAATCATCGACGCCAAAGCCACTTTGCCGACACCAACGCCGCAATCTTGAAAGAACTGACGGCGTGTTTGATCTTGAATGTTCATTTGTTATTACGTCCTTCCACTAAGGCACCGTTATCGCTTCGTCAGTGTTGATCAATGCACGTGCCACCAACATCCATGCGTTTGGTTTTGACGCATGCTTTTGATAGAAGCCACGAACCATTTCCAGCTCATCGTCACTAGGAGCACGTACAAATACTCTGCGAAAGATATGCGTGATCACATCGCCCGGTGTTGGCTGGTCGCCCGAATCGCGCAGCGCACTGTCGGCAACCCCCTTTGCGATTTCCATAAACATTTCATCGTTCATCAACGTCAGAGCTTGCAGCGGTGTCGTACTACGCCCGCGCCTTGCGACGCACAATTCGCCACTTGATCCGTCAAACGTCATGAACGCAGCGAACGGTGCAGTCCGCTTGCTAAATGTGTACAAAGATTTTCGATAACGATCGCCGCCGCTAGAAGTTTTCCACGCCGGGCTACCGTAGGCCAACTTGGTCACTTCAGTCGCTTGTGGCGGATACACACTTGGGCCGCCAATTTTTCGCGACAACAATCCCGACGACGACAACAGAGCGTCTCGCAATCGTTCGGCATCCAACCGGCGATGGGGAAAACATGAAAGAAGCCGGTTCGTCGGATCTGATCTTGGAGGCGCAGCAATCGATTGCCGGTAAGCAGCCGAAAGCACAATTTTTCGGTGCAGTCGTTTCATCGACCAACCGTTGTTGACGAAATCAGTAGCCATCCAGTCGATGAGTTGTGGATGTGTCGGCGGTTCACTTTGAGTCCCAAAGTCGCCGGCTGTCCGAACGATCCCTGTCTTGAAAAATTGCCGCCAGGCTCGGTTCACCGTGACGCGACCAACCAAAGGGTTCTTGTCGCTGGTCAGCCAGCGTGCCATGCCAAGCCGATTTGGTGCCAGTTCGCCTAGTCCAGTAAATACACTTGGCACCGCAGGCTGAACGACTTCTTTGTTTTGCAGATATTCGCCCCGATGATGCCGGTGCGTCGTTCGATTGTCAGCACGGTCGCGTTCGCGAAGGATCAGCGTCCGCGTCTCAGAGGGAATCCTCTTTTCAAGTTTTTCGATTGCCGCGCGTTGTTTCTTCAAGAGTTCGCTGGACCGAATATAAACACGCGCAAGTTGTCGTTGTTCGTCTTTGGCCAAATCGCTACCGTCCCGAGCTGACCGCAACGCCGTTTCGAGTTGCGAGTTGAGTTTGGACGCAACCGCAACGCCTTTCTCTGAAGTAGCCGAAATCCGAAAATGTCCGAGGCCAGCAGCAAAATGGCGCTCAAACAGCAACTTGATTTGCCATGGCTGGTCGCTGGTGTAGGGTTGCTGAAAATTCACGACCAGTCGGTTGGGCTTGCCTTCGTAGCCTGCCGTTGACCAGCCTGTCGATCCATTGGAATCCAAAACGTTTTTGCCTTCCGCTTTGCCGTTTCCAACCGAGATTTTTCCGAAGCTGATACTGGGATCCCCAAGTTCAACCGATGCATCATTGGAAATGACTTCCAGCTCGCTGAGAAAAAAATCACCTTTGCGGCCTTCATAAAATGCCAATCCTGGTCCGTTGGCGGGCAGCGATTCATGTGGCAAGACTTCCAGTCGTAGCGCCGTGATGGGCGTGTCGACCGGCGGCATCGTCAACGTATAAACGTCTCGTTTGGTGACGTCGCCGGATGCAAGAATGGATCCCGACTCGGTTAGTGAAAGCCGAGGCATCGTGGTGACCATCTTTGATGGCCGCAAGATTTTCCAGTCGCGTGCTGAATCGATCTGGTTCTGTTGCCATTGAAGAAAATCTGCGTGGATAGGTTCGCTTCGTTCAGCAGACAGGAACTCGTCGATCAATCGATCTTCCTGGCGGCGAATTTGTGCAGCAAGTTGCTTTCGTCGTTGGTCTGTTTCCAATGTCGGCACGGTCAACTCCGGTTCATCGGCATTGTTCATCATCGCCATCAACGCATAGTAGTCCGTATGAGTAATCGGATCGTACTTGTGAGTATGGCACTGCGCGCAGCCGGTCGTTAGGCCCATCCAAACGGTGCCCGTCGTCGCAACACGGTCGACCATCGCGTAAAACCGAAACTCCAACGGGTCGATGCCGCCTTCTTCGTTCATCATCGTATTGCGATGAAATCCGGTCGCGATTTTTTGCTGCTCGGTTGCATTGGGCAACATGTCACCGGCCAACTGTTCGATCGTGAATTGGTCGAAAGGCTGGTCGTTTCCGATGGCGTTGATCACCCAATCACGAAAAGGCCAAATCGTCCGCGGGCGATCTTTCTCATAACCGTTGGTGTCACTGTAGCGCGCCAAATCAAGCCAGGGCCGCGCGAATCGTTCTGCATAATCCGGCGACGAAAGCAATCGGTCCACTAAACGCTGATAGGCAGCAGGGTGATCGTCGCGAAGAAACTCGTCGACTTCGGCGCTCGTTGGGTTCACGCCAACGAGGTCCAAATAGACACGGCGAACGAGCGCGGTTTTCTCCGCTGGTGGTGACGGCGATAGACCCGCTGCCTGCATGCGATGCAGCAAGAAACGGTCTATCTCACCCCGGCACCAGTCCGGGTCATTGACCGTTGGCACCGATGGTTTGGTCGGCGGCAAGAACGCCCAGTGCTTTTCGTACTTCGCGCCCGCATTGATCCAAGAACGCAGAGTTCCAATTTCGGCTGCCGACAACGCAGGTTTCGAATCCGCAGGAGGCATCCGCAAGTCGGCATCGTCGCTTGCGATTCGATCGATCAGTTCGCTGGCATTCGCGTCGCCCGGCGACACGGCCTGATAACCATCTCGATCCTTAACGGCACTAGAACGCAGATCCAAACGCAAACCGGATTCCCGCGCATCAGGATCGGGGCCATGACAAGCAAAACAGTGTTTCGCCAAAATCGGTCGAACATCACGACCAAATGAAACTTCCTCTGACCGCAAGTTGCCAGTGCAACAAATCAGCAGCAGACCCAAGACGATAATTAGTGGCAATTGCGCTTTCATCCCACCATTCTATCTGACGCAGAGCAAATCAGTTTTTGATTCTGGATGATTTTGGTAACCCGACGCGTGAGCAAGGGACCGAGTTAAGATCGATTGTCCCTCGCTGACGCTTCGGGTTACCAGAAAAGCTCTTTCGGTAGGCCGGACCGAGCAAACGCTGCAATTGCCGGAACTTCGGACGCAAGTAGAAACATCGTTGATAG
>CAYNNP010000371.1:0-4807 GCA_964398215.1 uncultured Pirellulaceae bacterium | reverse complement strand
GGTTACCAGAAATGCGCAACTCCAAAACGCGTCAGTGCGGGATTCGCGTTGTCCCTCGCCCACGCGTCGGGTTACCAAAATGACCACAGAATCAAAAACTGATTTTCCCTACTGAAAACGGTTCACTCGATGGCAGACAAAGAGTGAAGACAGTAAAGCGAACGAAGAAAAAGCAACCTCGTAGAATTGCACTGGAATATTTGTGTCTAAGAAAGGCTCCGGCAAGGGAAAGAAGCGTAAGGCGAAACAAAAGAAGGTCAAGCAATCGAGCCTTCCTGCGAACCGCTACATCAATCGCGAACTGAGTTGGTTAGAGTTCAATGATCGTGTGCTCGATCTAGCCGCAGATGAATCGGTTCCACTCTTGGAACGAGCCAAGTTCTTGGCCATCACCAGTTCGAACTTGGATGAGTTTGCAATGGTGCGTGTTGGCGGTTTGCAGTCTCATCAGAATTCGATGGCGCGTGATCCGGCAGGAATGACCGTTTCCGAGCAATTGCATGCTGTGACCGAAAAGTGCCGGATGTTCGTCAATCGGCAATATTGTTTGTTTCGCGAGCAAATGGAGCCGCAGTTCGCCGAAACGCAAATTCGACGGATCAATCTGGATGAGTGCAGTGAGGCTCAGCACGCTGCCGCCAAGGCGTACTTTGATGATGAAGTGACTTCCGTTCTGTCGCCGCAGTCGCTATCGCTTAGACCGTTTCCCTTGCTGCAGGGTTTGGGTTTGCAGTTGTTCATTCGGCTTGCTTCTGTTGCCCAGCAAGATGATGGTGCAGAGGGTAACGATGAAGATGGTCCGGAGTGGGATTTTGCGGTCATTCCGCTTGGAAAGGCGTTGTCCAGAATCGTGACGCTACCATCGGATCAAGGTTTCGAGTACATGTTGCTGGAAGACCTAGTGATGCATTTTGTGGACGATATGTTTCCCGGCAGAGATGTCCTTGAGTGTGTTCCGTTTAGAATCACCCGCAATGCCGATGTCGCGCTGCGTGAGGAAGAGGCGGATGATCTGCTGGTTGGGATGGAAGAATTGTTGGAGAGTCGGCGGCTCTCACACGCGGTGCGGCTAGAGTACGGTGCCGGGGCGAGCGATCCGACTATCGCGTATATGTCAGAGTCGTTGCAAGTTTCCAATCGCGGTTTGTTTCCAATCGAAGGCCCGTTGGATCTGACGTATTTGTTTTCGATCAGTGGATTGGAGGGTTTTGAGTCGCTGCGTTTCAAACCGTGGCCGCCACAGTCATCACCCGATATTGATCCCGCTGAAAGTATGTTTTCGACGATCAACCATGGCGATGTGCTGTTGGTTCATCCTTATGAACGGTTCGATTCCGTCGTGCGATTCATCGAAGAGTCTGCGGTTGATCCCGATGTATTGGCGATCAAGCAAGTCTTGTATCGCACCAGTCGAAACAGTCCCATTGTAGCGGCGTTGATTCGAGCGGCTCAGCACGGAAAAAGTGTGTCCGCAATTGTGGAGTTGAAAGCACGTTTTGACGAGGCACGGAACATTGAGTGGGCGCGTGAGATGGAACACGCTGGCGTGCAAGTGATCTATGGTATTCGCGGATTGAAAACACATGCCAAGTTGTGCTTGGTCGTCCGACGCGAACCAGATGGACTTCGGCGATACGTTCATTTTGGAACGGGAAATTACAACGAGGTGACGGCCAATGTTTACAGCGATGTTTCGTTGTTGACTTGCGATCCAATTTTGAGTGGCGATGCGAACTCATTCTTCAATGCCGTCACGGGAGCTAGCCAGCCGCAACCATTTCGCGAGCTTGCTGCTGCACCAACCACGCTGCGAAATCGTGTGTTGGGTTTGATCGAAGCGGAAACGCAGCGTTGTTTGGATGGCCAAAAAGGCGAGATTGTTGCCAAGCTCAATGCGCTGGTGGATACTGAAGTCATCGATGCGTTGTACCGTGCGAGCCAGGCGGGCGTGGATGTCAAACTGAATATTCGTGGTGTGTGTTGCCTGAAGCCGGGTGTCGCTGGACTGAGCAGTACAATCAAGGTTGTATCGGTTGTGGACCGCTTTCTAGAGCACGCGAGGATTCTGTATTTTGGGCATGGTGGCGGCGGTCAGGTCTTCATTAGTAGCGCTGATTGGATGCCTAGAAATTTGGATCGTCGGGTCGAATTGTTCGTACCTGTGAATGACCTGGATTGTCGTGCTAAGGTCGTATCGGCTCTGAAGGCATATTTTTCTGACAATAAGAACTCGTGGGAAATGACCCCAACGGGTATTTACCAGCGGCTAAAACAGGATGGTGGGAGAGACGGATTGCGTGCACAATGGATTTTGTATCAAAATGCTGTCAACGCGATGCAGCAGGCGGAGCAGGGTGGGCGAACGATGTTCAAGGCTCATCGATCGCCGCGAGCAGATAAGGCGTGAAAGTATGTTTACTTGCAGTTTGGGCGGTGTTTGAGTGTTAATTTCGTTGAAACCCGGTCATTCTTGGCAATGCCCGGGTGCTCAGGGCCTATTTGCTAAAGCATGTGAAGCTGAATTGGCGATGCTGGAAAATAGGGCAAAATGCATCTAATCGAACAAACTGCAGTAGTTGGAGCGATTTAGCTTGTCCGATACCATGAAAGACAGATTTATGTGCCCCAAATCACCGAAGTTACCAAGTCGTCGGAAAATACATGACTGATTTCTCCGGAACGAATGTTCGATGTTTCGCAGTTCTCCTGTGTGCTTCGCTGTTTTCGATTGCAAACCAATCGAGTTGTTTCTCGCAAGATCAGCAACCAGAACAGAAGACCGAGTTACAAGGCAATCCGCAGGCCTATGTTCCTGCGCTAGAATTGCTGCCTGATTCGACCGCTGGAATTTTGCGCGTCAATGATTTCCCAAACTTTCAAAAGATGTGGAAGGGCACCCATGTCGGTCAGTTGTTGAATGATGATTTGATGAAAGATTTCGTGGATGCTCAACGAGCGCGGGCCAAGAGCTTTCTAGAATCGATCAACAACAAAATTGGGCTACGCGCAAAAGATTTGTGGGACATCGCTTCGGGCGAAGTTGTGGCGGCTTGGCTACCATTTGAAAATGATAAGCGTCGTCCGTTTGCGATGTGCGTCGTGGCGGACATCCGAGGCCTCAAGGCCAAGGCCGATATCGTTGTTGAACAAATCGATAAAGATCTGAAAGGTGGCGGTGCGACTCGAAAGGACGTTACTTATCGCGGTGAGACAATTCGGTTGTACACGACGAAGCCGAAGCCAGGTCAGATCAAGATCGATGAGGTTGCGATTTCATACAACGCGAATCGGTTCATAGCGGCTGATCGCGGTTCGGTTGTCCAGTCAATTTTGGACGCAGTCGCTGGCAAGTCAACAACGAAGCCTTTGTCACAGTTGACATCCTTTAAGGAAGTCATGACGACAAGTTACAAGAAGATGGAAGCGACTGCCAAAGCAGATAATGCGGTTGAAGGGTTGCAGTGGTTTGCCAAACCGTTTCAGATGGGACGGATCTTGCGGGATTTGTTTGAGATTGATCGCGGCAACAACGTTGACATTTTGCAGTTGTTAGAAAATCAAGGTTTTACATCTGTTGAGGCTGCTGGGGGTGTGGTCGCATTCTCAGGAGATACCTTTGACATTTTGCACCGTGGATTGGTTTATGCTCCAACGCGTCCGTTTAAAAAGGCTGCTAAGGCGCTCGATTTCAATAGTCAGAATTTGCAAGGTGTGCCAGCGTGGGTGCATGCGGAAGCGGGAACTTTCAATCGAATGTATTTGCGATTGGCAAACGCTTTTTGGGCATCAGAAACGTTGATTGACGAAGCGTTCGGTCAGGAAATGTTTCGTCCTATGATCACCGGTATTCGGGATGATGAGGACGGGCCTCAGATCGATCTAGAGAATGATTTTCTGCCTGCGTTGGCTGATGAATTGGTCATTGTTACCGATAGCACTTTGCCACCAGCAATCGACTCGGAACGGATGTTGATCGCAATCAAGTTGAAGGATCCTGCGAAGGTAAAGCTGGCGATTCGCAAAGCGATGAAAATTGAGCCAGACGCAACAGAAATGAAGGTCTTGCCAGGCGTTGAGATTTGGCGTGTGGAGAAGGGTACCGATAAAGAAACAGACATTGATACGATCCTTCAGGGTTTTGAAGAGGGTGAAGACGAAGACGAGCCTGCACCACTGCTTGAGCATTGGGCAATTGCTTCCGTTGATGGCGGTGGTGGCTATCCGTCGTATTTGATGTTTTCAAGTCATGCAGATCTGTTGGTCAAGATTGCCAAGCGTTTGAAGGAAGGCACTAAGCAGGGCGGTTTGGATTCTGTGCCAGCTGTTCAAGAGGTGTCCAAAGGAATGTTGCGATTGGGCGCGAAGACTGTCGCGTTCGATCGTGTCACGCAACTCAAAAAGTCGTTTCATGTGAAGTACGAGTTGTTGCGAAAGAACCAACTGAAAGACAGTAATTCAGTCTTGGCAACTTTGCTCAAACGCATGATCGAAGACGAGGGTGGAGAGCCGGATCCGTTGAACGCAAAGCTCTTGCCCCCAATCGGCCAGATCGAAAAACACCTTCCAGCGGGCGGCAGCTACCTAGAAGTCACTGAGAAAGGTTGGTTGATGACAGGTTTCTTTCTGAAGTAGATCGTCACAACCCGCCGGCTGACGCTGTTTGGAATTGCGCTTTTACGTCGTGCATTGGTTTTTGGTAACCCGAAGCGTGAGCGAGGGACCGAGTCAAGATTGTTGTCCCTCGCTCACGCTTTTTGAAGTTGCGCTTTTCAAAATTTATCGATATTCGATCGATCGATCGTGTTCA
>CAYNNP010000370.1:0-4813 GCA_964398215.1 uncultured Pirellulaceae bacterium | reverse complement strand
AAGTTCCGGCAATTGCAGCGTTTGCTCGGTCCGGCCTACCCCAAGAGCGCAACTCAAAAACTCACACCTTGCGTGAAACAATGCAGTTCCCACCAGCGGGCCGTTTTGGGCGTGCGGATTTGACTGCTCGTTGGTATTCTTTAAGGCCACAAATTGTTGACAACGGACCGATCATCAAACTCGGTCCATTCGTTCTTTGAAACATACAGGAATCTACGAATGCAATCCCGCCTACGTTTTTTATTGGCCACGCTTGCGTTGGGGTGCACCCTATCGTCGTCCGCCCATTGCCAAGACAGGGCAAAACCAATCAAGGCACACGAGAAACTGGCCAAAGAAAAACCTATGGGCTACTTCCTGGGTTACTCAACAGGCCAGCGAATGTTCCAACAGGGATT
Source organism: uncultured Pirellulaceae bacterium (assembly GCA_964398215.1). Classification (GTDB taxonomy): domain Bacteria; phylum Planctomycetota; class Planctomycetia; order Pirellulales; family Pirellulaceae; genus CAYNNP01. Next base: position 4,415 of record CAYNNP010000370.1, on the reverse strand, counting down.
CAAGCCCGACGATTTTGACAACGATGCTTTCGTTGCTGGCATCATCGACGCCTTGTCCAGCCGCGAACCAAGCATGAACGAGGAACAGCTGAAATCCGCGGCTGAGTCAGTAAACCAATTCATGAAAAAGCGGCATGAAGTACTGATGGAACAAATCAAGAAAAAAGCAGCTGCCAACAAAATCAAGAGCGACAAATGGATCGCCGACAACGCCAAGAAAAAGGGCGTCAAGACTCTGAAAGGTGGCGTGCAGTACAAAGTGATCAAGAAAGGTAATGGCGGCTCACCATCAGTTTCCGATATTGTCAAAGTTCACTACGAAGGCAAACTCACCAGCGGCAAAGTTTTTGACAGCTCGCTCAAACGTGGCGAACCAATGACTTTCCGTATTGGAGAAGTCATCAAAGGCTGGCAGATAGCTCTGCAAAACATGAAAGTCGGCGACAAATGGATGGTGTACATTCCGCCTAACCTGGGTTACGGCGAAGGCGGAAGCCCAGGCTTGATCGGCCCTAATGAAGTCTTGGTATTTGAAGTCGAACTGCTGGAAATCATCTAGCACGGTCTCTTCTTGCTCCTTTAGACGGTTTGAGCTGAAGGAAGAGATAGAGATTTTGTCCAAGGATAAAGAAATGGCTGACTCGCAATGGGTTCTTGATACGACCGACGAAACTTTCGAGGCCGATGTGTTCGCGCGCTCGGAACTTGGTTTGGTCGTCGTCGATTTCTGGGCCGAGTGGTGTGCCCCGTGCAGGATGCTCGCGCCTGTCTTGGAAGATGTTGCCGACGCAGCCGATGGACGATTCATGTTGGTCAAAGCCAACACAGATCAGAACCCAGCGGCGGCTGGCCAATTCCAAGTCCAGGGCATTCCTGCAGTGTTCGCTGTTCTGGATCGCCAAGTCATTCATGGTTTTAACCAAGCACTGCCCAAGGATCAGGTGGAAGCTTGGTTGGATGAGTTGTACCCAATCGTCGCAATCTTTGAAGCCAAGAAGTTGGCCGATACCGATCCGATCGCCGCGGAGGCAAAACTCAAAGAATCGATCGATGGCAAGCATGCTGATGCTGCAAAGATTACGTTGGCTGATCTGTATCTGAGCCAGGAACGATACGACGAATGCGGTGAACTGATCGCTCAGCTTGAGGAGCGTGATTTCCTGGAACCAGAGGCGCAAAAGATCAAGGCAACGCTGGCTATCAAATCCAAGTCCATCGACGGAAGCAATATCGACGCCTTACGTGAGGCTGCGAATTCGGATTCGATGAATTTTGATGCTCAGTTTCAGCTCGCCGAAGCCTTGGTTGGGCAAGAAGCATATCAGGAAGCATTCGACATTTGTTTGGCATTGGTCGAACAGGACAAGCCAAATTACGGCGAGAAATCACGCGAACTAATGGTCCAGGTTTTCCAGGCACTACCAGCGGATTCCGATCTAGTCAGCGATTATCGCCGCAAACTTTCCATGCTGCTGTACTGATCGACAACTCGCCAAGATGTGTCAGGATTTTCGGTATCTTGATTTGGTCACCCGAAGCATGATTTTTGATGTTCCGCTTTTTGGGAACATGGCCGCATGAAAAGCGATCTTCCACTTCCACAGGTTTCCAAATTGTGCGGCTGCGAATCCGTTTCGTTTCTAGAAACGATTCAATCGTTGTGGAGCGGATATGGCGAGATTGCTCGCGTGCAGCTTCACCCCGGTTTAACAACCGCCATCGTCAAGCATGTAAATTCGCCCAACAATCGGCAACACAAGTACGGTTGGTCGGGTGACGTTTCGCACCAACGCAAGCTTTCATCCTACGACAACGAAATGGCGTGGTATGGCGGCTTGGCAAAGCAGTGCGACGATTCTTGCCGCATCGCCAACTTGATTGGCGCCAGCAAATCCGATGGCCAGTGGTTGATCGTGCTGGAGGATCTTGACGCATCCGGTTTCCCGTTGCGACGCGAAAGTGTGAACGACGGGCAATTGAACGCGTGCTTGGCTTGGCTGGCAAGCTTTCATGCAACCTTTCTGCATGATGCCCAAGCTACTACATCACCACAAGGCCAAGACCAACTATGGCCGATTGGAACCTATTGGCATCTGGCGACTCGGCCCGACGAATACGAACAGATGGCCGAATCAGACTTGAAGAAACACGCCAGCGCGATCGACCAGCGATTGAACGATTGTCGCTACAAAACGCTTGTACATGGCGATGCGAAACTTGCAAACTTTTGCTTTGCGAAAGACGACCGTGTTGCAGCAGTAGATTTTCAGTATGTCGGCACAGGCTGCGGGATCAAGGACGTGGCTTACTTCGTCAGCAGTTGTCTCGATGAATCTGAATGCGAAACTCGTGAACAAGAAGTCCTCGATCGTTACTTTGGATTCATGCGTGAGAAACTTGATGCAGCATTGCTCGACGAGGTCGAAGCAGAATGGCGAGACCTTTACGCATTCGCGTGGGCAGACTTCTATCGATTCCTAGCAGGATGGTCACCCGGTCACTGGAAGATGCATCGCTACAGCGAACGGTTGGCCAGCCTAGCGATTGCAAGAATACGAAAATGACTGGTGTCATACGTAATCCAAATATCTTCAGTTAGGAAACGCGGGAGCATCATATAGTTCGCGCAAACGCGTAAACTCCGCTGCTAGTTCTTTTCGCGTCTGCTGATATTCATCATCTGCGTGAACGCTTGTCATTTCGCCGGGGTCTTTTTGCAGATCGAACATATTCCACTCATCAGACTTGGGAAAATAGATCAGCTTGTGCGATTGCGTTCGGACGCCAAAGTGCTGCGGCACAGCGTGTTCACCCAATTCATAATAGGCATAGTACAGTGACTTTCGCCAATCCTTGGCGTCGCCTTTGAACAGCGGCACCAGCGAATTGCCTTGAATTTCAGCCGGCGTTTCAAGTCCAGCGATTTCCAAGAACGTTGGTGCGTAATCGATGTTTTGGATCAATTCTGTTGGCTCGGATTTCGGCTCGATCACACCCGGCCAACGCGCCATGAACGGCATGCGAAACGATTCTTCAAACATCCATCGTTTGTCATACCAACCATGTTCGCCCAAATAGAACCCCTGATCGGATGAATAGATCACAATCGTGTTCTCTGCGAGTTCATTGTCATCCAAGTACTTCAGCATACGGCCAACACTTTCGTCCACCGCTTTAACAGTGCTTAGGTAGTTCCGCAAATAGCGACGATACTTCCAGCGCACGAGATCCTGGCCGCGAAGTTTCCCAGCCGCGTAGCCTATCAAGAACGCTTTGTTGCGAGGCCCGAAATGTTTGTCCCAAGCCTCCTTTTGGCTTTCCGTCATCCGGTTGTACTCCGGTGTACCGTAGCGGTCTGGTTTTGGAAGCTGAACATCACCGCGTTCGTCTTTACGGACTTTGGCGTCATACGCCCAATCAAAGTGGCGATCGATTTCCATTTCATTGGCCGCCAACGTCCGACTGCGATTCTCGTATTTATCAAAAAGGCTATCCGGTTCTGGGATCACAACATCATCAAACGCGCCCAGATGGCGAATCGCTGGAGCGAACGTGCGATGCGGGGCCTTGTGTTGGCACATCAAGAAGAACGGTTTGGATTCGTCTCGCGAGTCCAACCAATCGATAGCTTTGTCGGTAGTCAGATCGGTTGCGTAACCTTCAAAGCGTTTGGTTGAACCGTCTTGTTGAATAAAAACCGGATTGTAGTAACTGCCTTGTCCTGGAAAAACTTCCCAGTGATCAAACCCAACGGGATTCGATTTCAAGTGCCACTTGCCGACGACCGCTGTGGTGTAACCGCCCGCCTGCAATGCTTTGGCTACCGTCCATTGCCCGGCATCAAAATTATTTCCATTTCGCATGAAACCATTAACGTGACTATGCTTGCCGGTCAGGATGGTGGCCCGCGATGGTCCGCAGATCGAATTGGCACAAAACGAATTTTTAAAGACTGCACCCTCGCGTGCGATCCGATCGATGTTTGGTGTCGGCGCTATTTTGGCCAAAGGACCTCCGTAAGCCGAAATCGACTTGATCGCATGGTCGTCTGAAAACAGGAACAAGATGTTTGGTCGATCAGCTGCCTGGGCTTGGGAAACAACCGAACCAACGCCGAGCGCCAAAAACAAAAGGAAACATCGCGACCGAATCGAAATCATAATCTCACTCAAAATATGGACACAGCTGGCCTACAGAAAACATCGAGAGCTTAGCCTAACTGAGACAAGTGAGCATGCAAATGTGCAGTGCTTTTGAGGCGTGAAAGGCCGTAGCAATACGTATAAAACCGGAAGTCTTTGACGGTTTGTTGATTTAGTCAGCGGCGAGCACTGTTTCGTTTAACCGGTAGCCGTAGGCGCACGCGTTTAGGCCGGAGAGTCTGTGAGTTTTTTGTTTGTAGTGCCGCCTTCAGG
>CAYNNP010000369.1:0-4816 GCA_964398215.1 uncultured Pirellulaceae bacterium | reverse complement strand
CGTCCTTGGTCCGGCCTACAACCAAACACCACATCAAAAAGCGTGAGCGAGGGACAATCAATCTTGCCTTGGTCCCTCGCTCACGCTCTCACGCTTCGGGTTACCAAAAACCAATGCATTCTCTAAAAGCGAAACTCCAAAACCCTCACTGACACGCCGCGTTACCATTTCTTCAGGCATCTCAGCTTGAAAATGTGATTTGCCCTGGGCGTCATGGGTACTTTCTGTGCCTTGATTCCGGTAGGTTAGAATCTTGGAATGATCTACGAAGGGGAAAGAAATATGCTGCGACGCAAACTCGTATTATTGGCTTTTGGAATCATATCCTGCGCAAGCAGTACGCCGGTGCTTGCTCAGCGAGTCAAACTCGACCCAGCGAAACGCGAACGCATTAGCGAACGCGAATTGATTCGGCGGTACCCCGTCGGAAAAGCTTGGGTGTCCACCAAGGTCTTTCGGCTGCGTGGTGTTTCCGAAGCCAAACAGTGGGGCTTGGAGGGCGAGCAGCATGTCGTTTACACCAATCGCTATCAGAGCTACACAAAAGTTCTTGAGAACGATTTGGGCGAAATCAAACTTCATCTGTTAGTTGCGGATTCATCACAGCAACGCGTGCTGTCCAACAAGAAGCTAAAGCTCCGTGATTTTCGCAATTCGACACCGTTGTTTCGTATCGCAGTTTCGCATGTCGGTCGTCTGGCAATTCGGAATCCGTATACGCTAGCAGCGGGCGCGATCCTGATCGCTTGGGGCAAAGTCGATCCGCAGTACGAGAAAACGTTGACAACGATCGCAAAACTTTCGGGGCTAGATATTGATCAGTTCGCGGAAATCCCAGAAGCCCAGCTTGTGGAAGACCCTGATGCGATTTCCGGATGCAGTTTTGAAGTCATCTGGCTGAATGGGCTGGGAGTTACCGAGGTCAAACAAGTCGACGGACCGGTCAAAGTGGAGCTAGAAGAATTGCGTCGCTGGGCAGAGGCGGTTGATCCACTGATGGATTTCTACGTCATGGATTCTCTGGACAGAAACATTGGTGACAGCTGGGATGTCAAAGGCAAGGACGCGGTGAGCGTGTTGTCCAGTCACGGCGCGAAAGAGTCCGATGGAAGTTTGCGATTAAAATATTTGCGTGACGGGGTCTACCAGAAAGTACCTGTGCGGCAACTGGCGATTCAGTCAGGCCGATTGGACATGTTGCTGGATCGAAACAATCGTGAAACGGATTTGCGGGCCGCTGGGATCCAAGGGCGAATCCTGTACGACAAAAATGATTACATGATCATGCAGGCGTACGGCAAACTAGACGCGAAAGTAGACATCACAAAAAAACACTTGTTGTTCGGTGCACGTTGGTCTCGTGACGTGGATTTGGATTTCCGATACGAAGCGAAGTTGTTCGACGATGGCAAATGATCTGTCATGCCCGGCTTGTCAGGCATCGACCAATTCAACGACGTGCACGCATTGTGGATTCCCAATCCAACGTTTTGCGTCGGTTTGTGATCGATACGCGGCAGGCTCCCTGTCCAACGATCTGGCGGCAGCCGACAAACCGCTGATGTCGCGTTACAGTCCGGCGACGATTCAAGTTACCGAGCAGCATGAGTTGTTGTTCGGTAGTCTTCGTGATGATGATGACAGTTGCCGTGTTACGATCGCCCATCAATCCATTGCCGAAAACCATGCGGCTCTGTTGCGTTCGGCTGACCGCGTCTGGGTCGTTCGGCTGGATCGAAATGCGTCGTCATTGTTCGTCGATGGCAATCCGGTAGAGGTAACAGAACTGAGCGACCAGAGCATTGTTCAGCTGGGACCGTTCGGCTGGAGCTTTCGTGCCGACACCAGTTCCTTGCATCCTTTGACGCCGATGATTGGGCGATCGCTGGAGCTGGATGCAAGCGTCCCTGGTAGACTTTTGCCTTGCAAGTTGACCGCTCGCGCGGGCCACATGATTGCGATCACTGGTCCCAGCGGCTGCGGAAAGTCCACCCTGCTAAATGCGATCCGCAGTGGCCAGTCAGCCGCACAGGGAGATCTCTATTTCATGCAACAACGCGACCTGGTTCATGAAGACTTGCGAGTGAAAGATCAGCTGGAGTTTGTTGCTAGGTTTTACGGCAACGATGATGTCTTGCCTTGCGATATCGACGACTCACTGTGCAGCGTTGGGCTATCGCAGGCGCATGCAGAACGCTTTCCGCGGGAACTTAGTGGTGGTGAATTGCGTCGCGCCAGGATCGCCGCAGCATTGTTATCCAAACAAGGCCTTGTGATCTTGGACGAACCAGACAGCGGCTTGGATCATGAAACGGCCATGGAAATCATCGGACTGCTGCGTTCATTTTCATTGCGTGGCGCGACCGTGATTGCTGTGACGCACCACCGGCATGTGTTACCGCTGTTTGATCGCGTGATCGAATTGGAAAAGACACCCGAAGGCGGACGCGTTGTATTGCCAGAGGACGATTCTGCCGTCGATCAAAGTGACGGGCCGGCCAACGATCTAACAACACGAATTGAATCGCTAGGGTTTGTGCAACAGTTTCCTTTGTTGTTGCGACGCGAGTGGAAAAAGTTCGTATCGCCCAAGCTTTTTTCTAGTTCGGCAGGATCGCGGCTACGAATCCCCGCTTGTTCGTTGATGCTATTGTTGGTTCCGCTTTTCTTTGCGGTGGCGATTTCGATTTCGGTGCCGACGGATCCCGATCGAGACTTAGCGAACGGGTTGTACGGTGAAGCCGCACCGATTCATCGCCTGGGGTTTCTGGCTGTGATATCCGTGATCTGGATGGCGGCAAGCCTGTCGCATTTGTGTTTGGCTCGTGAGCGTGAGCTTTACGATCACGAACATGCGCAAGGTGTTACTTGGCATTCATTACTGTCTGCCAAGTTCGTTGTTTACACCGGAGCGGCTTTCGTGCAGTCAGCTGTATTTTTGTTGCTGTTGCATTTGATACGCCACCATTGGCTCGACCGCTCGTACTTTGTCAGTGAAAGCGCCACCGTGTTTTTTGGCGTTGCAGTTTGCATTGCATTCGTTTCCACAGCGTCGACAGCGCTCGGGTTACTGGTGTCGTCGGTTGCTGGTCGACGACCTCTGGTTGCAGCAGGAATCTTGCCTGTATTGATGATGATTCAGATTTTGTTCAGCGTAGCGTTCGCAGTGACGGCACGAGACACCAGCAACAGCATGTCTGGCTACCAACAGTTAGCATGGTCGCCATCAGCAGAAGATATTGATCAAGAGGATTTGCCGATGCATGCAACGGCAGTGATATCTTACGGAACGCTATCGCGATTCGGTGACTGTTGGTTGCGAAGTTTCGTGGGCGAGATCGAACCCGGGGAAGAGAGCGGGGCATGGCAACGCACCGGAGCGCTGGGACTGTCCGCATGGGCCATGGTCTATTTCGGATTGTCCGTTGGATGGCTGCGCTGGGCGAACAGACGAAATGCGTGAAGTCCGTTTCCATGTTGTGCTACAGAATGCGCTATAATGGCGAGCGTGGTTCACTGGGCGAAACAACGCGAAGCCAAAATCGCATCTAAGCTGACTCGTCGGCACCAGCAGCTTACAGTAGCAATGTGATTCAGACCAAGTCGGACTTGTGCGTGGTTTTATAGTGTCTGTCTCGATGTTAACTCATGTTTTTTCACGAAAGGCCTGCTGATTCCAAATGCTTTCGACCATCGTTTTTGCCGCCATCTTCGTTGGTGTGTTAATCGCAACAGGCGTCCTCTTTGGCTTGTTCCTTCGATTCGGTCTGCGTTGGGCGAAGGTGCCTGACGTGACCACGCGACGCATCGTCTATGCAACCGCGATTGTGATCACATTGCAGATTGCGATTAGTGCCTTGTTTCATATATTCTCACCGTCCTCCGAAGCTGAATCGACCCTTCTGGGGCTTGTGGAATTGGCTGCGACAGTCATTGTTTCCTGCATCGTGATTAGAGCAGTGTTCAAGGCTCCGTTCCTGCGGGCACTTCAGGCTTGGCTCCCGACTTTACTAGCATCGGTCGCCATGGTTGCGTTTCTGTTGCTCGTGTGTCGACCTTTTCTCTACGAAGCTTTCTTGGCCCCAACGAACTCAATGGCTCCGACGTTGGTTGGAAGCCACTGGACAGGAATCTGCCCAGAATGTGGCGAGCCAAATTATTGCTCGCCGAGAAACGAACAATTTAACACAGCCCGTCCATTGCCGATGATCTGTGACAATTTCCACCTCACAAACACATCGGAAATCGACAAGACGGTTCACGCTGCCGACAGATTTTTAGTCGCAAAGTTCCTGACGCCACGAAGATGGGATCTAGTTATCTTTCAATATCCCGGGCGGCCCACAGAACTGTACGTCAAGCGTCTGGTCGGATTGCCCGGTGAAAAGGTTCACATAAAGGACGGCTCTGTGTGGATCGATGGAGTACGCCAAACGCCACCCGATTCAATCAAAGGGATCCAGTACCTATCAGAACTTCCTGATTCGCCTGGCTTCGCCATTTGGGGTTCGGAAAATCGCCCCGCGTTGCTCGGCAAAGATGAGTACTTTGTACTTGGTGATTTCTCTGCGCAATCGCTGGACTCACGACTTTGGGTCCAAGGTGCTCCCGGCCACAAATCCTTCGCGGTTCCCGGCTCGTATATGAAAGGTGTTGTTACCCACACATTTTGGCCACCTCATCGTTGGCGCATCCATCGTTGAAATCGGCTCGTTATTGTCAGCGAATGCCGTCCTATGGCTCGATCAAACTTGCGATCCAAATCCCAAGAAACTGGACAACACAAAGTCGGGCTACATCTCTGGGGACAGAGATG
>CAYNNP010000368.1:0-4818 GCA_964398215.1 uncultured Pirellulaceae bacterium | reverse complement strand
AGGCCGACACAATTCTTATTCGTTAAACCAAATGAAAGTTTTGGTGGTGCGTTATGTGGTTTGCCGAAAGTCTTGACGACTTGTTGATTTACTGAGCCGACGGCGCTAGCGGCGATAGCCGCGGGCCTTGTGGTGATTACGCAATCATCAAGGCCCATGGCTAGCGCCAGCGGCTCACATACTGGGTCTTCATCACTGGATTGCGACGCCGAAAATGTTCGCTACTGGCTTGCTGGCTTCGACGACCAGGTCACTGAAGGTTACGCAGATTGTGGTGCCGTTTAGCACCATGTGCACGACAATCGGCGCCGTCACTCGACCTGTCTGTCGGTACAAAAGACCAAGCCCCGCAGAAAGGAAAAATAATGCGATCGGCGCTGCTCCTTGTCCAATGTGCATGGCTGCAAAAATTGCACTGGATATAAAAATGGGTATGTACGACCTTGGTTTCCAAGAACGTACGCCGTCGATACTGACTTCAACGCCACGATCTTTCGGTTCGTCGATGATGCGCTGCAAGCCTCCTTGCAGGACCACCCGAAAAAGGAATTCTTCGAATATCGGTGCGACAATGACCGTTCCAAAGAAAACGAGTCCAAAAGTGCCAAGCGTTGGTGAAGCCTTCAGTGCATCCAAAGCTTGATGCTCGTAGGGCACCAGAAAACTGAGCAATGTGCTTATCAATCCGATCGGCGGAAGCAGCCATAAAGCAGCCACCAAGCCATGCTTGATCTCTGGCATTTTCGGTAGCCATTTGACCGCCATCATTTCCTTGGCATTGATCAGAAAGAACCATGTGATCGTCACGCCGCCAGCAATCAGACTGGATCCCGATCCCAAGACAAGTTTATGAACAAGCGATGTCAGATCTTTGTCACTGCTGCCGATCACGTGTTCCATGATCCAGACTTCAGCATGGTGACCCGTCAGCAAGGCGCCTGAGACGACCAGCGCGCCGAACATGATCAAGAATTCAGCGGCAGTCCAAAATGGTTGCTTCTGTGACTGCAACGGAACCAAATTCCGCGGATGAGTCTTTTTCCGTGCCCATCGAACCAGAAACACAATCCACAGCAGATTGCCCACCACCATCGCGAGCAACACCAACCCCTGAAGCAAAAGGTTTATTTCCTGCATCAACGACGCCTATTCCGATTTGTTTTCTGGTGAATCGGTTGGATCGTCACTCATCACACGGGCGGCGGCAACGGAGTAGTCGTATCCCGAATAGATCGTCAACGCGATCGCGCCCCACAGCAATCCTTTCGTAGTCCAATCCATCCACTGCGGCGGTGTCGGGTGATAAATCAAGCAAAGCAGAACGCCCACAACAGCGGCACACTGCAAAACCATTTTCCATTTACCAAGCTGACTTGCCGAAAAGTCGCCACCAGAGCCTTCAATCATTCCTCGCAAGCTGGTAACCAGCAATTCTCTTGCAACGACCGCGATCGCCATCCAGGCTGGAACACCACTCTCGGGAACGGCGACCAATGCTATGAACGATCCGCAAATGATGATTTTGTCGACGAACGGGTCAAAGATCCGTCCCAGCTTGGTGACTTGCCCGTACTTCCGTGCCCAATAGCCATCCATCCAGTCGGTCGATGCGGCGACAATGAAAATCACCATCGCTGCGGTGTAAAAACCGTACGGCACCAAAGCAATCACGGCGATCGCTAACCCGAACCGGATGCTGGTCAGTGCATTCGGGACGTTGTAGATATTCGATGAAGTTGTGTCTGTACTACTCATCACTGTTGCCATGATGGTTCTCGCCGTGGATTCTGAATAGTGGTCTACAAAAAAGCTGGTGATGCTCTACGGCGCAAGAGCCTGCCAACTTCGTGAGCGTGCGCGATTTTGTTTTTACATTTCCATGACAGTGTTTTTTCAATCCAACGGTGCCGCAACCAAGTCATATCCACTTGGGGCAACAATTTGGCAACGGACCATTGATCCAATTTTTACCTCATCGGGATTCTCGAATCCCGAAACATACACAACACCATCGATCTCCGGAGCCTCGCCGCGGCTGCGACCGATCCAAACTCCAGGCTGGTCCGGGAGGGCACTGTCGATCAAAACATCTTCCTCAGAACCGACACGGCTATCGGTCCAAGCAAAAGCGATATCCTGTTGCAATTGCATCAACTGCGATTGTCGTTCCTTGGCCACCTCGGGTGCAACACGGTTCGGCAATTTCGCAGCAGGCGTGTCCTCTTCGATGCTGTAAGTAAAGGCGCCCAAGTGATGAAATTTTTGCTGCTCTGCAAAGTCCATTAGCTGAGCAAAATCTTGATCCGTTTCGCCAGGGAAACCGGTGATCATGGTCGTGCGTAGAATCAGGTTATCGATTCCACCACGCAGCCTTGCCAAAATTTCTTCTTGGCTCTCGCGTGTCGTCTTGCGAGACATCCGTCGCAGCATCGTGTCGCTCGCATGCTGAAGCGGCATATCGATGTATGGCAAAATTCGTTTTGCACTGCCAAGTGTTTGGATCAGTTCGTCATCGATGTACATCGGGTAAAAGTACATCAGGCGAATCCAATCGATCGAATCGATTTCGTCCAGTTGCCGTAGCAATTCCGCCAGCTTTGGTTTGCCGTAAATATCCTTGCCGTAGTAGGTCGTGTCTTGGGCAACAATCACCACTTCGCGAACGCCACTTTCGCCCAGCGTCTTTGCTTCTTGGACAACCTGTTCAATCGGTTTGCTGAAGTGCTTGCCGCGCATTTTCGGGATAGCGCAAAAGGTGCAAAGTCGATCGCAACCTTCACTGATTTTTAGATAGGCAAAATGCCGAGGCGTAACCGCACTGCGAACGGAATCGCTAAGCGGTCGGATTGGCGCCGGGCGAAACACCTTCTGCTGCTCTTCGATCCCCGATTGCAGTCGGTCGACCACCGAAACGATATCGTTCCGGCCAAAGACACCGACCATCGCATCGATCTCGGGACGCGACTCCAATAGTTTGCCTTGCTGGCGTTCGGCAAGGCATCCTGTAACGACAACGTTGCGGATCTTTCCTTGTCGCTTCAAGTCCAACATTTCGTCGATCGCGCCCATCGATTCGTCACGCGCCGAATCGATGAAGCCACATGTGTTGACGACCACAAAATCTGCGTCGTCAACCGAATCCACCATCATGTAACCATCTTGGTCCAACCGGCCCAACATCTGCTCGGTGTCAACCAGATTCTTTGGGCACCCCAAGCTGACGACGGCATACCGCCCTCGCGAATCGCGATCTGACGCCGATTCGCTTTCGCGTTTGGCCTGGGGAGGGGCGGAATCCGAAACTATTGGCAGCTGCATAATGGTTCATTTGGCAAGGAAAACCCGTTATTTAAGCCTACTAAGCAAAAACACGCAAACCGTTAATTGCCCACATTTGCAGAATAGGAAACTTAGGGCTGCGAACCGAACAGTCAACCTTGCCAAACCGCTACGCCAGCCTACTTTCGCAAGTCAAAACAGACGACGTTCTGGTCATCGCGAATGTACCCACGACCATTGCTGATTGAGAGTGACTGACGGGTTTTCCCGAACAATTTCGCGCGTCCAAGTTCAACGTATTTGTCAGGAGTCGCTTTGACCAAAATCAATTCGCCGGACATCATTGTGATCCAGAGCTTGCCGTCTGCTGCGGTCAAGTTTCCTTTGCCAAAACGTGTTTCTCGCCAAACTTGCATGCCGGTCGCTGCATTGACACACACCAAGTGAGTGATCGGGCCCGCACTTCCTACATTGTCAAACCCGTACAAATGGCCATTGATCAAAACCGATGTCTGCCACTCGTTGCGTAGCACGCTCTTCGTGTTCACAGATTCCCACTCTTCGGTGACGTTCACACCGCCCGATGAAGCAGCAAATTTAAGCATCACAGATCCATGGTTTTCGCCTGCCGAAATCAGCACGTTTTCACCAACGTTGATGGGCGAAGCCGTGTTGCAATCGTATGCCGTTTTGAATGGGTATTCCCACCGCACCTTGCCTGTGCTGACGTCCAAACCGCTGGCGCCTGCGCCGGTAAAACTAACGAGTTGTTTGTCGTTCAATATTTTCAAAAGCGACACCGACGAGTAGCCAGAGGCGCCATCGATTGCGGACCAAACTTTCGTTCCCGATTTTGCGTCAAAGGCAACCACAGCGGCACCCGCTCCTCCGCAAGTCACAATGACTTTGCCGTCAACGACCAACGGCGACGACGACACGCCATACTCCGCAGTCTTGCCCTTGACTTCGCGCGGAACGTTGGCTGACCAAATGACTTTTCCGTCAGCCAAATTCAAACAAGCCAGTTCACCAGCGCCGCCGTAGGCATATACACGATCGCCCACGATCGCAGGGGTTGCCCTTGGTCCGTTGCCCATTGAATTTTCGTACCCAGTTCCAATCGGAGTCGCCCAAATCGTTTTGCCATTTTCAGGATTCAAAGCAACTACCGATTGCTTGCCAGATTCGTTCCAGGTTGTAATGGCGTATTGGTCAACAACGGACACGGCGGACATGCCAACACCACCGGGAACTTTCCAAAGCACCTTTGGACCACCGGCAGGAATGTTATCGAGCAAACCAGTCTCGCTGCTGATGCCGTTGCGCTGCGCGCCTAAGAACTGAGGCCAGTTGTCCGCGTGTAGATTCGACTGGCTTTGTGACAGTGTCCCCGCGAACAGGAAAGCCATCAGAACTGCTGGGTGAGATTTAAATTTCATTGCGTACCTTTTTTTAAGAGCTAGATTTTCGATCCAAGGTTACAATAAAGCATGGTTCGTTTGCCGTTGCAAACGGCAGTTGTTTGATTGCAACGGCGCC
>CAYNNP010000367.1:0-4941 GCA_964398215.1 uncultured Pirellulaceae bacterium | reverse complement strand
AGTACCTGGAGCTGGAGAGATAGTCGTAACTTCTTGATGACTACAGCTGATCAAGATACTGTGACTAGACATCGGTTAATCGGTTGTCTTCCTTTAATCACCCTCAACCTTCGTGTATCTGTAATGAAGTATGCTTTTTCAGTGATTTGTGTCTCCACACTCGTCTGGCAATCGCTCGTGTTTGGTGAGGACGCGCTCGGTGTGGTCGATGCATTCCGTAGTCAGACATCAGCATGGAACTCTGGTGATGTTTTGATCCGCGTTGAAGACTTTTTTGATTCAACGGGCGAGAACGGTGTCGGAAAATTCAATGAGTCAATTGGTTACCATCGTTACAGCTTCGATCACCAAGAAAAGCTCTACTTCTATTACGGATACACGGAGGAACGGGTAGGGGATGTAAAAGAACCCAATAAAGAGGCCAAGATTCGCAGGGTTGCGCAACGAAAAGCTTTCTCGATTAGAAAAGGTAGCGGTTTTGTTCGTGAATTCCCAAATCGGCAGTTCCCGGTAAAAGACAAGAATGTTGATGACGTGATCGCTGGCATGAAGGTTGGCTATCTTCACTTGCGACAGATCGGGTTTTGTTCTTTCGGTTTCCACAAGCCGGATTGCGGAAGGACAACAGCAGCGGCGATGGCATCTGGCTTAGGCTCACAGAACTCGGCAACAGCAGCCGACAAAGGCATTAAAATTGAGTTTGAGTTACCTGCGCGTAAGAGCGATATTGCAACGGTGCCGGAACTGGTACCCACGCTGGTGTGGCAATGGAACGACCGACAACTCGTTCCGGAGAAGCTTTCCTTGTACGAATCAGGCGTACTTAGAGGAAGGAAGTTCAAGAATCTTCGTTGGACAGAAGAGTACCGATGGGGGGAGAGAGACGGGGTGATGATCCCGTTAAAGATTGTTCAAACGACGCCAGGACATGTTAAGCGTGGCGAAGAGATCCTGTCGTATGAGAAAACTCGTCTCGTACAAATGCATTGGTTCTCGATCAATCAAGGAGCGCCAGATCACGTTCATTCCGTTGAGTTGAGTGACTTAAAAGCGATGGAGATGCTAGCTGACCCGAAGATTCAGAATGCGTCCGGCATCTTGGACAGTCTTTAGAAAAGTAGCGAGCTGACTTCAAAAGAACAAAAGCGTCTGCAGTGGAGCATCCTGCGCGGAGCCCCTACGGAGACGAAACCTGGGTAGAATCTACAGCGCTACCCAAGCGGATTATTACCAATTTTTTCCAAAGCAGAGTAAACCGCATCGCGAAAGCGTTCACCAACTGCTGAGTCAATGTTGGAGTACCAATCATCAGCATCTTCGATCTCTACAGCCGCAAGCGGATGGAGATCGACGCTCACAGAATCACTCACTGTGCTTAGCTCGCATCCTTGCAATCAATTCATCTGCGGGAACAACGGAGACGTTTCCGCTCTCGACTTGGGACGATCTCCGATGGCATTCGCTAATCCAAGCGGCTTGCCAAGCATCGTGGTCGATACTCTCACCGGTAGGATGTAGGCTCTGAATCAGAGTGTTGGCGAGTTGATCACGTTGTTCGTATGGAAGTTGCAAAAGCTGCTGCAACATCTCGTCTGAAATCTGGTTCGACATACAAAATCCTCCAGCACTCTAGAGATACGCAGGACACCGGCACTCGTCAAAGTGATCGTAAACCGTACTCACGCTTGAGCAAGCGTGAATTGCTATGTTTCATACGATTTCCAACCTTCTTCGTACACCGTCTCTCACCGCTTCAGTTCGCTAGACTTATTCGCTGGACCAATTTCGCCAGTTGCTTGCCGCCGAAGCGTACTCGCGCCGAACCTTCTCGTGGCGGCCGCCCACAAGACATCGCGGCAGTATCGCCATGCGACTGGGCGGTACGCATCTCGAAGCAGCCGGTTCTGTTGTCAATCACTCCCAAGTCTCCCAAGTCTGTCGCTACTTAGGCTAGAATCATGAGTTCACCAACAAGCGTAGAACTTATGATCTCAAACGCATCTTCTCGCCATACCGACCGGCGTCATAGCACTCCACTTTTGCTGCTCGCGTTTGGTTGGCTGGTAACCTGCACGATTGTTGTACCTGCTTTCGCGCAGAAAGTTGGTGTCATCTTGCCGATCGACGAATCTCAAGTCCTGTCGGAACAAATTCCGCTTTTGAAACAACACTTGATCAGCATGAGTGTTGGTTCCAGCTCTCATTCGCTGGTGTCTTTGGTGCCATGTGATGCAAAGGACTACTCGGCCGAGAAACGAACGGTTATCGGGGCCAGTGGCCGCGAAGTCAGCTTGCCGAAAGAATGGGAAGTGGCTGGGTGGTCGGAACTGGCTAAAGGGGCTGCTTTTGGAAAATCGCGTCCCGATGCCAACCAAAGACAAGCGTTGCTCCAAGAGCACTTTGCCAAACCTTCACCAGTACTGAGCCATTTGTATGAAGAAATCCCCAGCGATGTGATTGCAATGCGAGTCGATCGGGATGTCTGGCGTGTTGGGTTTGATTGGGATTGTGACCTGCGTATTGCGGACGACGAAACGGTCTTGGTCGAAGACTCTGCTCATCCAGGTGGTCCCGGTTGGATTCGGCGAAAACGCGAACTGATAGCCGTCGTGGCGCGAGGGCGTTACAAAACGCCTCCGCGAAACATACTTCCTGGTGACGAACGCGCATCCAAAATCTGGACGCTTGGCTATCGAACGATGTTCCTGGACGGATACCAGCCTGGCTGGAAATACAAGTCAAAGATTCCGCAACAACTATTGGAGTTCACTGCAGGTGAATCCGCATGTCCAATCGTGATGATCGATTTTTCTGGTGGACCAGCGGAGTTGGCGAGAGCGGTGGGTGCTGCGAAACAGGCGGAGTGCGATCGGTTGATCGTGGATTTGGGAAAATGCCGAATGCGGCCGACCGATGCGACGCAATTACTGGCAAAGCTTTCGCTTGAGCATCAGCTTCCGATGTTGGTCAATCGCAAAACGCCAGCTTCGCCTGATTACTTGGTGATCCCCCAGCGATCGAACTTGCCCGATTTGCTTGAGCTTGCTTTTCCAGCCAAGCAAGAATCGACGCCAGGGTTTCAACGCGCGCTCAAGCAGTTTTTGCAACAGGTAATTGCGAAAGACAAGGCCGCGAACGAAAAGCCAAGTGCTGAAATTTCAGCCGAGTGGGATCGATTTCGCCAGTTGTTTTCTGAGATCGGAACGGAGCGGTTCGCGGCTGTGGCGGGAACTTCGTACGTCGCTGTTCGTGTTCCTGATGACGCTGTCGATGGCGAAGTGGTGATGACGAATACGCCGTTTGGAATCAGGCTGACGGGAAACAACACTTTGACGTTATACGATCGAAACGGAAAACGAATTACGGGGGCAGACCATGCAAATGGCGTTCGGCATGACCGCGCTCCGCCAATGGATACGTTGCTCAGTCGCGGTGGATACTTGGTCGCGAACAAGCAACAGCGCTGGCACGGCGCCGAGCATGACTTGACACAGCAGGGTTACCGTGCGGCTTGGACGCGCAGCAATTCTCCGATCATTGATTGTTCAAAGACCGAGCCGCGGACTTCGACAACCATCGAAATCGATTCTCCGCAACCGTTGCCAGCGACACTTCGCATCAACGAACCGATGGGCTTGGCAAAGCTGAAACGACATTCGTCAAACCAAGTGCCCGATGAGATTTTGTCTGCTACCAAACATCTTCGCGAAGCAAGATTGGGTGTGCGAAGCTGGTGGTATCGCGGTGCGCCACGGCGCGGATCCATTCGCTATCGCCCGTTGTTTCAGTACGTGAGCAAGCAGCCGCCTGTTTGGGACGATCAGCATCTGCAGTATTGGACGATTTTGGACAGTGGATACTTGCAGCCAGGTTCGTCCATGATGGGAGATTTGGGGTGGAGCACTCCGCAGCGAGCATGGTTCTTGGTTCAAGCAGCAGTCACTACGGAAACCAAGAACAACCCGCCACCGGAAATCGTTCAATCGATCGGAGTCGACGCGCACCCTTGGGGCCAGGAATTGAATCGCATCTCGCAACAGCAACGGGAACCTATCCTTGGGCAGCAGTTGCTCGCAGCGCAGGATGCAAAAGTTGAAAAAGTCGATTGGATTTCGCGCTATCAAACCGAAGCGGTCAGAGCGTTTCCGAAAGATATAGACATCTTGTGGGCTGGGCTGCAGATTCCCACGGCCAACCGTTGGTCGCCAATGTCAGCATGGATCCGTGTCACTTCACAACACGACCAGACTCAGCCGCGCAATTGGATGTGGTACTACGACAACGATCCTGCCCAAGAAGATTTACAGCGGCAATTGACCGCTGGCGTTTCAGCAAGCGAATTGCTGAAGTCGACCAAGCAGCCCGACCCCGAATCGAAAAGCATTTCAAACTGGCGTGATTATCTTCTGGCTTTGGATCAACCTTCACTTCGAAAGCAGCACCTTGATTTGATCGCAAATGTTTCGCAACGCGTTGTGATGCTGACGAAAGAGGCAGCGAAGTTTGCGCCAGGAGCTTTACCAAGCGAACCATCTGGCAACATCCACTATGCTTGGGCGGTGGATGCGTCCTATCGAAAAGCGCGCGCGATTGGTTACCGCGAATTGCCAGATGTCATTGAAAAGAACCCCATTCGCGATCCAGCGAAACAGAAAAAGGAATTCCAATCGGCACTGCAACAATTAGGCGAGATGGTCAGCATCACCGATCCTCGATTCGTCTTGCCGTTGATTCGATGGGAGCGGCGTCGTGGTAATTCAGCCAGAGCATATGAGTTGCTGCAGAAAAACGCTTACGAAGGCCCCGCGATGAAATGGTTTTTTAAGAAGGAACGCGACCTATTCACTGACTTTGGAATCGACCCGCTCAGCAGATTGGGCCACGCACGTTGGTTCCAAAAACAAAACGGACTCCCAGTTAGCTATTAGTTGGACCCGTTGG
>CAYNNP010000366.1:0-4943 GCA_964398215.1 uncultured Pirellulaceae bacterium | reverse complement strand
TGGAAAAGAGATCGAATCGGTGGTCTGTTCGTAACTTTGATTCGCTACGATGGTTAGATCGAAAAAGCGTGACTCAGACACGCCTGAACGTTTGACTCGGAGCCAGCGGCTTATGACACGATCTTACCAAATTGCATTTGCATCATGCGTCTTGATGTTGTTGACACTCGTCGCTGACTTGGGTGACCGTTCGGCGATGGCCGAAGATGCCGATTCAACGTTTGTCGCAAACTTGTTCGATGCCCGCTATCAAATCTTTGCAGATACCTTCCGCGAGTCACCTGATACGCAAACGCGATTGCAGCTTACCAAAGAGGCGGGCAAGGATCTGAATCAGATTTTGCAAGAGCATTTGACGAGCGATGCGATCGTAAAGCTGCTTCCAAAACTTGAGAAAGTACGCATCGTTAAACTAGACACTTCGTTCATAAAAATCATTGATGCTCATCCGAAACGTGACACACGCGCTCGAGCGCTTTTGTCATTCGCAAAGTACGCTGGCAACAACGAACGCTTGAAGACTTGCAAGGCAACTTTGGATTACCTGTCACAGCAGTATGGCCATTTGAAGTTTCAGGAGGGGCGTTCATACGCGGACGAAGCTGACGAGGCAAAGTATTTCTATACGCATCTGGCGGTCGGTGCGAAGGCGCCCGCGATGGTTGGTGAAGATGCAGATGGGGCCGTTTTTCGACTGGACGATTATCGCGGCAAAGTTGTTGTCTTGCGTTTCTGGGGCGATTGGTGTCCAGCGTGCCGCGCGATGTACCCGTACGAGCGTAAGCTTGTTGAAAAATTCAAGAACCAGCCGTTTGCCTTGATTGGTGTAAATAGCGACTCTCTGGAACGTTGCAAGAAATCGCAGCGCGAATCGGATTTGATGTGGCGCACAGTTTGGGATGGTGGCACAACCAACGGACCTGTGGCCACAGTTTTTCGTGTTCATAATTGGCCGACGATTGTTGTGATTGATGCCGATGGTGTGATCAAATATCGCGCCGAGGGGTTGGACGAACGCAAGCTTGACCGCGTGCTGGAACGATGCATCCAATCAGCTATGCAAGCGACCTGAATTTCTAATGATGATCCGTCGTGTTCGTGATTCGCAAAAACAACGTCAGTGCATGGCGGCTCTATTGTTCGCGCTGCTGATGGCG
The DNA here is from genome assembly GCA_964398215.1 of uncultured Pirellulaceae bacterium. Lineage (GTDB taxonomy): Bacteria > Planctomycetota > Planctomycetia > Pirellulales > Pirellulaceae > CAYNNP01. Next base: position 3,786 of record CAYNNP010000366.1, on the reverse strand, counting down.
TGTCCGGGTGCTGTTGCCGATGATCCATCAAAGGAAGCGACTACTGGACAAGTCACGGTTGCTGTTGCAACAAAGGAACTAGCGAAGCGGGATGCGATTCCCAAAAACAATCCGCTGACCAAAGAACGTATCGCGCTGGGAAAGCGTTTGTTTTTCGATCCGATTCTATCCAAAGACAACTCCATCGCGTGTGCTTCTTGCCACCAGCCTGATCACGGGTTCGCTGACAAAACGGCCCTGTCCAAAGGAATCAAAGGTCAGCTTGGTCTGCGAAATGCTCCCTCATTGATGAATCGAGCACTGGGAAAATCACAATTCTGGGATGGCCGCGCCGCGACTCTCGAAGACCAATCGCTGCAGCCGATTCAGAATCCCAAGGAAATGGGGCATGACCTTGAATCATTGATCGCAACGCTGCGCAAGGACAAAAAATACGTCAGCGAATTCGCAGCCGCGTTCGCTAGCGATGCGAGTACTGATTCTGACGATGAATTTGTGAACGCTTTGAACCTCTCCTACGCATTGGCGAGTTTTCAAAGAACTCTGTTGGACCTGGATTCACCAGTTGATCGATTCCAGTCGGGCAAGTACAAGGCGCTTTCCGATCAACAGCGGCAAGGTCTTTGGATCTTTGAAAGCCGCGGTCACTGCTGGAAGTGCCATTCTGGGGTCAACTACTCTGATGAACAATTTCATAACTTGGGAATTGCCAATCAGTCCGGCACGCAAGATTTTGGCCGGTTCGACGTTACCAAGAAAATTGAAGATCGTGGTAAATTCAAAACACCAACTTTGCGGGGCGTCGCGAACACGGCGCCTTACATGCACAACGGCAGTCTGCCGACGCTGGAATCGGTTGTCGAATTTTACAACGAAGGTGGCGGACATGACGATGCTGGGATTGATGACAAAATCCAACCACTTGGATTATCTGACACAGAAGTCCAACAGTTGGTCGCGTTCTTGAAAGCACTTTCGCTTTAGAAATTTTTGAAAGGCTTGTAAAACGATGAAAGTGCCATTCGTAGATTACATCGTCTCTAAGAACAAGGATCCGTTAGACGAGAAAACGTTTCCCGGTTCGCTAGGCTTCACCCGAGACCTGAAGCTGAAGTTTGATTCACCGGTGACTTTTTTCGTTGGTGAAAATGGATCCGGAAAGTCGACGTTGCTGGAGGCTATGGCGGTACTTGCTGGATTGCCAATTGGTGGCGGTGGGATGAATGAGGTTGGCGCAAATCACGCGCATCAAGAAGAGAGTATTTTGGCAAAGACGTTGCGTCTGGCCTTTATCAAACAGCCTCGTGATCGCTACTTTTTTCGAGCCGAAACCCAGGCACATTTCGCAAGCCTGCTGGAGCAACGTGGTGAAGACCCCGAATTCATTGGTGATCCCTACAAGCGGTACGGCGGCAAGTCGTTGCATCGAATGTCGCACGGCGAAGCGTTCTTGTCAGTGATGAACAACCGATTTCATAAGGGATTGTTCTTGCTTGACGAACCTGAGTCAGCACTTTCGCCGCAACGACAATTGGTCTTGATGGCGTTGATGCACAAACTGGTAAAGACTGGCCAATCGCAGTTTTTTGTGGCAACCCATTCGCCGATTCTTTTGACGTACCCAGGCGCGTCGATCATCTCGTTCGATGGTCCAAAGCTAGAACCCATTGAACTGCATGACACAATGCACTTCCAAGTCACACGGGACTTGCTGAACAACCCTGAAATGTACTGGCAGCATTTGGCCTCAGACGCATGAAAAAACCGGAGCGTTTTAGACGCTCCGGTTCATGATTTTCTGTGCGAACATTAACGCTTAGTAGCGGTAGTGCTCTGGCTTGTAAGGGCCTTCAACGGGAACGTTGATGTAGTCGGCTTGCTCTTTGGTCAGCGTTGTCAGTTGAACGCCGATCTTTTCCAAGTGCAAACGGGCTACTTCTTCGTCCAGAACTTTTGGCAAACGAACGACTTCGACTTTGTACTTGCCGTTGTCGCGATTTTCCCACAGTTCCATTTGAGCCAAAACTTGGTTGGTGAACGATGTGCTCATCACAAAGCTTGGGTGTCCAGTTGCACAGCCCAGGTTGACCAAGCGACCCTTGGCCAGCGTCAAAACGCTGCGTCCGGTGTCGTTGAATGTGTAACGATCGACCGCACCAATGTCGGACGGTTTGATCTCGTCACGACTGGCCTTGCCGTCTGCCACTTGTTTTTCCAACCAAGCGATGTCGATCTCGGTATCGAAGTGACCGATGTTGCAAAGGATGGCGTCGTTGGGCATTTCAACCATGTGCTCGCCAAGGATGATATCCTTGTTGCCAGTGGTCGTTACGAAAAGACGACCTTCCTTGCAAGCGTTTTCCATCGTGGTGACTTCAAAGCCTTCCATCGCTGCTTGCAAAGCATTGATCGGATCAATCTCGGTGACCAAGACTCGGCAACCGTAGCTGCGCAAACTGTGGGCACAACCTTTACCAACGTCGCCGTATCCACAAACGACAGCGACTTTACCAGCCAGCATCACGTCGGTTGCTCGTTTGACACCATCGGCCAAAGACTCGCGACAGCCGTACAAGTTATCGAACTTGCTTTTCGTTGCACTGTCGTTGACGTTGATCGCAGGGACTTGCAATTTGCCCTGTTCAACCAAAACGTCCAAGCGATGGATACCAGCGGTGGTTTCTTCGCTCACGCCATGAATGTCTGTCAGCATTTCTGGGAAACGCTCGTGAACCATCGCGGTCAAATCGCCGCCATCGTCCAAGATCATGTTCAGTGCTTTGCCTGATGGGAAGTGCAATGTCTGTTCGATGCACCAATCGAATTCTTCATCAGTCATTCCTTTCCAAGCGTAGACAGGAATTCCCGCTTCAGCGATTGCTGCGGCAGCGTGGTCTTGAGTGCTGAAGATATTGCAGCTACTCCAGGTGACTTCGGCGCCCAATTCAACGAGCGTCTCGATCAAGACAGCCGTCTGAATCGTCATGTGCAAACATCCAGCGATGCGTGCACCGGTGAGTGGTTTCGTCTTACCGTACTTTTCACGCAAAGCCATGAGGCCCGGCATTTCGTTTTCAGCGAGAGCGATTTCTTTGCGACCGAATTCGGCCAGTTTGATGTCCTTTACCTTGTAAGGCAAACGATCGGTATCGACTTGCGACACAGTAAAACTCCTAAAACAGTAGTGAAAGAAGCACGTTAGAGGGGCTGATTACCGAACACGGGGACTCCCGCTGGTCCGCAATCCCACGAACGCACTCCCGGATTTGGGAATTCAAGTGATCTAAGTTGAAATTTTGATCACAAGAAGCACTGATCATGATACGCGCGAAACGCTGCTTTTACAGTGGCGCATCGGCCATTTGAGATCAGAATTCATGCTCAAAAGCCAACTTTTGGGTCCTGATTCCAGTGATTCACCGCTAGCAATCGATAACGTGGCTGATGGCTCCAGTAGTAGCATCAAGACTTTTGGCAAACGGCGTCGTGTTGCGTTGCGGAAGTTGGGCCTGGGATCGTTGATGGGTACCACGATATTCCTGGGCCTCTGAGGCTTTGCATGTGCAGAGTTTCGGATCTGCATTCGATGCCACACCGCCGGCAGCAGGTAAGACATCCACGACCAACAACGAGACCGCACCCCGACATATTTTGCGAAAGCCGTTATACGGTTTGCCGAACGTCTTGACGGTTTGTTGATTTATTAGCGCGGCATGTTTTTGTGAGCCGATGCGATAGCCCCGGTTATTGACGGTCTGGTTGTGCTCGAAACCGGGGCTATCGCCC
>CAYNNP010000365.1:0-4943 GCA_964398215.1 uncultured Pirellulaceae bacterium | reverse complement strand
CCCTGATCAGCTGGGAAACTGTTGACCTCGCAATGGCGGTTTTAGTAGTTGCAGTTTGCACAATCGTGTTAAAGAAACTCGAGAGATAAACAACGTAAACCAGGGGGAAACCCTACAGATTACCCCAGCAACCTCCGACAAATTCGAGCGGTGGATGGAACAATACGTGCGTGAAATCACTCAAATTATTCTCCAACACCGTTCGCAATATCGAATACCGAAATCGAGACCAAACCACTGCTTCGTTTAAACTCAGTGGGCAGCGATACCGACGCAATCGCCGCACGATTCGGAGCGATCGCATTCAAAAATGTCACTGATTTTGATCCATTCGCAGACGCTAGATTTAGCTCTAGCGCTTCCAAGACCGTACTTGCTAAACGTGAGTTTAGGTGCGTCACCGACGCGCCGAACTACTTTCTGGTGGTGTTCTTATCGGTGCGTTCGGAAATTTGAGCGTCCAGTTTTGCGATGAAATGCTGCGTATTTGCCTCGATTTTCTCGATGCATGGTGGGCAGCAAACGAAAATCTTACGACCTTTGACAACGGTTGATTTCATCGTTGAATCTACAGGTTGCTCCATCACCGGGCAAACTCCTTGAGCAGTCGCTAAGTTGCTTTGGATCGTTTTCCAATAGTCAGCATTCAGCTTCTTGCCAACGCATCCTTGGCAACAAAGAAATGCGTGTTCATCTTTTCCAACTTTGACTTTCACTGGATCGCCCATTGATCCAAGCTCTTTGCCGGACACCGGGCAAATGCCTTGAGCGAGGGCATGGAGTTGATCGCTTCTTGCTTGCTGCTCGGTGGCAATGAACTTCGCAAAAGACTTCGACACTTTTTGAATGTTCGTTTTTGGGTCCGCCTGAATCTTCTCAATACACGGCGGGCAACAAACAAAAATCTTTTGGCCCTCCACGACGACCGATTTCATTGTTTCGTCTACGGGATGTTCCATGATCGGGCATGTGCCTTGAGCTTTTGCGATTCGCGATTGAATCGTCGCCCAGTGTTTAGCATCAATCTTTTGCTTTTGGCATTCACGGCAACATAGAAAAGCAATCTGTTCTCCAACCTTTACTTTGAAAGGGGAGCCGTTGGTACCTAAGTCTTTGCCAGTTACCGGACAAATCTTCTGTACGGCGATCAAAAGCTGGTCGGATTTCGTTAGAGATGACGGAACCGACTCGCGATCTTGCGAATAACCGAATGAAGTTACAGCGATCAATAATCCAAATGCGCAAGCCGGTTTCATGTTTTGTAATCCAGTAGATAAAAAGTTATTGAGCGACGAGGTCAGTGTTGCCTGAGCCAATGGAAAAACGTCGGTCGCCGAGGCCACCGTTCATTTTCATTTCCAAGAACCCACAGTAGACCACAGGCACAACGAACAACGTGATCAGTTCAACTAGCATCCCGCCGAACACGGGAATCGCCATTGCTCTGGCAACGTCTGCTCCGCGTCCGGTTGCTAACAGAACTGGCACCAGCGCAATGATCGTCGTAAATGTGGTCATGAGGCAAGGCCGAATTCGTTTCAATCCGGCTTGGACAACCGCATTTCGAATATCAGTAACGCTCCGCAGCGTGCTGCTTTTTAGTGTTTGATCAAGATAAGTGGCAATCACCACTCCGTCGTCAATTGCGATTCCAAACAGTGCAATGAAACCAACCCAGACTGCTGTATTCAGCTGAATGTCGGCCATCGCGAGTGCGATCATTCCGCCCCCAAACGCAACTGGGATTCCCGAAAACACGATCAGCGTAAGCGGTATACGACGGAACTGCAGGTAGATAATGAAGATATTCAACAACAGGACCAACGGGATGATGATCATCAATCTTTGGTTCGCTTCGATTTGATTTTGAAATGAACCAACGGCTTCCATTTCAAAATTGCCAGATGGGAAAGTCAGTTCGCCCATTTGTTTCGCGTTGGTCAACGATTCCATGACTCGATCAACGGTCTCCAAGGGGCCATGGTTAGGCTTTGGAGCAAACGCAACGTGCGCGACCAGTCGAGCATCCTCGCTATTGAACATCGACGGTCCCCAAGTGGTTTTCATCGAAGCAAGTCGGCCAAGCGGAACAATTTCGCCAGTATTGGTGACCACAGGTGTTTTTGAAAGTTCGTTGATGTCATCGCGATACTTGCGTTGATATCGAACTTGAATGGCGTATCTTTCGCGGCCTTCGTAAGTACTCGTTGCACTTGTGCCACCAAATGAGGTCTCGACGATTTCGTTTACATCGCGAACGGTCATGCCATATCGGGCAGACTCTATTCGATCGACTTCAAATTCGATATACGGTTTGCCAAGCACGATGTCAGGACTGACCGTGCCAGCGTTGACCATCGGATGTTGCTTGACTTTGGCGGCCACGGATTTGGCGGCTTCAGCAAGCCCCTCCAAGGTGTCGCCGTAAATGCGAACGGCCATGGATGCTTTGATCCCACTTTGCAGCATCACGACGCGACCTTCGATCGGTTGCAGTTTGTCGGCGGTCGTGATTCCCGGGAGCGTGGCGAGCTCGTTGATTTCATCCCAGACTTTCTCCTCGGTCATACCACGTCGCCACTGATCGCGCGGTTTCAACATGACATAGGTTTCAATCATTGCCACGGGCGCCGGATCGAGCGCTGAATCGGCGCGACCGATCTTTCCCAAGACGTTTGCGACCTCAGGAATTTTGCGGATCATCGCGTCTTGCGTTTGCAGCGTCTCCATCGCTTGCGAAAGACTCGCTGCTGGATACAGCGAGGGCATGTAAAACCAGCTTCCTTCGTCCAAATCGATCCAATCGTCAGAGGAAAGCCCCGTGAAAGTGTGTTTGAAATCGACATAACTTGGTGATCCGTTGAAGTCGGCACCCAAGTGGTCGCGGGCAAACTGATCGATGGGACTCAGTATTTTGGGCAATCCAATCCATGAACCCATTCCAAAAAAGAAGATCAAGCACGGCACGACCAGAAACGTGCGTTTGAATCGCAGAAACAAACGGAGTGTTGGCTCATAAAAGAAGTTCACGGTTCGAGCGACATAGTTTTCTTCGATCGGCCTGAGTCTCTCTCGCAGCATCCAGTACATCGCTAGCGTCGCCGCTGCGCTGATCGCAATCGTTAAGTGGAACGGTTCAAGATCGAGATAGCTTGTGTTCGTCAAGTTGCCGATCCAATCACTTAGCTCGCGGATTCGGAGTCGCCAAACGAACGTACAGACAGCGGCAACGATGGCGCCAAAGATCATGGATGCGCCCGTTGCCGTCCAACCTTTGCCTTTGGGATTGCGAAGAAACAGTCTTGCCAGCGGGGGAACCAATAGGATCGCAACGATCAAACTTGCGACCAACGCGTAAGTTTTACTCCAAGCCAGCGGGGCGAACAGTCGGTAGTCACGTCCCGTCAAAAAGAAGACTGGTAAGAAACTAACGACCGTTGTGCTGACTGCTGTGATGACCGCTGGAGTCACTTCGCGAGTCATCTCGGTGATTTTTGCCAGCCGTCCGGTTTCTCCATTGGGCCGCCCTGCGTTTTCCCAGTCCGCGATACCCCGAAATATGTTTTCGGAAATGATGATCCCGATATCGACCATGGTGCCGATGGCGATCGCGATGCCAGCCAGTGACATGATATTTGCATCCACACCAAACTGGTTCATCGCAATGAAGGCAATCAAGACCGCGATTGGCAACGTGGTTGCAACCACGAGGCTCGCTCGGATGTGAAAAAGAAACAGCATGATCACGGCGATGGTGATTGCGATTTCTTGAGCCAACGCGGATGTCAACGTCGCGATGGTTTCATCGACAAGTTGCGTCCGGTCGTAGATGCCTTGAATCTTGATCCCACCAAGATCAGGCTCCAATTTGGCGATTCGTTTTTTGATTCTCTCGGTCACCTGACGTGGATTTTGGCCATATTGCATGACCACAACACCACCGACCGCTTCGGTTCCATTCCAATCCAACGCACCACGACGAAACGCTGGCCCGACTTGAACGGACGCCAAGTCACCAATGGTGATCGGCAAATTGTCTTTGGTGGTGACGACGGTTTGTTCGATCTGCTGGATCGTTTGAGTTTGCGTTTTGCCCGAGCCGATGAATCCCACGCCGCGAACCAAATACTCCATCCCGCCCGATTCGATCGTCTTGGCGCCGACGTCCCAATTGGAATTTCGGACGGCGTTTAAGACTTGGCCAAGCGTGAGTTGCTGAACACGCAATTTGTCGGGATCGACTTCGATCTGATATTGCTTGACGTAACCGCCGATCGACGCAACTTCAGCCACACCGTCAACACTTTGAAGCGCATATTTGACGACATAGTCTTGCTTGCTTCGAACGTCCGCCAAGTTCACTCCGGGCGGTGGATCAAGCACGTAGTAATAGATCTGGCCTAATGCGGTTGCATGGGGCCCCATCGTTGGGTTCACGTCCGGAGGGAACTCGTTCTCAACCGTCGAAAGTTTGTCCAAAACGCGTGATCGTGCCCAATCAAAATCGACATCGTCACCAAAAGTAACTTGCACGAAACTGAAACCAAACATGCTTTTTCCACGTACGCTTTCAGCACCTGCAACCGATTGCAAAGCGACCGAGAGCGGATAAGTGATTTGGTTTTCGATGTCTTTGGGGCTGCGACCAGGCCAGTCGGTTAAGACGATGACTTGGTTTTCGCTAACGTTGGGAATCGCATCGATTGGAACTGTACGAAAAGAGTGCCATCCGTAGGCAATGACCGCGACGGTGACCAGAAAAATGACCAAGCGTTCGCGAAGACAAAAGTTCACAATAGTATTGATCATTCGGGCAACTCCATCTGCGGCAGTTCCGAATCAGGCAGTTCCATCTGCGGGAGTTTTGCGTCTGGCAAAGTAATCTCAGGTGATTCCGGTTCTGAAATCTCCGTCGTGGGTGGCGCCATCTCGGGTGGCGCCAT
>CAYNNP010000364.1:0-4946 GCA_964398215.1 uncultured Pirellulaceae bacterium | reverse complement strand
TCAAAGGTTTTTGGTCTCTTGATTTAGGTAGCCCGAAGCGTGAGTTTTGCAGTTGCGCTTTTGAGGTAGGCCGGACCGAGCAAACGCTGCAATTGCCGGAACTTCGGACGCAAGTAGAAAGGTCGTTGATAGTGTAATCTCTGCGACACAATGAAGGCGTTTGCGCTGTTCCGGCACGCATTGCGTCCTTGGTCCGGCCTACAGCCAAACACAACTCCAAAAATCGCAAGCGACGGACCGATGTTTGTCCCTCGCTTACGCTTTTTGAAGTTGCGCTTTTCTGGAAGCGTTGCACTGTTTATGCCGTAAATTACAGCGGCAACGTAATTTACTTGACCGTTCAGGAACTGATGTTGCCCCGCAATTCGCCAGCCACGAAGTGGCGACATGCAGCTGCCTCGGGCACTGGACTATGCCCGGCCGCTGACGCGCGGCTCACCAAATAAACAAGCCGTTTAACGCTGGCTGCTCATGATGATCACAGCTTGATCTGTTTGGTCGACAATTTTCCTTGTGAGTCTCCCAAAAAGACGCTTGGACTGTTCGTGGCGCTGCGCACCCAAAATCAGCAGATCAAAATCGACCATCTGCGTTACGATCGCGTCGACCGGATCATCTGCAACGATCACATCCCAAGTACACTGCCCCGACAAATTGTCCTGCGCGATCTGCTTCAGTATCCCAATCATCCGTTGGACTTCATCGTCCGATGTTGTTGTTGGCACCACGCGAACAAATTGAACTTTACAGGCAAGACTTCGTACAAGACTCCCCAACAGTCTTGCAAGAAGAAAATCGTGACCTCCCTGTCCAGCAATCGGAACCAAGATTTTCTTGGCGGATGTCAAATACCAATCAGGGCTACTTCTCAACACCACGACATCTGAATCGACGACTCCCAATAACCATTCCAGTTTGGTACCGTCATTCTGTTCACCCAGCTTGCTGAGTCCCACCAACACGGTATCGCACGAATGCAACCTTGCAACGCGAGCGATTTCGTCCATCGGCTTTGCCGCCACAGTTGTCAAAGCTTCGGCGCGAATTCCAATTCGCACACTCGCCCGCAACATCTTGCTCAAAAGAGTCTGTGATCTTTCGATCGGCGTGCTATCGATATCCGGTTGCCAATCCTTGTCCGCAACAACGACATTGTGAATCAGCACTCGCCCCAATCCTGCGGGCACCAGCGCATCTGCCAGTTCGATCAATGCCTCGGCATTGTCTGGGTTAGCGATCGGAACCAAAACCAACGGCGCGCGTCCGCGTAGCGTCATCAATTCAGGATTCGTGCCCTTGCTGGACGCGTCAACAAATCTGGCTCGGCGCGCAAACAGCGTCAAAAATAGGATGCCGCCCAATCCAAGCCACCCAAGCGCAACCACACCAGCTGTGGGTACCGCCACAGCCTGGAAAACTGCCAGCCCCAAACACGCCAGCCCGCCCACGATTGGGACGACGGGAAACAGAGGCGATCGAAACGGTGGAGCCAAAACGCTCCGCTGACGAACCAAAATCGACAACCAATGCGCAGCCGCAAAAGTGACCAGAAAAATCAAGCTTGAAGCTGCACCGGCAACCGCAATATTGGGCAACGCCAAAATCAGGACAACGATGATCAAAGCCGTTGAACCGATCGCGTACGTAGGTGAAAGCGAACGTTTGTTGACTTGGCTTAGCACCGATGGCAATGTTCGATCCCGAGCCATCGTCATTGCGATTCGTGAAGCCGCAAATACGTTCGCCGCAAGCGCGGTGTACATCGAAAGCAGCGCCGCAGCCATCACTAACCAATAGCCAACGCTGCCCAGAAACTGCTTCGCGGCAACTGCGATCAGCCCCTCGGTGTTTCGAGTGGCAAGCTGCCCAATTGATTCTTCCTCTGACGTGCCAACCGTCGTGATAACGAACAGTAGCGGAACATAAATGGCCAGCGCGATCAACAAACTCAGCACCATCGCCCGTGGCAGATTCTTTCGCGGCTCCTTCACCTCGCCACCAGCAGCGACGATCAGATCAAAACCTTGCAAAGCGATGAACGTATAACCCATAGCTTGGACAAGACCACTCCAGCCGTCAGTGAAAAATGGCCGCAAACTCTGTGAGGTCTGTGCCGCAGGTTGTCGGCTCAAAGCCCAAAGACCACCTGCGATCAGGATTCCAAACACAGCTACTTTGCCGACATTTTCCCACAGACCACCTCCGCCGCTGCCATACATTTGCCGGACGGCCAATGCAATCGTGAGCGTAATCGCCACCAAAGGCTTGAGCCAAAACTGCGGTTCAAACGCATAGTCCAGTGCGGCCATCAAATCGCTGGCGATCAGGATTGCAAAATGAGCGAATCCGATGGCATACAAAACCGCCGCCACGATCGAAGCGAACCAAACCACCCAGCCAACTGTGAAAGCGGATTCGATCGACAGTACTTTTCGTGCGAAGGTATAGGTCCCGCCCGACTCAGGAAATTTGGAAGCCATCTCTGCGATACTCAGCGCAGTCAACAATGCGATGATCCCGTTCAGAGAAAATGCCAGAATCGCCGATGGTCCCGTCGTCTGAAACGCAACGCCAGCCAACGCCAGGATTCCACCCCCAACGATTGCGCCCACCCCAATTCCGGTGGCTCCCCAAAGACCAATTTTGCGCTGCTGGTCGGCGTCGTCATCCATGAACAATACGTACCGATGTGTGAAAAGAAGAGTCGTGTGTTGAATCTGAAAAGCATGTGCAGTGTACCCCATGCCGAGAGCAACGCACCATTGAAGCGTCTACATTTGAAAACTGATTCACGCAATCCATTTTGGTATCAGTCGGTCAACATCAAGTGCTTTACCCGCCCGGAAAAGCGCAAGGCCCTTGTTCAATGGTTCAGATTCCTTTGGCATTCCGCATGCATCTAAACAATCGGCCAGAAGCTGTCGCTCCCAAACCGATGCCTGACCATCGATGATCATCGAAAGCGTCAATGTCTCCAAGACCAAGACTTGTTCATCATGGGTCAATTCCTGCAGCAAGCCAATCAGATCTTGTGAATTGTCAATGTCCTTGTCATTTGGAATGCCATACACATCGGTCAATTCTCGAAATAACAATTCAACATTCGGGTGCAGTTCCGAGTTTCGAGCAACGGTCGCGCCAACGGCACACACAATCGCTGTATGAGCCGCTTCACTAAGATCAACGTCACGTTGTTGGATCTTGCGTGAAAACTCCTCCACTGCTGATGGACCCATTGCACAAACTCGAGCTTCTCGCAGAACCCAATACGTTATCAGCGCATCCCAGAACGCATAGACGGGAATTGCCACCAACTCGATCGCCCATTTAACGGCAACTCGCGAAAGCAATCGTTGCACAATGGCCTTGGCAATGTAGTAACTGAGAGTCACCTTCAATCGATACAACAGCGTCGCGAACACGACCCACCATCGAGAAATTTCTCTGCCTGGTACCGCAAACAAAGTCTCTTCTCGCGACCTGGGCAATTCCAACGCCGCCGAGACCAATGCATTCATGACAGCAAGTGGTTGATCGTCATCACCAAACAACTTCAAACCGGCAGCATAAGACATCCGATGAACGGCGTGCAACGCGTTCCAGTAGATCAAAACGATCTCCAAAATTGTCGCGACCGCCAACACCGCCCCCATGATCAGGTACCAAGGCCAAAGTTGCGCGAGCGTCAATTCTGCGGCAGGCGTTCCCAGACACAGCGTCGCAGTAGGCCAACTGGCAGCGCACAGAATAGCGGATAGAGTTCCGATCCCCACAGCTTTCCAAATTGCAGAACGCTCAATGCTTCGAAGTTGCGACTGCTCGTTGGCATTCAAAATATGGACTTCGTCTTCGGATTTCGGCGCACCGAGTTTTCGAGTCCAACGACGAAAGATTGCCGCGCCAACACGCAACATCAATGGGTTCGAATGGTCCGCCGATTCTTTCGACATTTGGGGTCACAGCCCTAGCGATAATCTTCGTGACAAGCGTCGCAGCTCTGTGTGATGCCACCCATCGACTTTCCAACCGCGGCATAGTCTTCTGATTTCAGCGCCTGGATAACGCCACCGGCATGCTTTGACATCTCCTTGCTATGGGCGGCATAGTCTTCGTCGTCGTAGTCATCCATTCCCTCTTGGATTAAAACGGCTGCGACAACCGAGAACAATTCAGCGATCCGCTTCACGTCTTCCGTGTTGCTCTTGATTGTCGCCGTGCTATTGGACACTTCTTTCATCTGATCTTGAAGCTGTTCCAAGTAATCCATCATCGGTGACCGATCGACAATCAACGTCCATTCGTTCTCTGGTTCGGCCTCTCGCGCCGAAATTCCGCCACCGGAAACAATGTCCTGCAAGTCAGCCTTTCGCAGTTTGGCCTCGTTGTAAGTTTGGATCGAACCCGTTTTGCAATTGAATGCTGTGCGAGCGATCAGGTCGCGTACCGCCGCCGCCTGTTTTTTAAATCGAACATCGCCACCGTGTTCATTGATAACAGCAAACATGACTGCCAAGATCGACAGATCCAATCGTGCTTCCAGGTAACCGCCGCTGTTGAATGCACCGGGAGTCGTCACAATTGAATCGTAGTGAATCGCAACACGCTTGATCTCTGCTTCCAATGATTCGGGCGAAACCAATGCATCCCATTTACCGCTTCCAGCGGCAGGCTTAGCGGCACCGTTGCCATTGCCCTTGTTGCCCTGCACGGGAGCAGCAACTTTGGCTTGGCGAAGGGTAGCCAGTGCCGGTCGCGTACCACGAATCGCTTTCGATACGTCATCAAAAAAGATTCCGTCGGTATCACCCGGCTTGAATTTTGGCTTTGCGGCACGGCGTTCATCGGCGGCCGCGATCGAGATCAGCAGGCCGACAAAGACGGTTGACGCAAGGATCATCTTTGGATGTGAAAAGGAGATTTTTTTCATAGTCATACTCATACAGCAA
>CAYNNP010000363.1:0-4994 GCA_964398215.1 uncultured Pirellulaceae bacterium | reverse complement strand
GCCTCTTCGTGGCTGGCCACTGCGAACCTTGCCCAGTGGGGTGGCCTCTGTCTTTGTGGCGTAACCGGAGACCGGAGGCGTGATCGGCTTAGTGGCTCAGATAGATGTTCACTATCAGTGCGATGCGTTCCCAACCGGCTTATAACGACTGGTTGCGTCAACCCTTTGGTAGCTCATCGGTAGAGCAACAGACTACGAATCTGTCGGTAGTGGGTTCGATTCCCATCCAAAACCGAGTCCGTTGTACGGGCTCAAAATAGCGAATGAAAACGCTAAACGTCGGTGCGTCGAACTTTTCGGTGCGTTGACCAACGCGCATCCAATCAAACCACTTTGACAGATTCGGCTGAACCCCGTTCCTTCTGGCACAGCTCCTGAAGTGCGAATGCACCAAGGCGTTTCGCTTCGATTGAACGGACCTTCAAAACGAAACTGGCGCAGTGAATATTTTTGGTGCACCGGCCCAGTTCTGGCTTTGAGGACTGCTGCCGCGATCGAAGATACGCGATGGCCAACGATTCGGCTGTAGAATCAATGGCCCGTCCGCGTCTGACGCTTTCGCGAACGCAATTCCCCGCCATCACTGACGGGAGTTGGTTGACGACTGCAAGAGTTCGGCGGCCTTTTCACATCTACGAACCACCCTTGGTTCAGAATGCTTGGAGTAATCAAAAGAAAATGTTGGGCTTCCGAATCGTCGCAATCCGCGAGTACGAAACCGCTGTAGTGTTTCGCCAAGGCAAACCATTTACATTGCTGGATACTGGTCGGCACATTTTGTGGGGAGCTGCGTCTGTCGTCAAATTTGACCGACGCGAAAGCATTCTTCTGGATTCAAAGACTCTTTCGAATGCAGATAGAATTGCCGGGGTTAAATCCAGTCTGCCGGAAATTGTTGGCAGTGGTTTGTTGAACGACAAAGCCACCGTTGTTGATTTGAATGACAACCAGCGAGGCCTTGTGTGGGTTGACGATCGGTTTTTCAAAGTACTGCCAGCGGGACTGTTCGCGTTTTGGAACGAACCGCGAAACGTTCGCGTGGAAGTGGTCGATGTTTCTGGTGACGACGTGCAACTTCGGCACAAGCAACTGGCAAAGATCATTGAAAGCGACGATGCCAGCAGCGCTCTTCAGACGTTTCGAGTTGGCGTTGGCATGGTTGGTGTCAAACTAATCGATGATCGCTACGTTGAAACGGTGCCGCCAGGTTTGTATGCGTTCTGGCGATCTGGGCGAACGGCTTCAGTTGTTCAGGTTGACACGCGCGAAACGCAACTGGATATCAGCGGCCAAGAATTGATGACTGCTGATAGGGTCACCATGCGACTGAATCTGAACGTGGTCTACCGTGTTCAGGATCCAGCGCGAGTCGTCGAAGTGACATCGAATGTCCAACAGGCTTTGTACCGCGAGGTTCAGTTGGCGCTGCGTACCGCTGTCGGTGCGCGAAACTTGGACGATTTGTTGACCGATCGCGAATCTCTGTCAGAGGAACTTAGCAAAGCTCTGGATGAAGTTGCACAGCGACTGGGCGTTGAACTGATCAGCGTTGGTGTGCGTGACATCATTTTGCCAGGCGAAATGAAAGAGCTGCTGAACCGTGTTGTCGAAGCTCGAAAGGCCGCCGAAGCAAACTTGATTACGCGTCGCGAAGAAACTGCTGCTATCCGTAGCCAAGCCAATACGGCGAAGTTGCTGACGGACAATCCAGCGCTAATGCGTCTGCGGGAATTGGAAACGCTGGAGCGAGTAGCCGAGAGCGGTTCACTGCAGGTGCTGGTCGGCGAAGGCGGTTTGACCAACAAGCTAACCAAGCTGATCTGAGCAACCGATGACACCTGTTTCCTCCAAGCCTAGGACGCTTGAGCCACTGGGATCGCCCAGGTCTGATGACCTGGGCGCGGAGGAAATTGCGCGTTGCTATTTATCGCCAGACCGATGCGTGCCCCTGATCGAGCGTCATTTCAGATCGCTCGAATTCGTCAGGCCCGCTAGCCTGCCATCCTTGAGATACGATTATGGGGATTCGCAAGCTCGTCGGCGGTTGGCTGATAGCGGTATTGCATCAGGTATGCGTCTTCGACTGTGTCTTCATAGAAGTCACGCAAGACTGAGATCGCTCGGAAACCCAGCATCTTGAAGAACAGCTGTGCGTCCAAGTTCGTCTCACGAACTTCCAGCATGATTCGATTGCGTCGCTCATGTGACAACTTGCCAACCAGCTTGCCAATCATGGCTCGTCCGACTCCGTGTCGACGAAACTCTGGATTGACCGCAAAATTCAAAATATGCAATCTGTTCTTGTGCAGTTCATAAATCATGAACCCTACAACTTCGTCGTCGTGTTCGGCTACCATGCCGATACAGTTTCGTTGACGAAGGCAGCGAATGAAGTCTTCCTCATTCCATGCAAACTCAAAACACTTATTCTCAATACCAAGAACGGCGGGCATATCGCGTCGGATCATCCAACGGATGTGAACACTCGCACTCTGGCTTGATGTCTTTGCCTGTTCCATCTCGAACTCCTTCCGAGCGAATCGAAGCCGCGTCTGTGTGGCCATCCGTGGCCCCGACACTCAAAACGCTGCAATTCAGTGAGGAACGCGAAGGTTAACAGAACACTAATCTCGTACCAAGACAGAATTCGTCGTTGTTGGATTTACTGTGTGAAACTACGCCAAGCTCGGTTTAAACACGTCTTTCGCGGTCTGTTTCACAGTACGGGCCTTGGGTTTTGCGGGTTGGCTGCCAGCCGTCTAAACTATTCGGGAACAAAAACCCAAACGAGAGAGATACATGAAACGATTTTTTGTAGTAGCGGCGACGCTTTCACTGTTTTCCTTTTTCACCAACAACGCTCGGGCTGAGCTTACGGTAGGCGACAAAGTTCCCGCGTTCGAGATGGTTGGAAGCGACGGGAAAACCTACACCAGCGAGCAGTTCAAAAAAGAGAATAAGATCGTAGTGATCGCGTGGTACCCAAAAGCCTTTACCGGTGGCTGAACGAAAGAATGCAAGTCGCTTCGTGAAAGCGGCAAGATGTTGAAAGCTCTGGACGTTGCTTATTTCACAGCAAGTTGCGATCCCGTCAAAAAGAACACGGAATTCGCTAAGAGCATGGACTTGGATTATCCAATCCTAAGTGACCCTGACAAAAAAGTTGCTAAAGCACTTGGTTGCTTGAGCACACGTGGATTCTCGAACCGCTGGACTTATTACATCGGTGGCGACGGAAAGATCTTGTATGTCGACAAGAAAGTCAAAGCGGGATCACACGGTGAAGCAATCGTGGCCAAGCTAAAAGAGCTGGGTGCAAAGACGAAATAGGTAGACTTTCCTGCACGATGATGCCAAGGCGTTGTTTTCTAACACAGCGCCTTGGCGGATTTCTGACAAATGGTGGACCCCGGAAAGCCCTTTGTGTACTCAAATCAAGATGTCCGCTTCGGCACCTGCGCGTTGCGGAACTTCACTGACAGCTGCGACATGAACGAAGCAACTTTCTCGGATGTGCAATTCGCACAGACCGTTCTCGCCAAGCACTTTTCGCCCGCACCGCTGATTCGTTCCTACGCACTCGAGCGAGCGCTGGGCCTGTCGGCGTCTAGAAGAGCCTGGATCAAAGATTATGGATGGACGCCGGTTGGTTCTTTCAAGCTCATGGGGGCTGTGAACTGGCTGGCGAACCAGATCGAATCGATGGGTGACCGGCCAGTGGCGGCACATTCATCTGGGAATTTCGCTTCGGGGATTTCCTTTGCCGGGCAGCAATACGGCAAACGCGTGATCATCGTGATGCCCGAACAAGCGCCAGAAATCAAATTCGAACGCACCAGATCGTTCGGGGCAGAGATCCGCACTTATGACATCCTCACGGACCACAAAACTGGCATTCGCGATCAGATGACTCGTGAGATAGCGGAACTGGAAAACGCAGTTCAGGCTTCTCCCTATGACAACAATCACGTCATTGCTGGCAACGGAGTTGGAGGCTTGGAGATTGCCGAAGAACTGCAAAGGCAAGGACGAAAATTATCGCACTTGTTCTGTCAGGTCAGCGGCGGCGGATTGATGGCCGGTCACGCATTGGCGATCGCCGAATTTTTCCCACAAGCTGAAATCATTGGTGTAGAGCCTGACAACGCAGACGACTTTCGGCAATCGTTGGCGGCAGGAAAGCGAGTCCGTATCGATCGCCCGGCAAGCATCTGCGATGGCCTGCTCTCGTATGATGTCGGAACGCACAACTGGCCGATTCTACACCGACTGGTCAACCGCTCGGTGACCATTAGCGACGACGAGACTCGTCAAGCCATGCGATGGTTGATGGATCAGCATGGCTTGCGAACAGAACCGTCCGGCGCGATTGCAACTGCCGCAGCGATCAAGCACGCTGACGAATTGGAAGATGATGGCGACATCGTCGTTATACTCAGCGGGCGAAACGTCGACGCAGCAGCGTTTGATGCCTGGGCCAACAGCTAGTCCTGAAGTAGCGAAAGTCGGCAAGACTTTCGGCGGAGGTCATTTTGGTAACCCGACGCGTGAGCGAGGGACCGAGTCAAGATCGATTGTCCCTCGCTCACGCGTTTTGGAGTTGGGCTTTTTTGGCAAGTAGGCCGGACCAAGGACGCGATACGTGCCGGAACAGCGCAAACGCCTCCATTGTGTCGCAGAGATCACACTATCAATGACGTTTCTACTCGCGTCCGAAGTTCCGGCAATTGCAGCGTTTGCTCGGTCCGGCCTACCCAAAAATCGCAACTCCAAAACTCACGCTTCGGGTTACCAAAAATCAATGCCTGACGTAAAAGCACAACGTATCAAGATTCGTTTGTTCGGCGGGATGAAACAAAGAGAAAACCAGCTGCGAAGCAGCGGCATGCTGTAGCCTTGGGTGTTAACCCAAGGTTGCGGGCGGCCCCCTTTAGGTTCAGTTTTTTCGGCGTGAAACTAAGTCCGAAGGACTTCAACAACAAAGCCCCGGGTCG
>CAYNNP010000362.1:0-5003 GCA_964398215.1 uncultured Pirellulaceae bacterium | reverse complement strand
AAAGACACTTCGCCGCTATCGGTCGCCGTTGGCGATATAAATCGCGATGGTCACTTTGATATGTACGTCTGTGGATACATTCGCAAAGAGCTAATCGAAGGGCTCAATATCTTCAACATAGAAGACTACGGCGGAACAAGCGCTCTACTGATCAACAACGGCGACAACACGTTTACCAACGAGACGGAAAGCTCGGGACTGTTTTATAAACACAATACGTTCCAGGCTGTGTTCTCTGATGCCGATGGTGATGGCTTGGAAGATTTGATCGTCGCTCACGACACGGGACAAGTGCGTACTTGGCAGAACCAGGGCGGGATGAAATTTAAGAACATGCCGAATCCCAACTCGGAAGTTTACAGTTACCCGATGGGGATTGCGGTTGCCGATTACGACAACGATGGGCGTCCGGATTACTTCTTTTCCAATACTGGAACGACGGCTCCCGCGTTCATGGCCAGCGGCGATTTGCGAGACGACCAGACGTACTATCCAAAGTGGATCATGTTTCGCAACGACGGTGATTTCAAGTTCACCGATACGGCCGAGGAAGTGAAAGTTGCGGACTACGAATTTTCGTGGGGCGCCGTATTTGAAGACTTCAATTTGGACGGCCGCCCGGACTTGGTGGTATCCGAAAACTTTGTTGACCTACCGCCGCACAAGATCAGCTTTCTTCGCTTGCCGTGCCGATTTCTTATTCAGAATGAAAAAGGGCAGTTTGCAGCTGTCGGCCAGGAAGCAGGTGTTGTCAACAAGCGTTTCAGCATCGCTCCACTGACGGCGGACTTCAATCTCGATGGTGTGCCTGATTTGGTTCACGTGAACCTAGCAGGCAAATCATTGGCCTTTATCAGCAAGACGCCTGCAACCAACTTTGTCAAAGTCAGCCTGCCCAACACGGTCAGTTCCGTTGGAGCGATGGTGCAAGCCGTTTTGGCGGACGGACGAGTCGTGAATTGGCCGTTCGTCAAAGGCGAGGGTTTGTGTTCCGATTCGACACCGATCATCACTATCGGCGCGGGTGATTCGCAAGTCGATTCTGTTTCAGTCAAATTCTTAGACGGCGAAAGCATGACCTTGAATCCCGACCAAATGGGAGCCACGATCACGGTTGGCTGTGATCGGAAAACAATCAGCGGCGGCAGTCTTGTCCAAGCCGGAGCCGTCGAATGAATGTGAGCACAGTTCTTTTGCTGCTGTTGGTTGCCTTTGGCGTCTGGAGTGGCGGCAAGCTCTCGTATCAGCATTACTTGTCTGGAGAAGCATGCCCGATTCTTGGCCCTGTTCCGGCCTGCTACATCGCGTTTTCTGGCTACCTAGTGATGGCGGTCGCGCTGGTGTTCATGCTGTCCGGCCATCGGCTTCCCAATGGAGTATTCTGGGCCGGTTTAGCAGTCGCTGGTGGTTTGGCGCTGGTGGGTTCAGCATTTGAATTGATCCGCGGCAACGTCTGCCCACAAGCGTTCGGATGGCTGCCGATGTGTTACGTATCGTTTGGCTTCAGCGTACTGATTGGGCTGTTGTACGCGAGCGTTTCGATGTCTGCTGCCGTCGCGGAGTAAGCGTGTGACGAGCGGCCATAGCACAGACAGCCAGCGGCGCACTACCTATCGGTCTTGCAATCTGTGTGAAGCCATTTGTGGTCTAACGATCCAACATGATGACCAGCAGGTTTTTTCGATCAAAGGTGACCCAGACGATCCGCTAAGTCGTGGGCACCTTTGCCCCAAAGCGATCGCGCTACAGGACATTCATGCCGATCCAGATCGGTTGCGACAGCCGATGCGAAACAATGGCAACGGCGGCTTCGATCCGATCTCGTGGGATGATGCGTTCGATTTGCTGGGAAAACGCTTCGGCGCCATTCGTGCTCAATACGGTGACGACGCGGTGGCCATCTACCTTGGCAATCCAACGGTTCACAACTCCGGCGCGATGCTGTTCCAGCGGTTTGTCAAACAAGCTTTGAACACCAAGCACCAATTTTCAGCGACCTCAGTTGATCAGCTGCCACACCACTTTGCGGCCAACCACATGTTTGGCCACGGTTTGATGATACCTGTGCCAGATGTCGATCACACTGATTTCATGTTGATCTTGGGAGGCAACCCGGCGGCGTCCAACGGCAGCCTGATGACCGCGCCGGATATCAAGAAACGTCTTTCATCGATCCGAGAACGTGGCGGCAAAGTAGTTTTGATCGACCCGCGAGCGACCGAGACATCAAAGCTGGCCGATCGGCATCAGTTCATCCGCCCTGGGACCGACGCGTATCTTCTGGCAGCGATCCTGAATGTCATTTTTTCAGAATCGCTGACAAAACTAGATGCCTATGACGGATTCGTCAAAAATATCGATCACTTACAGCAAGCAGTTCGCGCATTCACACCGGCATCCGTGGCGGACGAAACCGGGATCAGTGCCGAAACGATTACTGAACTGGCCCGCGAATTTGCGGCAGCTGATCGGGCGGTGGTTTACGGTCGCATGGGCGTATCGACTCAGCAACATGGCGGGGTTTGCAATTGGCTGATCAACACAATCAACTTGGTGACCGGCAACTTGGATCGCCAAGGTGGGCAAATGTTATCCGCTCCCGCTGTTTCGCTGGTAGGCCGCAAGGGCACGTTTGGTGAATCGGGTCGTTGGCATTCCCGGGTCCGAGGGCTGCCCGAATTTGAAGGAGAGTTTCCGGTGGCCGTGCTGGCCGAAGAAATGCTGACACCCGGCGAGGGCCAGATTCGGGCACTGATCACCAACGCTGGCAACCCGGTCCTTTCAACGCCCAATGGGCAACAAGTTGACAAGGCGATTGCGGGCTTGGATTTCTTTGTCGCCATCGACATCTATATCAATGAAACAACGCGCCACGCCGATCTGATTTTGCCACCGGCAACTGGCCTTGAAACCGATCACTTTGATCTAGCGTTCAACGCGCTTGCCATTCGCAATACCGTCAAGTACTCGCCGCAAGTGTTCAAGCCTGCTGAAGGAGCGATGTACGACTGGCAAATCATGAAAGAACTTGCCAAACGCCTGACGCCGCCTGCAACCAGTTTCGCGGGGCGGATCCGTCAACGTTTGAAGGTCGCAGTCCTGAACTGGCTGACGCCTGACCGCATGCTGAATCTGGCACTCTCCATTGGCCCTTACGGTGCGATGCGAAAATTCTTCACAGGCGGACTGAATCTGAAACGATTGAAAGCCTCCCCGCATGGTGTTGATCTTGGCGAACTGAAACCGCAATTTCCAGGCAAGCTGCGTACGCCTGATCGGAAAATCGACGCTGCTCCGCCGTGCTTTGTGCAGCGGATGCGTGAGATCGTTGCCGAAAGGAAATCAGCAAGCGAGTCAGGTGGCGGTGAAAGTACGTTTTCGTTGATCGGTCGTCGGCATCTTCGCAGCAACAACTCTTGGATGCACAACAGTCGCCGATTGATGAAAGGGTCAGACCGCTGCACATTGATGATGCATCCCGATGATGCGTCACGGCTAAAGCTGGAAAGCGGTTCTATTGCACGGGTGTCATCCCGCGTGGGTAGCGTCACTGTGCCTGTGGAAACGACCGATGCAATGATGCCAGGAGTCGTTAGCCTTCCGCATGGCTACGGACACAATCGCGACAACATTCAACTGTCGGTCGCGAGCGAGGCTCCAGGTGTCAGTATCAATGACTTGATGGATGATCAGATTGTTGATCCGCTAACTGGAAACGCAGCGTTTTCAGGCCAGCGTGTCAGTGTGACCAAGGATACCGCAACAGGCCAGCAATGAGCGACCAAGATAAAACAGTTGGCGACGAAACGGATTTGGGCGAAGCCGATTACGTTGAACGTCAGATCACTGCGGGCACCAATCTGGTCCTGCGCGGGAAACAGGAATCGTTGGCCGGTCCGTTATTCGCCATCAATTGGTTCGACACCAAGCCAGCGTGGGTCTACCACTTCTACAATTTTCTGGCTGGCAGTCGGTTAACCAAGGCAGGTGGCCGAGCGCTCTTCAAAGCGCGCGTCGTGAAATCGCTCAGTGGCGACGAAGCCTTGGCGCGTCAGTTCTTACTGATCGTGAATTATCCGGCCGCTGAGAATTTTTTGAACCTCGCAAGTGACCGGTTCTTTTTGCTGATCAGTGTCTTGCGAATGATCTCGGTACGACGATTTTCTTTCGTGATGCATCAGCGGCTAGACGATCAAGCAAACACAAAAGGCCTGAAGTCCTATGCCGTCGTTCACTTTTCTGCTAGTGAACCCAGCGCATCGGTCAACGCTCTGCGGGATTCGACCAGCGCGCACAATGTCCAAATTGGTTTCACCGGCCAACGCGCCGTGACCGCTGCAACGCAGGGCAAAGATGGCGAGACGGCGATGCCATACGTGACTGACAATACCGTTTTGCTGATGGCCGAATCCGACACGCAACTACAAGAGTACTTTTCCGGTCCCGATTTTCAGCGATTCGTTTCCAGCACCGACAATCATTACGCCGGCCTGCTGCGGCCTCTTTTGCGAGCCGAAAATGAATAGTGCGATCGCGAAAGGCTCTAAGACGATTGTCATCACTGGCGTGTCCAGCGGGATTGGTCACGAGACCGTTGGCTACTTCATCGAGCAAGGCTATACGGTTTTTGGAAGCGTTCGCAGCACAGCCGACTACGAACGACTGCAGCTTGATTACCCCAGCAACTTTGTTCCGCTAAAGTTTGATGTTTCCGACAAGCAAGCCGTGGTCGCGGCGGCCAATATTGTTCAGCAGCGGCTTGGCGGCAACCTGCTCACTGCATTAGTGAATAACGCCGGCATCGCCCTGCCCGGGCCGCTTGAACTGATCGACGACGACCGGTTCGAGCACCAACTGAAAGTCAATGTCACTGGCCTGCGTCTTGTCATCAACGCCTTCCTTCCCTTGTTGGGTGCGTCACTCGATCGACCTTCCGATCAGCGACCAGGCAAGATCATCAACATCAGTTCGATTTCTGGAATCTTGAACGCACCGATCAACGG
>CAYNNP010000361.1:0-5024 GCA_964398215.1 uncultured Pirellulaceae bacterium | reverse complement strand
TACGATTGGATGCCTTTTCGGTCGGGCTACGTCGCTCGGAGATCGACGGCCACTTTGGTTTAGCCGCTGATCCGAAACTCTATCCGCGAAAGGTTTGACTTGGCCGTTGATACGAATCCTTACTCTCCAGGAGTTTCGCAATCGAACCGTCGCAAACGCAGGTTTTATCCGAGCGCAATAGTTCCGCTGATAGGATTCACATACCCAGTATGGGCCATCGGGTTTGTTGCACTGACTTGGTTTATGGATCGCGTTCTCGGGATGCACGGGGCGATTATTCACTCCTGGGAAACGCCGCTTGGTGTGGTCTTCAACATTGCTGCCCAGCTAATCATAAACTACTTTTTGTTGATCCCAATTGGACTGTTGCTGTCTGCGTTCGTGGGAGTTGCGATTCGTCGACCTCGACTAACAGTGATATTTCCGCTTATATATCTCGTGATGTGCGCAGGTGCAGTCGCATTTGTTTTGCTTGATCCTACGGGATTGTTTGAGTACTTTTTCGATTGATTAGCCCAAGCAAACGGCGCGTTACCATGGCGTGCGCACGAATCGCGGCGCCGCCCCTTCACGCTGTGATTTCTGATAGGACATGACCGTGAACGTCGGTCAATCGCCTGTCGATTCCGTTGTGGCGGACGGTCAGTTTTTTGTGGTCAATGCCCAGCAGGTGTAGGATCGTTGCGTGCACATCATAGACCTGTGTTGGATTGTCACGGTCCAGCGGCTTGTAGCCCCATTGATCGGACTGGCCATGGCTGACGCCGCCTTTGATTCCGCCACCACATAGCCAATTCGTAAAGACGTAGGGATTGTGGTCTCGTCCCTTGCTGCCTTGCGTACTGGGCATGCGGCCAAACTCGGTGGTCCAAAGCACGATGGTGTCATCCAACAAGCCTCGACTTTTCAGGTCTTTGATCAACGCGGCGGTGCCAATCGCCATTCCTGTTGCCAGCGGACCATGATCGCGCTGGATGTTTTCGTGGCTATCCCAATTGCGACGCGGAAAGCTATTGTCATTTCCGGACCAAATTTGTACGAACCGAACGCCTCTTTCAATCAATCGTCTAGCAATCAGGCATTTGTATCCAAAGTACTCGATTTCTTCAGGGGCATTGATTTGGTCAGGGTATTTGGCGCCCAATCGTTCAAGGCCATACTTTTTCAAAACATGCTTGGGTTCGCGAGAAATGTCCAACGCCTCCGGCGCGCTCAGTTGCATGCGAGCGGCAAGTTCGTAGGAGCGAACACGTGCTTCCAATCGCGAATCGAATTGACGATCTTCCGCGTATTGACTGTTCAAACGCCGCAGTACTTTGGCAGCTCCAAGCTCGCTTTCACCGGTTACAAACGACGCGTGGGCGTGCAAGTCTTCGATTGGGTTTGTTCGCTGCGGAAAAATCGTCGTGCCCTGCGAATTCGCTGGCAAGAATGCGGAACCCCAATTCTTTGGCCCATTACTTGCAAATCCGCGGTGGTCCGGCAAGACAACGAACGTCGGCAGATTGTCATTGATGCTGCCCAATGCATAACTAATCCACGCCCCCATTCCGGGAAAACCAGGCCGCTGAAATCCAGTCGCTTGCAAATACGTGGCTTGTGAGTGAACGCCGGTTTTGCCCACCATATTGTGAATGAAAGCGATGTCGTCAACACAATCCCCCAACGGCTGGACGACTTCACTGATCATCTTTCCACAGTCACCATGCCGTGAGAATTTGAAAGGTGATTTCATCCACGGCCCAAGCCCATTTTGAAACGCCTCGACGTGTTCGCCAAAATCAGAAGGCTCGCCATGATGTTTTTCAAGAGCAGGCTTGTGATCCCACAAGTCAATGTGGCTTGCAGCGCCGCCCATGAACAATTGAATCACGCGTTTTGCTTTCGGCGGATGGTGCAGCACCGAAGTCACACCGTCTGAGGCAAACGCTGAATCTTGCTGGAGCATTGCGGCCAGCGCCAAGCTCCCCAGGCTGCCACCGGACACGAATTCTCTTCGGCTAATCATGATCAGTCCAAGTAAAAGAATTCGCTAAGGTTCAGTAGGACACGACAGGCATTGGGCATTCCATGCATTTTTGCATACGTTGTCAGTTCACGTAGTTCCGCTTCGCTGGGTTCCCGCCCGGTGACCAACTGCATGCCATAGTGCAATTGATTCGCGGTCGAACTCGCCTGCTGACCTAGACGGGCGGCAAGTTTCTTGGACATCTCCAAGTTGAACCGATTGTTCATTAGCGAAAGCGCCTGCAAGGCTGTCAGCGTTTCCGTTCGCTTCGGTGTGCTCTGCGACGAATCCGCGCAGTCCAGAGTCGCCATCCATGGATCTGGTTGTGATCGAACCACAAAACGATAGACACTCCGGCGGTAAGTTGATGCATCGGTTGGATCGTATTTGTGGTATTCGTAGTGCGGCGAATGCTGTGTCTTTTCCAGCTTGAACAAATAGAATCCGGGGCCGCCAGCCTGTTTATCAAGACAACCGGTGACCGCAAGGATGGAGTCTCTGATCTCTTCTGCTGACAGCCGGCGCCGATTCATTCTCCACAAAAAACGATTGTCTTTGTCCTTGTTAGCGTTGCCGGAATCGAAAGTCGATGATTGCTGGTAGACCTGACTTGTAACGATCAATCGGTGCAAACGTTTTAGCGATTGCTCATTGTCACGAAAGTCTGCGGCCAGCCAGTCCAGCAACTCTGGATGCGTCGGCAAGGCTCCCATACGGCCAAAATCATTGGGCGTGTCGACGATACCGTTTCCGAAATGATGCTGCCAAACTCGGTTGACAATCGACCTCCATACCAGCGGGTGATCGCGGCTAGAAAGCCATTTCGCCAGTGCAGCACGTCGCCCTGATTCTTCCTTGGCAACGATTGGCAGCGGTGCCTGTTTTGAAAGTGGCAACAACGCTGGAGCCGCCAATTTGTTTGGCTGATCGATATTGCCACGATGCAACACGTGAATCGTCCGTGGCTGTCCGTTGGTTGGCTTGAAATTCCCCTGAGGCTTGAATTCGGTTGCAGCCGCGTAGACCATTTTTCCGGTCGGCAAGTTTTTAAGCTCCTTGCGTTGATTCGCAAGTTTCGTCGTCAATTGCGTTTTGCGTTTCGTCCTGGCCGCAGTCCACACCTTCGACAAGATCGTTTGGTGTCGTTTCGATGCATCGGCATACTTGGCCGCGGCGAGCGGATTGGTTGCTGTAGGCCATTTGCCGTCTATCAAATTCGACTTGCGCCAACGGACTGGCGCTTCGATCGAGTCCAGCGCCGTGATCTTTGTTCCACTTGAAAGGGATTCGCCTTTCGCATTCAGCGCACGCAATTCAGCAATCGCAAAAATGAAGTCCGATTTTCGTTCGGCGAGCTTTGTCGCAACAACACGGATCTTTCGCGTTGTTTTGCCAATCGGAATCTCTACTGGCAAGACGCCTGGATTCAGAAAGTCGGCTTGGGTTTGATCGTGAATGGTTTTCCACTGGTCGTTACTGTCAAGCAAATCGACTTTGAATCGAAGCGGAAAACCGAATCCAGCACCAATGTTGTTGTAGTCATCGTGACAGGGCTGCAAAATCACCTTTGCAATCCGCACCGCAGACTCAAATTCAATGGCGACCCATTTCTGAGCCACCTGAGACTTGGAGATCGAACTGTGATAGCCGTGTTCCGTTACAGGCTGGACTTTGACACTAGGCCGCAGCTTTGCCAGTTCGCTTTTCAGTTGCTGTAGCTGCCGGCCGCCTGCGGAAACGACGGCTTTATTCAGTTCGGCAAGATCTCGCTGCGTACTGCTTATCCGCCGTTGGAGCGACTTGCGTTTTTCGATAGTTTTGGGATCGATATCGTACACACGGTCGGCGCGATCCACGGCTGCAAAAATCGCTTGCAGTCCGTAATAGTCTTGCTGGGTAATCGGGTCGAACTTGTGGTGATGGCAACGCGCGCATTGCACAGTCAAACTGCAAAACGTGTTGATGGCACTGGACACAATGTCGTCTCGATCTAGATTCCGCGCGACCTTGCCATCAAGCTTGCTCTCAGGAACTTCCACATGCCCGATGAAGTCCCACGGACCGGCTGCTAGGAAACCGAGCCCCAGGATGCCGTCGGCCGTATTTGGATACAGCAAGTCTCCAGCAATCTGCTCTTCAATGAATTGGCCGTACGATTTGTCTTCGTTGAACGATCGGATTACATAGTCACGGTATGGCCATGCGTTTGGACGAAGCTTGTCTTTATCGTAGCCGCAGGTGTCCGCGTATTTGACAACATCCAGCCAGTGCTGTGCCCACCTTTCGCCATAGTGTTCAGACGCCAACAGTCTGTCAACAAGATCATCGTAGGCACGAGGGTTGGTGCTGGTTACAAACGATTCGATTTCCTCGGGTGTTGGCGGCAATCCAGTCAGGTCGTAGGTCAACCGACGTATCAAAGTTCGCCGATCTGCGGACGGATTGTGGCCCAAACCCATTTCTTTTTGTTTACGTAAAACGAATCGGTCAATCGGATTCGAAACTGCGGGGCCAAGGTTCGGTAGCGCGACACTATCTATCGGCTTGTACGACCACCAATCAAAGTCACTAACGATGGGCTGGGCAAGCGAATGGCCAGCGGGCCAGGCTGCTCCTGCATCAATCCATTTACGGATGATCGCCACTTCGTCTTTGGAGAGCGGCTTTGCGTTCTTGGGCATCCTTTCATCAGGATCGGATGCCACAATCAACTGGGCCAAATGGCTTGCTGCCGCATCACCAGCAACAATCGAATGACCAAGAAACGCTTGCTCTTTGGTCTCAAGAGAATATCCACCCTTAGCGACTTGAGAATTGTGGCATGCAAGACATCTTTGCTGCAGAATCGGAGCCACCAATTCTCGAAACTCGCCGGCTTCGATTGGCGCGTTCAGGAAAAGGAAACTAAGGGCGATGCCGAGGCGATAGTACATGACAAGCAACGGTTTCTGGGGAAGCCCACTATCTTAGTCGATCGGTAACCACAGAGTGCTTCATCGGCCCTAAAACGATGGGT
>CAYNNP010000360.1:0-5049 GCA_964398215.1 uncultured Pirellulaceae bacterium | reverse complement strand
TTTCTACTTGCGTCCGAAGTTCCGGCAATTGCAGCGTTTGCTCGGTCCGGCCTACTTCATCGCAACTAGCAGCCGATATCGACGAATCACCTCATCAATTGCTAGGATGGGAAGCATCGGATAGCGTTCTAACACACAACCAGCATTGAGCGAACGGCCGAAGAGTCGGCACGCGTTCATCTTGGCGGACAAAACAAATGGGTCTTTACAACCGCGATTACGGACGAGAATACGGGGAAGAGACTCCCTGGGATCGTCAAATGCGCTCTCAGCAAAACAAAAGCATGACGGTCATTTTGATCGCTGTCACGTTTGCGTTTTTCGTGGTTGATCTTTTTCTGCCCAGTACGTTAGAAGGCGAATCATCGCTAAGCTGGATGGGCCGGTATCTATCGGTCAACCAAGACACCATGCTCAAGCCGTGGATGTGGTGGAAATGCCTGACGTATGGATTCGTCCACGACAGCAACTCCATCATGCACCTTGCGTTCAACATGTTCGCGCTGTTTGTCTTTGGCCGCAAGGTCGAAGAGGCGCTTGGGCGCGACGAGTACTTGCGGTTTTATTTACTCAGTATTCTGTTCGGTGGCATCGTTGGTGCAGCCGGCTTTTGGTTCAATGGAACACAGCTTGCAATCTTGGTCGGCGCAAGCGGCGGAGTGATGGCTGTGACTTTGTTGTTCGCTTGCAAATTCCCTCACGATACGTTGCTGCTGTTCATGGTGTTCCCCATGAAAGCGTGGGTGCTGGCGGTGGTCGTCATCATATTCAACCTACTAGGCGCTGCGGGCATTTCTTCGAGTGCCGCCCCAGGCGAAGCAAACACCGCGTTCGGCGTTCACCTTGCAGGAATCGCCTTTGGGTTAGCCTACCATTACGGTGGTCTGAATTTCCGATGGCTAGATCTTGGTTGGATCACAAACGGGCCCACCAAACTGCGTCAGAGTTGGCGACGTACGAAACTCAAAGTGCATGACCCCGACCGAAAAATGCGTGACGATGCACACGCTGCTGACGACATTTTGGCCAAAATCGAAAAACACGGTGAGCAGAGCCTTTCTGCGTCCGAACGCAAAACACTCGAGCGGTACAGCAAGCGGCTGCGCAAGCAACGCGAGAACTGAACTCAGGTCTTTCACCCACCTCATCGGAAAGGATGTACGATGAAATCCATCATGAATTTGACCGCAAGTATTACACTTGCCCTTTTGTTGACTCAGAACTGCCTGGCCGATGACGAAACTAAAACCCCCGGCGTCGGCGACAAGGCCATCAATTTTGATTTGCCGCTCGTAGGCGAAAAAGATTTCCTGGAACTAAAAGAGGCTTACAGACAAGGCCCTGTCGTTGTCATCGTCTTGCGAGGATACCCAGGCTATCAGTGCAGTTTATGTCGACAACAAGTCGGCAGTTTGCTCAACCGGGCAAAGACGCTTGAGAAACACGTCAGCAAAGTCATCTTGGTTTACCCAGGCGAAAAAAACCAACTCGAGCGGCATGCTAAACAGTTTCTTGGAGCACGAACGGTTCCCAAGCCTCTTGTGCTGGTCCGCGATGACGATATGAAAATGGTAACGGAGTGGGGACTGCGCTGGGATGCACCCCGCGAAACCGCATACCCAGCGACTTTTGTGATCGACAAAAATGGACGCGTTGCCTGGCAAAAGGTCAGCAAGTCACATGCGGGTCGTACCACAACGGAACAGATCTTGGCGGCCGTCAGAAAATTGTAACTGCACACGCGGTTGATACTTATAAACCAAGCACGATATTTGCACTGGACCGGAAACTTGACAGCGAAAATTCATATCGTCGGCATTGGTGATGATGGCTTGGACGGACTGACTGGCCATGCTAGAGAATTGGTCAACGGTGCCGAAGTTTTGATTGGCAACGCGGCCCTTTTCGCACGGCTACCAGATTCGTCGGCCCAGCGAGTCACCGTTGGCGGCAATCTGGACGAACTGCAGCAAGCTCTGTCAGAATTGCCAGACAAACCAACCGTGATGTTGGCAACTGGCGATCCACTGTTTTATGGGATTGCCCGCTTTCTGACTGAAACAATTGGCAAAGACCGTTTCGAGGTTGTCCCCCACGTCAGCAGTATGCAGCTCGCGTTCGCGCGCGTCAAAGAAAGCTGGGACGATGCGTACTTGTCGAATTTGGCAACCCAGCCGCTTGATCGAGTCGTCGACAATGTGCGCACGGCCGAGCGAGTCGGCTTGTTCACTACGGAAAGTATCACGCCTGCGGTGGTGGCATCCGCGCTGCTGGATCGGCGGATCGATTACTTCACTGCCTACGTTTGCGAAAATCTTGGCACCCCCGACGAAACTGTCACGCAAGGCGATTTGGAATCGATCAAGTCTCAAACGTTTTCAGCACTGAATGTGATGGTACTGGTTCGCCGCCAAGGAGCAGCGGATCGACCAAGTGGTGGAAAGCAACGTTTGTTTGGAAACCCCGACGATTTGTTTTTGCAGTCGCGACCAAAACGTGGCCTGTTAACGCCTTCAGAAGTACGATGCATCGCTCTTTCGGAATTGGAATTGCAGCGTGATAGCATCGTTTGGGATGTGGGAGCTGGTAGCGGGTCGCTCGCGATCGAAGCGGCTCAGATCGCGTCGTCTGGCAAAGTATTTGCAATTGAGATGGACGCAGAAGACTATGGGTTGATGATCGAGAACGCCAAGATGTTCGACGTTCCAGCTTTGGCCCCCGTTCACGGACAAGCACCCGATGCATGGAAAGATCTGCCTGACCCGGATGCAGTTTTTGTCGGCGGTAGTGGACGGTATGTACCCGACTTGGTCAGCAACGCCATCACGCGGCTGAAGCCCGGCGGCTGCCTTGTGGTCACCGTCGCCAGTCCGGACAATCTAGTTGCGGTTCAATCCGTGATCGAAAAGTCGGGCATGCGCAGTGACATCCGCATGGTTAACATTGCTCGCGGACAGTACCAGTTGGACCGCGTCCGCTTTGACGCGATCAATCCTGTGTTCTTGGTGCTTGGAAAAAAGTAGCCCGCAAACCGACAAGCTCCGAGCATGACCTTTCAATGCTGCTCCGATGCAATACAGACTTTCATCGCTGATTTGGTTGACTGCCCTCGCAGCGTTGAGCATCGCAGCTGCTAAGGTGGCGTATGAACATGTCCCAAGTGCTTACATTCTCATCGCCCTGCTTTCGGTTCCATTTGCCCTTATTGGTTTTTTGCTGATGGTACTCTCAGGTTTCATGGCGTTCGCGATAGGGATAACTCCAAACGAAAATTCTGATCGTCGCGACAATCTGATTAAGTGCTTTCGGATGTTTATCGCTGGTCTAGTACTCACTTTGCCGTGCGTTTTCTTTTTCACACACGAAACATTTCTTTAAACCACAATTCGTTGTAACCGTTCACAACTGGAGCGAAGCGTTGCGACCGGAGACATCGGTTTTTTGGCGACTGGCTGAATTCTGGTGAATCCAGGCATCGTTTTCGAGTCCCAGGTGTCTCCGTTGGCGGTATCCACTGAGCAAATGCGCGTGTTGATCTGCAGACGTCTTGGGTGAGGTGAGCCTTTGATTAGAAAAATGTCAGCGGTAATCACAGGTTTTCCCCAACCTGGGGTCCTTTTCTGATCATCGCGGGTCTACGATTATTGCAACTCAGACATTCAGTTTTGACGACGGGAATCAGTTAAATGAACAAACAGGACACATCGGAGTCCTTTACGGCCCATAAAAAGCGATTTGGCGGCAAGACAATTGGCGGCGTCGTTGCCGTGGCTCTTGCCGCGATCTATTCGTTCGCCCAACCAATGCTCAATGACAAGTTCGGATTGAACCTGCCAGGGATCAACAAGAACAACAAAGCGCAGGTTGCCGCGAACAAAGGCCCGGATACCCAGAACAATCGACAAAACACTTCGCAGAAAAATTCCCGCAATAACAATTCGGGGGCATCTCCGAATGTTCAGTCGGGACCGCTGGGTGACCTGATCAAGCCAAACAACAAGACCTCCAATCCCAACGCGACCGGGTCTAAAAGTGGCAACTCGAAACAAACCAGTAACTCAAAACCGAAAACTAACTCAACGGCCCAGTCGAATTCGAACCTGAAATATGGCTTACTGAAATCGCTTGGCGGTGAACGATATTCGTCCCCAGAAGGTTTGCAGTACACCCGCGGTAGCGCCGAGGGACATCGCTTAGAACACTTGCGTCGACACACAGACGATCAACCGGGCCGACCTGGCAGCCACGGCGTTTTCGATGGAGGCATGGAAGGCGCTTTGAAAACGATCGACATTGCATATCAGAAAGCCAAAAAGAATATCAAAACGACCAAGAAAATTGACGATGGCCGAACGATTTACACAGTCGATATGGGCAAGCGAGTTGGGTATGTCGGCGGACGCGATGGGAAACGAAAACGCAACCCAATGGCAAGGCGTGTGAAAATAGTCCTGGAAGGAAATCGCGTGATCACCGCGTACCCTTTGTAGTGACAAGAAACGTTCGACCAAAACGTTGCAATTCCCCAAGAACAATCAATCGCATTTGAAGGAAAGCGAAGTGGGACCAAGACATTCAATTGATTTTTGCCCGATCTGCGGCGGTGGCCTGTGCGGAGTCCGGATCTGTGGCGTGCAAAACCAAACCGATATATCTGCGGATGCTGAACCCGAACAATCCAGCCCGCATGGGTTGGTTATATGTGATGAATGCGAAGCAATGTGGCTGGAACCAGATATCAGTACCGACCACTTGTACCCAGATCCAACCGACTCGATCTGCCCAATCTGCTGTGGATCTCTTTGGGAGTCCAGTCGCTGGGCCACACAAGAAGACATTGCCGTTCTGGGATGGGACCAACTGATCAACCATGATCTGGACATCAATCAGGAAGAAGGCCAAGTCTAACCCAGACGCCTTCATCATCACCTGATTAGTTCGTAGTACCGGCTTTAAGCCGGAAATTCTGCCTGAAGGCAAGCGTTCCTAAATGCGAGAATTGATTTCCCAATCAGCTCTATTAAAGGCAGCCCCCGTGAAACCAACTCG
>CAYNNP010000359.1:0-5103 GCA_964398215.1 uncultured Pirellulaceae bacterium | reverse complement strand
GTCCGAAGTTCCGGCAATTGCAGCGTTTGCTCGGTCCGGCCTACACCAAGAGCGGATCTTCAAAACGCGTCGGCGAGGGATTCGCGTTGTCCCTCGCTCACGCGTCGGGTTACCCATATGACACAGAAATCAAAAACGGATTTGCTGTGGGGTGGTGGCTCGGTTTCTTGGGTGCGGATGGCACTACTGGTGCCGAGTTGCGCGTTTCGGTCTAATCCCGCCAGGGTCAATCACTTTTTTAAGCTGAGATGCCTGAAGAAATGGTGACTCGAGGCGTTCGCGCTGTCCCTCGCTTACGCGTCGGGTTACCAAAATGACCCAGAATCTTGACTTGCTACTTTCTTTTGGTTCTCGTGCAGTTCTGATGAGTGAAATAGATTTATACGACTACGAATTGCCTCGGGAGCGGATTGCTCAGGATCCGTTGAACACGCGTAGCGATTCTAAGTTGATGTTGGTCGATCGCAAGAGTGGTGATATCGAACACTATCACGTCCGTGACTTGCCGGAGTTGCTGAACGCGAAAGATACTTTGGTGATGAATGATTCGAAGGTCATTCCTGCTAAGCTGACTGGTTTTCGTACCCAGACGCAAGGTCGTTGGCAGGGGTTGTTTTTGCGCGCGGATAGTGAATCAGGTGTTTGGGAAGTTTTGACAAAAACTCGTGGTACTCTGGTTCCCGGCGAGACGATCACTGTGCAGGATCGACATGGCCGCGATGCAATGTTGTTGACCGTGATTGCTCGGACTGACGATGGTCATTTGTTGGTCAAGCCTTCGCTTCCGTCGAAGTACGATGATCCCGAACCGCTAAAGGAACCTGCGGATTGGTTGGAACGGTTTGGGCGCATTCCGTTGCCGCCGTACATTCGTGATGGGCGGATGGTCGATGCCGACGTCACCAATTACCAAACGGTTTTCGCAAAGAACCGTGGTAGTGTCGCTGCTCCAACAGCCGGCTTGCACTTTACGAATCGTCTGTTGGCGCAGGTTGACGAGCTTGGTGTGTTTCGGCAGAGCGTGACCTTGCATGTAGGCATTGGTACGTTTCGACCGATTGCGACTGAGGCGTTGGGCGATCACAAGATGCATGACGAGTGGGGGCGTATTGATGCCGATTCAGTGCAGTGCATCAACGAGCGACGTTGTGCGGGGGGACGCTGTGTTGCTGTCGGCACAACGTCGGTCCGTGTGCTGGAGAGTGCGAGTGCATCGGGAGAATTGAATCCGTGGACGGGTGCGACGGATTTGTTCATCAAACCGCCCTATCAATTCAATTGTGTTGATGCTTTGATGACCAATTTCCATTTGCCCAAGAGTTCGTTATTGGTCTTGGTAAGTGCCTTTGCGAGCCGTGAATTGATCATGAAAGCGTACAAAGTCGCTATCGAGAACGAATACCGATTCTTTAGCTATGGCGATGCAATGTTGATTGTCTAAGCTGGTCGCTCTGACGCCGTCGTTTTCCTTTGCTGCCAGCCATGTTTCTACGCCTAATTTTACTTTCCGCAATCGCTTTCGTGGGTCCGTTCTGCGTTGCTGAAGATTGGTATCGCTGGCGCGGACCACGACTTGATGGCGTTTCAAGTGAATCGAATTGGCAGCCCAGCAAAATCGCAGCGGCAAGTACATTGGCTTGGAAAGCAAACGTGGGGATTGGTTTTTCAAGCGTCGTGACGAGCGAGGGTCTGCTGTACACAATGGGTAACGGCGACGACACTGACACGATTTATGCGCTGGATACCAGGACGGGCAAAGTCGCTTGGACGATGCAATACGAAAGT
The DNA here is from genome assembly GCA_964398215.1 of uncultured Pirellulaceae bacterium. Lineage (GTDB taxonomy): Bacteria > Planctomycetota > Planctomycetia > Pirellulales > Pirellulaceae > CAYNNP01. The sequence continues at coordinate 3,318 of CAYNNP010000359.1, read as the reverse complement.
CCGCTGGATGATCGTGAGTTCGAGGGCGGTCCGACTTCGACGCCAACGGTTGACGAAGGTCGTTTGTATGCACTGGGTCGCAACGGTGACCTGCATTGTTTGGACAAAAAGAACGGCAAGCAACTTTGGAAACACAACGTTGCCGACTTTGCGGAAATCCGCATCCCTGGCTGGGGCTTTTCTGCTTCACCGTTGGTTGTTGGCGATCGGTTGATCATCAACGCTGGTGATGCGGGGATTGCGTTTGATAAAGTCAGCGGCAAACTGCTTTGGAAATCTGCCGACAAGGACTGTGGTTACGGTAGTCCTGTTCCAACGAAAGATGCTGCTGCGATAATCATTCCGTCGGGCCGGAGTTACGTTGCCGTGAATTTGGAGGACGGTCGTGAACTTTGGCGACAAAAGTGGCTGACGACGTTTGGGTGCAACGCCGCCGACCCAATCTTGATCGGCGACCGTGTCTTTCTTTGTTCCGGATACAATCGAGGCTGCGGGTTACTGGAGATCAAAAGTGGAACGCCAAGGTTCATCTGGAAGAACAAGCTGATGCAAAATCAAATCTCGACCAGCATTCTGATTCGAGACCATTTGTACGGGATTAGCGGGGACATCGATCGGGGGACTTCGCTGATGTGCATTGGGGTGGAAACTGGTGAATTGATGTGGCAAGACGACGAGCTGAATCCTGGTGCGATTGCTGCGTGTGGTGATCGATTGTTGATCATGACGACGACGGGTGAATTGGTCATCGCTGGGACCAGCCCTCGAAAGCTGGATGTGATTGCCGATAGAAAAGTATTGAAGGGGAAATGCTGGACGACGCCGGTGATCAGCAATGGAATGATCTACTGTCGCAGCGCGGACGGTGAACTTGTTGCCTTGGATGTAAATTGAACATATTGGTTACGGCAAAGGCACTGGAACGATGAGCCAAGTAAAGTCGCTTGCGGAAGGAAACCGGTTCGGCACATTTGGTGGTGTATTCACGCCTTGTGTGTTGACGATTCTTGGCGTGATCATGTTCCTGCGGTTTGGCCTGGTGGTTGGCCAAGCTGGGATATTGGCTGCGTTGCTGATCGTTTTGGCCAGCAAAGTCATCACGATGTTGACGACGCTGTCGCTTTCTGCGATTGCAACCAACACACGCGTAGAAGGCGGCGGCGCTTACTTTCTGATTAGTCGTAGCCTGGGGCCGGAGTTTGGTGGCGCGATCGGGGTATTGTTTTTCGCTGCACAGGCGCTGTCTGTGGCGATGTATGTGATCGGATTCAGCGAAGCGGTGATTGGGTACTGTCCCGCTGGTACGTCCCAGGTGTTGGTTTCGTCGATTACAAACGTTGCTGTTTGCGTTTGTGTTGCGATCGGCGCTGGGTGGACGATCAAGTTGCAGTTTTTGATTTTGGCGACTGTGATCATTTCGCTGCTGAGTTTTTATCTGGGTGCGATCCCAGATTTGAGCGTCGCGAATATCCAAGCGAACATGGGGCCGGGGTATGTCGATGGCGAGAGTTTTTGGACGATGTTTGCTTTGTTTTTTCCAGCGGTGACTGGGATCATGGCGGGCGCGAACATGTCGGGAGATTTGAAGGACCCTGGCAAATCGATTCCTGCGGGGACAATTTGGGCGATTGTTTTGACGGGTTTGGTTTACATGTCTCAGGTGTTTTTCTTGGGAGGTTCGCGTGACCGTGCTGACCTGATCGATAACAACTTGGTGATCAGCAACATTGCGGTTTCGGCGGCTTTGATTTCAGCCGGCGTCTTTGCGGCCACGATATCCTCGGCTTTGGGCAGCATGATGGGGGCGCCGCGGATTCTGCAGTCCGTTGCAAGAGATCGGCTTTTTCGTCCGATTGTAAAGCTGGGTGCTGGTTCGACGCGTGATGGAGAGCCGCGTCGGGCGATTGTCGTGACGTTTGTGATCTCGCAAGCCGCCATTTTTCTTGCGGATCTGAATACGATTGCGCCGCTGATCACGATGGCGTTTTTGGTCACGTATGGCTTGCTGAATCTTGCGACGTTTTATGAATCGATCACAAAGAATCCTAGCTACCGACCGAGATTCAGGTTCTGCCACTGGTCGACTTCGCTAGCTGGCGCCATTGGTTGTGCGTTGGTGATGTTGTTGATTGACTATCGCTGGGCGATTGCTGCGATCGCAATCGTGGGGGCATTGCATTGGTACCTGTCGCATGCGGAGCTGAATGCGAATTGGGGTGATTTGAATAGCGGATTATTGTTTCAGCGGACGCGGACGAATCTGTTGAAGCTAGAGGACCAGCTTTATCATCCAAAGAACTGGCGTCCTTTTGTGTTGGCACTGAGCGGAACCGGTTTTTCAAGGCCACATCTTGTAGTCTTTGGAGCTTGGCTGACGTCGGAAAATGGTGTATTGGCGCTGGGCCAAGTCATCGCTGGCGACTTGGGGGAACATGGTGATCGGCGGATGCAACAGCAGAAAATTTTGCATGCGATGGTCAAAGATCGACAGTTAACGGCCTTTCCGTCGGTCGTGGTCGCATCGGATTACACGGCGGGCATCGAGGCATTGGTTCAGTGTCAGGGGCTTGGCCAACTGCGACCCAATACGATCTTGCTGGGGTGTCCGTTGACGGCGGATCGGATGGAGGTGTTCGGCGGTTTGCTTCGTAATTTGGCAAAGTTGGAACGTAGTGTGGTTGTTTTGCGCCGCACGGATGAACCGGCAGACGACTGGGCTGCTCCGATGGGGACGATTGATGTTTGGTGGCGTGGGCGAGCGAATGGAGAGTTGATGGTGCTGTTGGCACACCTGATGTTGACGCACCAGGATTGGAGTGGCCGAAAGCTTCGATTGTTGCGAGTGGTTGAAAACGAAGCGGGGATTGAAGAGGTCAAATCGCACTTGGAGAAGCTGTTGAAGTCAGCACGGATTTCTGGGACCACAAAAGTCGTGGTGAGTTGCGATCCGTCGTCGGCGATTCAGACGACAAGTCGCGATGCTGCTTTTGTTTTCTTGGGGATGCAGCAACCGGAGTCTGGTGCGGAGAGCGAGTTTTTTCATCGGCTGGAACAGCTTGTGGGCGGATTGCAGCGGGTTGCGTTTGTGCAAAGTGCTGGTGGTGTTCGCTTGGAGTCTTAGTCAAACCGCGGGTGAACACAGACAGATGCGGGCGTGTTCGTAGTACCGCCTGAACGTGGTACTACGAACACAAGCTAGTGCTACGTTTCAACTAAAAGTTCGGGGTGTCGCCTTCCGTAGCACGGCTGTCCCAGCCGTGAAGCTGAAGTGGACCCCAATATTTGGACCACGAGTTAAGATAGAAGATTCGCATTTTG
>CAYNNP010000358.1:0-5113 GCA_964398215.1 uncultured Pirellulaceae bacterium | reverse complement strand
TGGCTGTTTTCGTTGGGTTTACGAGGATTCCTACCTCTCATCAAAACCGCTTCTATGGGACACAATTCTTCAATTGTCCCATAAACACTTGGATTCGGTGTCCCATAGTCGGTCGGCAGTTGTCCCATAGAAACGCAACGACACGGTCATTTGTCTCGCTCTTTGGCAAGGTAGCGGTAGACAGTAGCAACCGAGATTTTAAGCTTCTTTGCGATTTCGGTTCGCTTCATTCCTGCGTCCGCAAGCTCGATAATCTTTCTCAGAAATGGAGCGACGGAGCTTTCCGCCGCCACCTGTCTTTCGCTCCTGCGGAAACGGATCATCCGGCGTGGCATCGAACATCGGTTTCAGTTTGTCCTGAAGCCACAAGCAGGCTTCAAAGACTTTCCCAAATGGTCGATTCGCATAGACCTCCAACAGATTATCTGTCTTGTACGGTTTTCCGTGGCACAGGTAGATGGAAGCGATCTCGGATGAATTTGAGCCGACGCTCTTGAAGTCCTGACGAATTATATTTGCCACTGTATCACGAAGACATTCTTGAGGGAGTTTCCGAAACTCTGGGTGCTCTCGCCGAACTCTCTTCAGTAGTCGAGTCCAATAGCTGGTGAGCTTGTGATTGGCATTCCTGCCTTTAGTTTGCTTGGTGTAAGAATGGCCATTGTCATTAAGAAGCAAAATACTGGTTGGACACATGGAGATGTTGGGAATCGTGCGAGGGCGACCATCTGTATCCAGTTGAGCAATCACACTAAACGTTGTGCCAAGGTCAATTCCAATCGGTGGAGGCATAATCTTGTTCGTAATCAGGTCTTCAAGCGGTCGTTTGGTTTGGTTTCATGATTTGTTTCCAATCTACCAGATACCCGAACACGGTTGCAGCAACGGACGAAAGCAACGCTATGTACCATCCCCAAGCCACCGATGCATTCACTGAAGCGCTGGCGTATTGCGACTCAAAGCCAGCATCCTTATTCACATAACTGTCAGCAGTGCCCCAACTCAGCAGTAGAACGATTATCACAAGAAGGCCGATCCCCGACATGATTGGCTTCGTCCAGTCTTTATCAGCGGGAAGATGTTTCGCCACCAGTGAAATCCCGATGAAGCTGGCAATCAAGCCAGCGATTCCACTCAGCAAGGTTGCCTTTCCCAGTGTCGTAGACAATCCCGTGACCGAGACACCAAGTGAGGCCGATTGGTTTCCCAATGCCCGCATTTGGTTTCCTCCATACGCACCGTAACCCTGCGTAGTTAGATCACGCCCTGCATCTCCGTATCGCATTTCAGATGAACTGGTTGCCGTGATCCACGGGCAGAACAAGGACACAAGAAGTAATCCAACTGCGACACGATAGGCGATTGCAAGCTTGGGTGAGTCTTCGAGGAACGGCACGCCAGTTTGCGGTTCATTGGGATTTGGCGTTTCAGCTTTCGGTGTTTCAGCAATTGGCGGCGGTGGTGGCTCGTTTGCCTCTTCAAAGACTGCATGAGCGACAAGCCATTCTTGCATCCCCTTCCTCCAAACCAGAGTTTCTGGCGATAGTTGTGCTTTTGAGATTCGTTCCTTCAAATCAGCTTCTGTCACGGGGCCATGACGTTCTCCGCCCTCGGCGTAATACCATTTGTCGTCCGATTCCATCGATTTTCCTTTGCAAAGCAGGCTTGTTTCTGGTTCCAAATCTCTCTCCGAGCAAAGAACCGGTGAGGGGCCAACGAAAGTTGAAAATTATTTCTGGCCCCTTATGCGGCAAGCGATCGGATAGAGAAATGCAACAAAAACGCAGCATTTCATGTGAGACTTGCCTTGCTTCATGAACAAAACACAGCCGAGTACGATGGTGTGAATGAATGCTGGTCACACCACCAAATTGAACGACTTGCTCTCCCTTCTCGATCAGGGAGATACAGATGCGGTACGCACCGAGTTGATCGAGCATTCGTGCCAACGGCTTCGCTTGTTGGCTGCAAAAATGCTGAACCGATATCCAATGGTGCGCCGTTGGGAACAGACCGACGATGTTTTTGTGGAACTTGCTACACGACTTCACCAAACCTTGGCAGACGTGAAGCCAGAGTCAGCACGGCACTTTTACAATCTTGCTGGCCAGAAGGTCCGCTGGGTGCTCATCGAGATGTCACGGCGACACTATGGGCCTCTTGGTGTTGGCAGAAATCACGACACAGGCGAACAGCCAGAGACATCATCTCAACCAAAGAACGTGTCCGAATGGGTAGCGTTTCACGAGGCTGTCGAAAATCTTCCCGACGAAGCCAGAGAAGTTTTCAACCTCACTTGGTACGAAGGTCTTTCTCAGGACGAAATCGGCGAAGTCCTTGGGTTAAGCGTTCGCACGGTCAAACGTCGTTGGCAGGCGGCACGCTGCCAACTGTACGAAGCTCTTGAAGGGGAGCCGCCGTCATGAGCACCGATGATGAAGCTCAGTTAGCTGAACTGCTTGACCTCTGGGAGTCAAAACACGAACAAGGTACGGATGTACCTGTCGCCGAGCTTGCCACGGGACACCCTCATCTTGCTGAGGCTCTCGAAAGTAAAATCAAAGCACTCAAGGCAACAGCTTGGCTTAACGAGCCTGTGGAAACTGAGGACGAACGTCAAAGCCCACAAGACTACGGATTGCCAACAAGCCTTGGCAGATACGAACTTCAATCTCTCATCGGTTCAGGCGGTTTTGGCCAAGTTTGGAAAGCGTTCGACTCTGAGCTACACCGATTAGTGGCGATCAAAGTACCGCATCCTGATCGGATCAGTTCAGATAAAGACGCTGAAAGATTTGTTCAAGAAGCGAGAAGAGTAGCGCAACTAAGTCACTCTGGCATTGTTCCTGTCCACGACGTAGGTCGGCAAGAGAATGTTGTTTTCATCGTCAGCGAATTCATTGACGGAAAGAACCTTCTCGAACTGCTGAATGAGGAGAGTATTTCGGAAGGCAAAGCAGTCAATATTGTTCGCAACGTTGCCTTAGCTCTCGACCACGCTCATCAGAAAGGTTTCATTCACCGAGACATCAAACCAGCAAACATATTGATTGCTCAGGACGGGACACCGAAACTCGCTGACTTCGGAATTTCGATTTCGACTAATGAAGAATCGAACTCGCTGGGGACTTTGGCGTATATGTCACCGGAGCAATTGAGTGGGGAGAAGGTTGATTCACGATCTGACATTTACAGTTTGGGCGTCGTGCTGTTTCAGTTGCTTGCAGGGACATTGCCAAGAACGGAAACCACGCCAAGCCAGCTTCGCAAAGCGTTTGCTGATTCCCCAACCGCCACCATCCCAAACTTGACCTCTTCAGCCCTGAGAAGTGTCCTTGCCAAGAGTCTTCACGTCGATCCAGCCCAGCGGTATTCATCGGCCAGTGAGTTTGCGGAAGCTCTATCAAAGAAGAAGCAGTCGGGACTGTTTGGTGTTTCGATTGTCACGGCTTTGGTGTTGCTGACTGCGGTTGGGGGATTACTGCAACAGCTTTGGCCAAGTAAAGAACACTCGAAGCCATCCGCTGAAGTTGTTTCTCTCAATGTGGCCGAACCTACAGCAACACCCAAGGAACCAAAAAAGGAATCGTATCCCGTTGGCATCGAACTTATAGCCCAGCATGAAAGAGCCGTCGTTTCGCTTGTTGCTCTGCCCGGTGGTCATACTGTTTCGACAGATGGCGAAGCCGTCTTCGTTTCATCTCAGACAGGCAGCATCAAAAACATCGATCCCGATTCAAACGCAACGTGCTTGGCTGTGGTTGATGAGAACGTTGCGATTGGGACGACCACTGGAAGCATCGAGATATGGAATGTCACGAGTGAAACTCCAGGCAAAGCAGAAACACTCACTTCGCTTGCCAGTCCCGTAACAGCCATCGCTGGCAACGCCGACCACATTGTAGCCGCCTCCGACAACGGCGAAGTAGTCATGTACATCATGACGACGGAGTCGCCGAAGGCAGTGCGACTCCACGACGCACCGGCACGAGTTAGTTCGATTCAGTTCACAGGTCAATCAGACTTCTCACTGTTGACTAGTAGCGATCAAGAACAGCCCGCTACTTTTCGGTCATACAGCATCAACGCTTCGTCGAGTGAACTGCATCCAACACGTAACACGCCTCTTAATCAGGCGAAGAATACAACTTCGATGGCGATCTCGAACGACGGAAAGTATCTGACTGCCGCCTGCCGTCATCGTGGAATAGGTGTCTGGCGTCTGAGCGAGGATGGCCAACGATTGATGGCGGAAGGAGAGTTTGCGAAACACACGGGTGAAGTTACGTCCTTGAGCTTTGTTGACTCAGAGCACATGGTGTCTGCGGACGTTGACGGTCGCCTACGATTTTGGAACGTTTCGGACCAGAGAGAGATTGACCGAATCTTCGGACTAAAGCCGGTCACCACAACAACGGTTTCAAACGGAACAGTTTTGATTGGAACTGAAGGTGGTGAGATTCTGTCTTGGAAGGTCACTGAACCTGCGGCACCCGAACAAAAGAGCATTCGTTTGTTCGACGGACAGAGCTTTACAGGCTGGAAATTGGGCGAGGCCTGCAAATTCCCGTTGAACGATGTTGTTTCGATTCAACCAGGTGGTGTTCTTCGAGTTCACCATAAACCAGATATGAAGCGTAATGACTCGGTGCTGTGGTACGAATCAGAGTTCGATGACTTTGAACTCAGCCTTCAATGGCGACAACTCGACAAAACAAAAGAGGTTGGCAAGGGATCTGGTGTCCTCATTCGTGCCGATCGGCTCAAGACTGGAATCGAGGTAGGCATTGGCTCTGTGGTTGCCACTGGAGCGTTCTTCGTTCCAAAGAGTTGCCATCTCGACACGCCACCCGAAAAGGTTAGCCCACACGTTTCGGAAATGCGTTGGGCGAAGAAGTACACTTCACGTCCAATCGGGGAATGGAACGAAATGACCATCAAATGTTTCGGAAACACGATCACAGTTGAGTGCAACGGTGTGATGGTAAATCGTGGCGAGAATTGCAGCGAGCAAAGTGGGCGAATTGGAATCCTACTTCAGGGGTCGGAATACGAGTTCCGCAATATCGAACTCACGCAGCATTCTGAATCTGAGAATTGAAAGCTTGTTGCA
>CAYNNP010000357.1:0-5136 GCA_964398215.1 uncultured Pirellulaceae bacterium | reverse complement strand
TAGTGGATGGATGCTGCCACAACTTTAGAATTCGAGATAGAGTTCGGTAGGGTCTGATGTATCCACCCGTTTTTTCAAGCCGTCGATAAATTCTGTTACGTTTGCACCGATCACCGAAAGAGTTCGTGCGCTTCCATTGAAAAGCACGACCTGGCCGGACGTTCCTTTTTCCGCAGGATCAAAATCAATAAAGATCAAATCGTTTTCGCGTCTCGCGATTGGAATCCAGCGAGCACGCCAATCAAGATCACTTCTAATGGACTTGGCGGGTCGTATGCAAGCTTCTGGAAAACCAGATGTAGAATTCTCTCGAGCAGAATTTTCTCGCTGCATTTCAAGCCGTAGCTTCCAAAGCTCCACCAGCATGGATTCATTGCAGAACTCGAACGGGTCTATTACGCCAGAATTTTCTTTGGTGATAGTGAGCAGTGATACCACTTCATTTGGAATCGACTCGCCAGGCCAATGTTTTTCAAATGACTTCGAAAGCAGATTGAATTCAACTTCTTCAGTGCTTCGTGTAGCCGTTTTGTTGGTTCGAATAGAGTCAAGAAACGCAAGGTATGCGTCAAATGATTTTTCGATTCCGTCAATCATACGCTCGCTTTCAAACCAGAGACTCGATGAATAATGAACTGGGCGTTGATCAAACGCTAATAGATGCGCGTAAACCGTGGCTATCGCCAAAACGGCTCAGGCTTCACCCTCACTTACGGAGCCGTTTTCCATTTTGGTAGCGCCCCAAACTGTCAAACGTTGAATCCTTTGTGTTTGTTCAAAGCTAGATTGTATTCATCCTCAACGTTAACAGGCCTCGCCAATCAGATGGATTGTTGGATTGATCGAGCGTCGTTGCATTGGTGAGGTCAATATTTTGCCTTGGACAATTTAAAAAATAATTCCTCGGCATTTCGGTGCCTAAGCGCTGAGGCCTCTTATGGTTCCTTGTCCGCAGTTTGGATTGCCTGTCATCGCTGCATTACAACGAATCGCAGATGGCCACTGGAGTTGTTAGCCTTGAGCGTTCAGAATACGGATTAACCGCTCAAGCACGAAAACGAACTACTTATGACAACATGGAACCTGCAAGTGATGCGAAAAATTCTCTTTTGCTGTGCGTTATTGGCATGCGTTTTGGTATCGCGAGTTCAGGCGGAAAAGCCGAATGTGTTGTTCATTTCGATCGATGATTTGAATGATTGGGTTAGCTGCATGGGAGGTCACCCGCAAGCGAAAACGCCGAATTTAGATCGGCTTGCAGCGAGCGGTGTGCTATTCCGAAACGCCCACTGTCCAGCGCCAGCGTGCAACCCGTCGCGTGGCGCAATTTTAAGTGGGGTTTCTCCGCACGTATCCGGTTTGTACGACAATCGTCAGAAGATGCGCGAGCGCATGCCGGACACCAAGTTGCTACCCAAGTACTTTTCGCAAAACGGATACTGGTCTGCCGGTTCGGGAAAGATCCTGCACTACTTTATTGACGCCCAGTCGTGGGATGAATACTTCCCGCCCAAAGAAACGGAGGATCCTTTTCCGCGTACATTTTATCCGCCGTCGCGACCGGTCAGTCTGCCGCGCGGAGGGCCTTGGCAATACATCGAAACGGACTGGGCTGCGCTCGATATAAGTGATGAAGAGTTTGGTGGCGATTGGTTGGTTTCGAAATGGGTAGGAGAACAACTTGCCAAACAACATGAACAGCCTTTCTTTTTGGCGTGTGGAATCTATCGACCGCATGAGCCGTGGTTCGTTCCCAAAAAGTACTTTGAACAATTCCCGCTTGATGAAATCCAACTACCGCCTGGGTACCTCGAAAACGACATCAACGATTTGCCCGAAGCCGGAAAGCAGCGTGGCCCCAACAAGTACTTTGCGCACATCCAGGGTCAGGGCCAATGGAAGCAGGGAATCCAAGGCTATCTGGCGTCGATTGCTTTTGCCGATGCGATGCTGGGCCGAGTCCTGGATGCTCTGGACCGCGGGCCGAACCGTGACAACACGATTGTTGTACTTTGGAGTGACCACGGATGGCACTTGGGCGAAAAGCAGCATTGGCAAAAGTTCACTGCGTGGCGAGTTTGCACTCGAGTGCCCCTGATTGCTCGGGTGCCGGCGGGAACAACGGGGTTGACCAGCGGAACAGCCGCAGGATCGGTCTGTGATCAGCCAGTGAACTTGCTGAGTCTTTTTCCGACTCTCACTGAATTGGCGGGGCTACCTGCCCAAGCGTCTTGCGATGCTCCTAGCTTGGTTCCATTGCTAAAAGATCCGCAAGCAGAATGGTCACAAGTGTCAATCACATGGTTGGGCAAACCTGGCAACTACGCTGTGAGTGGAAAGCGTTGGCGACTGATACAGTATGACAACGGCGAACGCGAACTGTACGACATCGATGCTGATCCGTTCGAGTGGTCAAACTTGGCAAACGATCCAAGCCACGCTGACGTCATCAGTCGCTTGAGTAAACATGTTCCAGCGAAGCTTGCGAAGTACGTGTCCGCAGATGTCGATGCGCTTCCCAAGTTAGAGTGGCATCCAGCTGTGCCTGGTGCAAAGCCGCCAGCGTCGAAACCCGATGGAAATAAGTTCGATGTTGTCTTTACCAATCGGCTGGGCGCACCCGCGAAAGTGTATTGGGTGGATCGAAAAGGAATGCTGAAGTCGTATGGCACTTTAGAAGCCGGCTGGCGCAAACCGATTCGCTCTCGACCTGGAGCTGTTTGGATGATTGCCGACAAAAACGATCGACCGCTCGGTCACTTCGTTGTTGGCGACCAGCCTGCTCATTGTGTCATTCCACCGCAAGTGGCAGATGCAAAATGAGCGTTCGGCGCAGGGTCTCGGTCGATTGGTCTGATCTACAATCAATCCTCGTTGGGTCTTGCCGCTCCTGGCCATGACGCCGGATCAGACTTGCCAGCGACAACCACACCCTTGCGGTTCCATCCCATGTGAGCGACCACGTCGTGCGGACAATATCGCAATGTCAAACCGCAGCGGCGGCGGTCGCTGTCATTGGGTGACGAACCGTGCAACAGCAAATCGCTATGGATCGAAATCTGGCCCGCTTTCAGGGGCGTGCATCGAAGGTCGCCATACTGCTCCGGATTTTGCACCGTTTGGTTCAGCACATTGTCATCGCCTTGGCTGCTGATCGCGAATTCAACCAAGCCGCGTGTGTGACTGCCGGTAAAGACTTCCATGCAACCGTTTCCCTTGTCGGCATCATCGATCGCCAACCAAACAGTAACCGATTTTGTCGGCGTGAGTGGCCAGTAGCTGCAGTCCTGATGCCAATCAACGTGCTTTCCATCGCCCGGCAGCTTGCAGAAGAAATGCGAGCCCCAACCGATTACATTCTCGCCCAAGAGATCGGAGACGTAACTCACGATCGTCGGGTGGTTCAAAATGTCCCACACCTGGGCATGCTTTAAATGAGCGCTGCTGATTGAATAGCTGTCACCGCCAGCTGCGATTTCTCTTTGCAGCAAATCATCAAAGTACTCTCGAATCGATTCAATTTCGGATTGTTGGTAGACGTCCAGAGGCCCCAAGTAACCCTCTTGATTCCAAGCCTCGATTTGGTCAACAGAAAGCTGCTTTGGTTTGTCGTTGTCGGTTGGAAAAAAACGGATCTCTCGATCAATGGCATCGATGGATTCGCGGTCAGGAATGATATCGAACTTATTTGCTTGCATGATTTGCTATTGCCTTACGAGTTCAGAATTGAATACCTCAATCCGTTAACTCAATTCTAGCTTCGCCAACCGAATCTCGTCAGCACTGAAGTTTTAGAATCGAAAATCTGAATCCTACTTCGGCATGGAGGCCGCAATGGGTTTGTTCTCTCGTCTAAAACGTCGGTCTAGCGGTCCATTCGCAAGCCGTGTTCCCAAACTACGATGGTTCGGCCCCCTCGCGACGTTGATCGCTTTGATCTGCGGGCTGTACATGGTCGTTACGGGGCGAATCGATTTTTCAGTGTTCGACCAACGCGCTGGCGCAATAGCTCAACAGCCCACTGGCCCGCCGGTGACCTTGACGACGCGCCCCACGACCAACGGAAACAAAATCCGAGTTGCGACATTCAATATTCAGACGTTTGGGAACAAGAAATCGTCAACACGAGAACTTGAGGGCGTGGACGTCATGGGAACGATCGCGCGGATCGTCTCCAGTTTTGATTTGGTGGCGATTCAAGAAGTTCGCAGCCAAGACGGTACACCCATCCAACGCTTGGTCGATCTGCTAAATGCAAATGGTGGCACCTACACAGCCATTGTCAGTGAACCAATCGGCGGCAAACGTTACACAGAATCGTATGCCTTTGTCTGGGACAGTTCACGTATCAGCTTGGTGCAAAACAGTGATTATGTTGTTCAAGACAACCTCGATCGAATGAGCCGAGAGCCAATGGTGGCCTCGTTTCAGACTCGCGTGCCACCCTCGGAAGGCCAGCGTCCGTTTCGATTCACGCTAATCAATGCTCACACGGATCCCGATGAGGTGTCGGCGCGAGACATTGCCAACGAGATCAATGTTTTGGACGACGTCTACATGCGAGTCAAGCAATGGGAGAGCAATGTCTCGGGCGAAGACGACTATATCTTGCTGGGCGACCTAAACGTCGACATCAACAACCTTCAAGAGCTAGCGATGATTCCAAACTTGGACAGCGTCGCTGGCAATGCGCCAACCAACACGCGCAAGTCCGCGACTTATGATCACATTCTGCTGGATCGAATCGCTTCTGCTGAATTCACCGGTGTCCAAGGGGTGATTGATTGGGAGAAGGACTTGGGGCTGACGCAGCGCCAAGCACTCTTGATAAGCGATCACATGCCGGTCTGGGCCGAATTCAGCATCTACGAATCATCCAGAGTTGGACCAGTCGCCAGTCGGCCAACGATCTTTCGCTAGTTGAAAGAAACGAATATCGCCGTATCGAAGGCACTATAGAGTTGCGGTTTTTTGGAATTGCTGCATCCTTTAAGCGGCAAATTACAGCGGCAACGCATTTTACTTGACCGTTCAGGAACTGATGTTGCACCGCAATTCGCCAGCCACGGAGTGGCGACATACTGTAGCCTTGGGCGCGAGCCCTTGTCTTTACCCACAACTGCTTCGCCCAAAAGC
>CAYNNP010000356.1:0-5142 GCA_964398215.1 uncultured Pirellulaceae bacterium | reverse complement strand
CGATTTCTCGGCTCGGAGAGCCGAGCTACTTTAAGCAGTTTGAAAAACTGCTTTGGCCTGCGTTACGCGTCAAATCGTAGCGTTGGTTCGTGAAAGTGTATACTTGTGAATCCCCCCGCCAAAACACGAGTATCACCCATGCCTGCATGCCGAATCACCCTCGCAGCTTTGTTCTTTACTGCATTAGCCGCTCTGCCTGTCGGGACGACCGCCGCCGCGGAACGCCCGAACATTTTGTTCGTTTCGATTGACGATCTGAACGACTGGCTGGGGTGCTACGAAGGTCATCCGCAAGTCAAGACGCCACATATTGATGCCTTGGCGAGTCGCGGCGTGAAATTCTCGAACGCTCATTGCCAAGCCCCGATCTGCAACCCGTCTCGCGTCAGCATGCTGCTTGGGCAACTTCCATCAACAACCGGAATGTATTTCCTGGGGCCAAGGTTTCGTACGGTTGAACCGACCAAGAGCGCTGAAACTCTGTTCCAAACTTTTCGCAAACATGGATACTACGTCAGCACGTGTGGAAAAATCTTTCACGGCAAAGCGGATCCCGATTCATTTGACCACATTCAAGCTTCGGCTGGATGGCGACGATCCAAAACGAAAGTCAATTTCACTTTGCCAGGTTCTCATCCGCTATGGGACTGGGGCCAAGTCGATGTGCCTGACGAGAAACAACGCGATTTCATTACCGCGAAGTGGGCTGCGAACGAAATTCCAAAACTTGCTGCAAAAGACCAGCCGTTCGTTCTCGCCGTTGGTTTTCATCTGCCGCATGTTCCCGTTTATGCATCCAAGAAATGGTTCGATATGTATCCTCTGGATTCGGTTGAACTCCCTAACGTTACTTTGGGAGATCGTAAGGATCTGCCAAAAATCTCCAAGCTGCTTACAGACAATCCAACCGCGCCTCGGCACGACTGGATGGTCGAAAACGATCAGTGGCGAAAGGCCGTTCAAGCTTATTTGGCGACCAACAGTTTTGTTGATTCACTCGTCGGCAAACTCGTCGATGCGCTGGACAACAGCGGCGCCGCGGACAATACGGTGATCGTGTTATGGAGCGACCATGGGTTTCATTTGGGCGAAAAATTGCGTTGGGCGAAACGTAGTCTTTGGGAAGAAACCACTCGCGTTCCTTTGATCATGGCTGGTCCAATGGTTGCCAAAGACGCCGATTGCACCCGGCCCGTCGGCTTGATCGATGTTTACCCGACGCTGTTGGATATTTGCGACCTTCCACCACGCGACGTTTTAGAAGGCCAAAGCCTGAAGCCATTGCTGGTCGATCCGCAAGCCCGCTGGGATCGTCCCGCGTTGTGCACGTTCGGGCCCAACAATCATTCGCTTCGTGGAGAGCGATATCGGTACACGCGTTACTCTGATGGCTCCGAAGAACTGTACGACCACCAAAAAGATCCGCACGAATGGACCAATTTGTTAGCCGGTAAAGAGGTTTCGCAAACTCACAAAGCAATCGCAAAGCGAATGGCAAATTGGCTGCCAACCAAAAATGTCGAGCCGGTACCTGGAAGCGCAGGAAGCGACTCTCCCTTGTATGGCGAAGGCGGCGATATATCCCTCGGCGAAGCGATGAAGAAAGCAACCAAGTGAGAAAACCAGCTGCGAACCAGCGACAGCATGAAGCTCCATGCGCCAGCACGGCGGTAGCATGGTGCTGGGCTGCGACAAAAAGGTCTGGATGATGAAAGTAATGCCTTAGCGGACCGGTTTTTGGTGTGAACGACGTTGCGGTAATTGCGAAAGCGTCCTGCCTTGGTGACAATGCACACTTGGTTTCCTTTCCTTCGGCCGCTCCCAATCCTTCGACAAGTGCCATATGCAACGCTCACCAATCTCGTTTCTTCATCGAATATTTCTCACATGTGTCGTTGGATTTTTGATGACATCAATTGTCGTCGCCGATGACTGGCCGCAATGGATGGGCCCCACACGAGACGGTGTACTTCGAGAAACTGGATTGGTCGATCAAATTCCGGCCGACGGTTTGAAAGTCAATTGGCGTGTGCCGATTCAAGGTGGATACTCCGGACCAGCCGTTGCCAATGGACGAGTCTTTGTCACCGACTACGAAAAAACCGGTGGCGACTCGTTTAACAATCCTGGCAAACGAGCAGAACTGAATGGCAAAGAACGAGTGTTGTGTTTTGATGCTGCGACTGGCAAAGAAATTTGGAAGCACGAGTACGACTGCAAGTACAGCATTTCGTATCCTGCCGGCCCGCGCTGCACGCCAACGGTTGACGGTGACCACGTCTACACGCTTGGTAGCGAAGGTGACTTGATTTGTCTTGTTGCGGCAACTGGCGAAGTGGTTTGGCAGCGCAATTTTAAAACAGAACTAAAAGCCCCCGTACCGATCTGGGGTCATTGTGCTCATCCTTTGGTTTACGGCAACAAACTAATCTGCATGGTTGGCGGTGAAGGGCAAACCGTCGTGGCTTTTGACAAAAAAACGGGCAAAGAAATTTGGAAAGCACTCTCGGCAACAGATGCCGGTTATTGTCCGCCCTGTATTGTCAAAGCCGGTGGCGTCGACCAATTATTAATCTGGCATCCCAAAAGTCTAAACAGTTTGAACCCCAACGATGGCAGCCAGTACTGGGAAGAACCACTGGCGCCGCAGTATGGAATGTCGATCACGCGACCACAACGTGACGGCGATTCGCTGTACGTCAGCGGGATCGGATCCAAGTCGATGATGCTGCGGCTTGCAGCCGATAAACCAGCAGTCGAAGAGGTCTGGGTTGGCGAGCAAAAGAACTCTGTTTATTGCGGCAACTCAACGCCTGTTATTGTTGACGGCGTCATCTACGGCTGCGATTGCCAAGTCGGATTCATGGTGGCCGTTGATACAAAGAACGGCGATCGACTTTGGCAGTCTTGGGAACCGACCACCAAAGGAACGCGGCGCGCCAGCCACGGAACGACTTTCATCACCAAAGCCGACAATCAGTTCTTTTTGTTCAGCGAGAAGGGCGATTTGATCATCGCGGACATCGACGCGAAAAAATACTCCGAACGCGGCCGATTCCATGTTCTGGAGCCGACCGGCGAGTGTTTTGGGCGTGACGTGTTGTGGTCGCATCCAGCCTATGCCGCAAAGCAACTGTTTGCGCGCAACGATAAAGAACTTGTCAGCGTCTCGCTTGATGCAGCGGATTATTGAATTTGGCCACGCATCGGCTCACAGAATTCAATTACCAACCGCTCAAAGATCAACGAATGAAAAAGTCACTTCTATCAACGCTGGTTGTCCTGTGGATGATCGCTCCTGCGATCGCCCAGGCTGAAAAACCAGCGAAACCCAATGTGTTGTTCTTGATATCGGATGACCTGAACACTTCGTTAAGTGGGTTTGGGCACGAGCAATGCAAGACGCCAAGTCTTGATCGGCTTGCCCAACGCGGTGTGAAATTTGAAAACATGCATTGCCAGTATCCGGTTTGCGGATCGTCTCGCGCTTCGCTGATGTCGGGTCTCTATCCGTATTCCAATCTGACACTGGGTAACGCTGGGACGTTGCGAGCAAGCATGCCGGATGTGGTGACATTGTCACAGACATTTCGTAATAACGGATACTATGCGGCGCGAGTCAGCAAGATTTACCACATGCGAATTCCGTTTGAGATCATTGACGGGACGGCCGAGAGCGATGATCCGCAATCATGGGACAAAGCGATCAACATCAAGGCGCCCGAACAGAACGCACCAGGCGAATCGACAAACTGGTCACCAAAAGACAAGGGATCACAGAGTTTTACGGGGGTGATTGCAAAGGGTGGTGATCGTGTTCACGCGGATGCAATGGCGGCCGATCGCGCGATAGAAATCTTGGAAAACGTGAAGGACAAGCCGTTCTTTTTGGCCGTCGGTTTTGTACGTCCGCATGTACCGCTTGTCGCACCGAAAAAGTACTTTGACCTGTACGAACGATCGCAAATGAAAGCGCCCGTGGTGCCCAAAAACGACCTTGATGATGTGCCAGGAATCATTCGCGGCTACAAGCGAAACAGTACGACCTACGGTGTCACACCCGAGTCGCACAAAGGCCTACTGCAAGCTTACTACGCCAGCGTTTCGTACATGGACGCGCAAGTCGGCCGTGTTTTGGATGCGTTGGAAGAAAAGGGATTGGCGGACAACACAATCGTCGTGTTCACCAGCGATCACGGATATCTGCTGGGCCACCACGAAAAATACCAGAAACAACATCTGTTTGAAGAAGCAACACGCGTGCCGTTCATTGTCAGCGTGCCTTGGATAAAAGACCAGCATGGTCGTGGCACGAAAAAGATCACTGAACTGGTTGATTTGTATCCAACGCTTGCTGACCTAGCCGGTATCACGGCGCCCAAGACGATTCAAGGCGAGAGTCTTGTGCCATTGCTGGACGACATCGAATCACCGGCTTGGAAGAAGCAACAAGCATTTACCATCAGCCGCAGTGGCGGTGAATCCATTCGCACAGACGATTGGCGTTTCACCCAATGGGGTTTCGGCGACCGAGGCATGGAGCTTTACGATCTGAAGAAGGATCCCGGTGAATTCACCAATCAAGCCAAGAATCCCCAGTACGCTGATGTACTAAAAGATCTTCGAAAGCGATTGATTGCCAAACGAGACGAAGCCGGTTTTGCAAAAAACAAGGCCGCAATTCTGAAGAAAGTAAAACTCAAAAAAGCACAGAAAAAATAGACGGCTTTGTGAGCCGCCAGTTTCGAGCGCAACCGGGGCTATCGCCGCTATCGCCCATCGGCTCATTTGCACTCATGATTCAGAACTCTTTGAGCCGCAGGGCGATAGCCCCGGTTTCGAGCACAACCAAACTGTCAATAACCGGGCTAACACGGTGCAGTTGAAAAAGTGCTTGGTGTCCCTCGCCAGTACCACTACGCTTCCACCAGGATTGATGCCGATGCTCATGCCGCCAGAGCAGGGCAAAGCATTGTTTCAAGCTGAGATGCCTGAAGAAACGGTAACCCGATGCGTGAGTTTTGGCGTTGCGCTTTTTCATGTGGTGTTTGGTTGTAGGCCGGACCGAGGACGCGATACGTGCCGGAATAGCGCAAACGCCTCCATTGTGTCGCAGAGATTACACTGTCAACGACGTTTCTA
>CAYNNP010000355.1:0-5257 GCA_964398215.1 uncultured Pirellulaceae bacterium | reverse complement strand
AATTCAGCGTTCCCAAAAAGCGCAACTCCAAAACTCACGCGTCGGGTTACCAAAAACCAATCCCTGACGTAAAAGCGCGACTCCACAACGGATGCGTCCGCTTTTACGCCCAAAACGCGGCTCGCTGGCTAGGATTTCGCGAGTCCGACCGCTCATTGGTCCGATATCTTCAGCAAATGTAGCTGCTAACGGTTAATTGACCGGCAAAAACGCCGTTTTTTACCAGTAGCACTTTTGGAATCGCAGGTAATTCGCTACATTTCGCGATTCGTTCACGAAGGAACGGATCGACATTTGCGACTGGAAGCCCAGTCCGACGACTCAAGACATGATCACTTTGTTGGAATATTCCTATGGGAACCAAGATCAAGACTCATAAAGGCACGAAGAAACGATTTCGTGTCTCGGCCAAAGGCAAGTGCATGCATCGCCAAAGCGGTACTAGTCACTTGGCTCGTGGTTTGAGCAAAAAACAACGCCGCAACCTTCGCGGTACCAAGGCTGTTGCTGGCTGCATGGAAAAAACAATCCATGCCGCTTTGAATGGCAACAGTTACTAAACACATCGTGGCAACTGCCACATTTACAACTCCACTTAGTTGGGCATGAACATCGGTCAATGACCGGGGCCTGAACTGAAATCCCAATCGAAAAGAATGGTATAGATCAATGCGTACTACTAAAGGCGCTGCCAGAACGAAGGCAAAAAAACGACTACGGAAGCGTGCGAAGGGTTATCGAGGCGGCCGTGGGAATCTGACGCGTACTATCAAGGAAACGTTGCTACGCAGCGGCGCCTATGCTTTCCGTGATCGTCGCGTTCGCAAACGTAATTTCCGTCGTCTGTGGATCATCCGCTTGAACGCGGCAACTCGCCAACACGGTTTGCGTTACAGCGAGTTCATCTATGGTCTTAAGAAGGCTGGAATCGAACTTGACCGAAAAACGCTATCTGAAATGGCGATTCACGACGAAGCTGGTTTTAAAGACGTCGTTGACAAGGTCAAGGAAACGTTGGCGGCGTAGTCTGTCATGTCACTTCAGGATTTCTTGAATAGCTTGGATGCGCTGGAAAATGAAGCTTCCGGCGCTTTCACCCAGGCCACCAGTGGTGAGTCGCTAGAAGATGCGCGCGTGCAGTTCTTGGGTGCCAAGAAAGGCAGGCTGAAAGACGTCCAAAAACAAATGGGCGTTGTTCCCGGACCCGATAAGAAAACGGCCGGGATGCGACTGAACGAAGTCAAGCAAGCGATTCAAGCCGCATTTGATGTGGCCAAAGATCGGCTGGTTGATGGCGATGATGATGCCGTCGATGCCACGTTCGATCCAACGCTGCCTGGCATCGCACCAAGCCTGGGCCACATTCACCCAATCACCCAGACCATCGATCACTTGATGGAGATCATGGGACGAATGGGATTCGAGGCCGCCGAAGGTCCAGAGGTCGAGGATCCTTGGCACAATTTCGTGGCTTTGAATATCCCCGAAGACCATCCTGCTCGCGATCCGCTGGACAATTTTTATCTGGCTACCGCGGACGCTGTAACGAACGGCCGAAATGTCGAAGGCACACAGTTACTGCGGAGCCAAACTAGTACCGTTCAAATCCGCACGATGGAAACCACACAGCCACCGATTCGTGTGATTTCATTGGGCCGCGTTTATCGCCCCGATCAGCCGGACGCAACGCACTATCCGATGTTCCACCAAATGGAAGGTCTGATGGTCGACAAGAACGTAACGATGGCAAATCTGAAAACGGTGCTCCGCGTCTTCGCAACCAATTACTTGGGCGGCGACGTCGAGATCCGCTTTCGCCCATCATTCTTTCCATTCACCGAGCCGAGCGTCGAAGTCGACTTTTTGTGGAACGGGAATTGGATCGAATTTGGAGGTGCTGG
Organism: uncultured Pirellulaceae bacterium; assembly: GCA_964398215.1. Lineage (GTDB taxonomy): Bacteria > Planctomycetota > Planctomycetia > Pirellulales > Pirellulaceae > CAYNNP01. The sequence goes on along the minus strand of CAYNNP010000355.1, from coordinate 3,356 downwards.
CATGGTAGATCCCAATGTCTTCAAAGCTGTCGGGTACAACCCCGACGAAGTCTCTGGCTTTGCATTTGGACTGGGAGTCGAACGACTTTGCATGCGCAGGCACTCGATCACCGATATCCGCGATCTGTATAGCGGCGACCTTAGGTTTTTAAGCCAGTTTTAGGTGCCAGTCTGTCTCCCTCAAAGTCCGTTGTGGGAGATCATCGTGGTTGCGACTGAATGGGCATCTGCTGAAAACGTTCAACGAGTGCTCTAAGGCATCGGGCAACAAAACCATGACTGGCGTCCAAGTCGGGAACGCGAGTTATCAAAAAACTACACCAACCCAACATCATCACAATGCTTGTCTCCTGGAAATGGCTCTCAAAGTACGTTGATCTCGGTATGGATCGCGAAGAGCTGGAAACTCGGCTCAGCCTTTCTGGTTTGAATCACGAAGGTACCGAGCAAGTCAACGATGACTTTTCAATCGACTTGGAAGTCACCAGTAACCGTGGTGATTGCCTTGGTCATATTGGTGTCGCGCGTGAAATCAGCGTGCTTTATGGAACCAAGCTACGCGTGCCTGATCCGAAAATTGGGGCAACATCGTCACAGAGTATTCGTGATGTTCTTTCGGTCGAAAACACATTTCCAGAAGGCTGCCCGCGTTACACCGCGCGAGTCATCAAGGGCGTGAAAATCGGCCCAAGTCCTGATTGGATGATTCAGGAACTGCAATCGGCCATCCATTTATACAAATCGATCAACAACGTGGTGGATGTTACCAACTATGTTTTGATGGAATGTGGGCAACCGCTTCACGCGTTTGACATGTCCAAGATCAATGGCGAAAAAATCGTCGTTCGCCGTGCTGCCGAGGGCGAGAAGATTCAGGCCATTGACCATAACGAATACGAATTGGACGACGCCGTTTGTGTGATTGCAGATGAACACAGCCCTCTTGCCATTGCGGGGGTCATGGGAGGCGCTGGGTCGGAAGTAGACGATAGCACAACTGACATCATCATCGAAGCTGCTGTTTTCGATCCCTTAGGGACACGGCGGACAGCACGAAAGCTAAAACTACACAGCCCTTCGTCCTATCGTTTCGAGCGCAAGGTCGATCCGGTTGGAGTCGAGTGGGCTAGCCGCCGTGCATGCGAATTGATCCAAGAACTTGCTGGCGGTGAAGTGTTGGAAGGCATGATCGACACCGCCGCTGAGATTGCACCTTGCGAGCCAATCGTTTTGCGTGCCAGTGAGCTTGAACGAATTCTCGGAATCAAGATCGACTCGGCGGAAGTCGTCCGCATTCTGACTGAACTTGGTTGCGGTGCAGATAACGGTGCATACGCGCCTCCATCGTGGCGTCACGACCTGACGCGCGAGGCCGATTTGATCGAGGAAGTCGCTCGCATTTACGGTTACGACAAGATCCCCGAGAACGCGCCGATCCCGGTCGCGCCCAGCCAAAAACGTCCCTTCGATGTTGCGATGGCGCGAATTCGAGCAGTGCTTACCTCCGCAGGTATCAGCGAAGCGATGACGCCCAGTGTTGTCACGGAAAAACTGGACCAATCGATCAGCCCTTGGACTGAATTGCCAGCCTTGCAAACGCAGACCCAAATGCTGAAAGGATCACGCCGCTTGCGACGTAGCCTGATCCCAAGTCTTTTGGAAGGTCGCGCCAAGAACTGGACCGCGGCGAGTTTGGAAGCCAGTTTGTTTGAAATCGCCCACATCTATCTTCCAGGCAATGCAGATGACACTTTGCCAGCGGAGCAGTATTGTCTTGGTGTTGTTGCGGGCGGTGACTATTACGCCTTGAAAGGAGCCATCGAAACGCTGCTTGGCCGCCTGGGCGTTCAAGAACAACCAGTCTTTGAACCGACCGAGTCTGCGGGATTCGCAAAAAACACAGCCGTGCAAATCAAGCTTGGCGGCACACTGCTAGGTTTCATGGCAATGGTGGACGCGAAAGTGCTGAAGCAATGGAAATTACCTGGCCCGGTGGTTGCTGCCGAACTCGCATTGCCGGTGCTGATGGAAGCGTCCACTTTGGTACCACAACAGCAAGCCGTCAGTTTGTACCCATCCATCCAACGCGACTTGAATTTCATCATGAATGAGTCGGTACGATGGAGCGAACTTGAGAACGTTGTCCGCGCCGCGGTCGGCGCTGAACTGGCTGCAGTGGATTATCGTGAAACCTACCGCGATGAAAACAAAGACGGCAGAGACCGCAAGCGCGTATTGCTTTCGGTCGAATTGCAAAGCCACGAACGCACACTCAGTGGCGAACAAGCTGACGACCTGATCCAAAAAGTGATCGGAGCTTGCAAAAAAACGCTCGGCGCCGATCTCCTCTCATAAGTCTTTGATCCGTATCGCTTCGCATTTGGGAACAAGTTATGTCTCTGATTTTTCGCTACCTATTTGTTCTTGGAATGTTCGTGTTCACTTCCCATTGCATTGGGGCTGAACCGACGATTGAAGTTTCTGGCGTGCAAGTTGTTCGGCAACGAACAGGCGAAGGATTCCGAACCTTGAGCCCGTTTAATTCGCAAAACGTCGGTACGAGCTTGACGCTGTTTGTTCGTTCACCCGAGGCCTCCATTATCAAGCTGGACATCCAAGCGTCAAAGATCGACGCGTTTGTTGATAGCACTAAGAAAAGTCTTTTGAGTGACAAGCCGAAGAAGTTTGGTGGCACCCAGGAAGGCTTTGGTCCATTTCCGCAAATTTCCGAAGACGGCAAGGTGGGAATGGTCGTCGTCTCTGGGACGGGACTACCAGCAAAATCCGCCTCGAAGATTGGTGTTAAAGGAACGCTGGTTGTGCAACTAGGTAGTGAATCTGCAACCGCTAAATCGGACCCCGTCGAACTTTCAAAAGGCGCGCAAATTTCGGTTGGCGGCGTTGATCTGAAAGTTGCCAAAATCGGCAAGCCTAGTTTCGGCAATGATCCGGTCGAAGTCACGTTTGAGTCGAAAGATAAAGCTGTCGCCTCGCTCAAGGGGATCAAATTTTTTGACGCATCCGGTAAAGAGATTCCATCAAAAGCTGGTGGGTCCAGCGCGATGGGCTTTGGGCAGAACTACATTTATGGTCTCACTATTCGGTTCGCAAAAAAGCTGGATGGAAAAGTGCAAATCGAACTGGATCAGTGGACGGATTTGAAAGAGGCAAAAATTGCAATCAGCGTCTCGACGGGCCTGGGCGGGTAACACTGCGCGGAGACAGGTGATGAGAAGTGCTTCGAGTTTCTCAAATTTGAATTCAGATCTATCTTCGGTCAAGCGATATTGTCGCGATCCTGTCATCGCAGTCTCTGCGTCGCGAGTTGAGAAATGCATCTCTGGGGACAGAGATGG
>CAYNNP010000354.1:0-5266 GCA_964398215.1 uncultured Pirellulaceae bacterium | reverse complement strand
CTACCAACTGGATACCGTGAACGACGCTGATGGGAAGCTCGATTCTGGCTATGGGAGGCTGGCGTTTTCGCCTGACGGCAGGTTTCTCGCGCACACATCGATCTATGGCTACATCTCATCGCGAACCGACCTAAACGTGTGGCGAACCAGCGACTTTGAGAAGATCGGTGGCGGCCCGCTGCATCAAGACGGCAACATTACAACAGTGAATACCGGGATGCAGTCGATCGTATTTTCCCCCGACAGTTCCCGATTACTGGTGGGGGATGATCTTGGAAGAGTTCATATTTGGGACACCGCAGACTGGACAAAACAGGAGACTTTGAAAACAACGCAGGGGGCAGTCAGTTCCCTGGCATTTTCTTCGGATGGAAAGCGAATTGTTACTGGCTCCGTTGGCGGCACCACCCTCAATGGCGATGTTTGCATCTGGGATGCGGCAACCAGGAAAATGCTTCGAAAGCTTAGCTCGCCCGCAGTGGGTGGTTTGGCGCTTTCCCCGGACGACCGAACGCTGGCTGTCGGTTGTCTCAATAACAACGTTGTTTTATGGGACTTCGAAACAGGAAAGCAGTTGCAGACCATCCGAGCTCACTCGGATGTTATTTGGAGTGTCGCATTTTCTAACGATGGCAATCGACTGGCCACGTTAAGTATCGATGGTGTTCTTCGCTTCTGGGATACCGCTTCGAATGCGGAAATTGGGCAAGATCCGAAAGCGCTGCAGGCACTGTTGCGTCTGGGGCTCTGGCGGTTCGAGCAGGAACGCTTCGAGGACGCGGAAGCACTGTTCTCCAAAGTGCTCGAGCTGAATCGGAAAAGTGGACGCCCAATCGATTCAGAGCTGGAGAGTGTCGGATGGAAGATACGCCTGACCTTGCAGAGAATTGGCAAATGGCCCTGGCACCTTAAGTGGGAATCCAAGTTCGTTGGCGCACGTCTTGGCGAGCAAGCCACGTTGAGTGTGCAACCGATCGAAGGTGAGTGGGACTACCAATGGTACTGCAACTACGCACCCGTTGAAGGAGCCACCGACCCTACGTTGACGTTGTCGAATGTTACGGTCGATCAGATCGGCACCTACCAGGTCAAACTCGCTCCTCCAGGGTACGAATCGGTGATATTCCACTTGGCCGGAGACGCCTATCTCTACGACGCGTCCAATCCGGTCATTCCAGGCACGTTGTTTTGCGAGATATTCAACAACGTTAAGGGCGAGACGGTTGAGGATCTCACGTCTTCCAGACAGTACCAAAACAATAGGTGCAATTACTTCCGGTCACTGAAGTCATTTGAGGCTCCACCGAATGATATCGGCAGTTTTGGAGACAATTACGGAATTCGCGTCACTGGTTTCATCAAGCCTCCCAGGACGGGCGAGTACATTTTCTATCTGGCCTCTGATGATGAGGGCGAACTCTACATCAGTTCCGATGAATCACCAGACAACCTGGAATTGGTTGCTTCGGTCAAACGTGGCCCTTCAGGAATCGGGAACGAAAGCGGTCGCACGAACAAGCGAGCCTGGGGCGCGAACCCAAGTGCCGTCTCGAAATCGATCCATCTGGAAGCCGGCAAGCGTTACTCCGTCAAAGCCCTGATGAAGCAAGACAGCGGGCCAGAGCACCTCTCCGTCACCTGGCAAAAGCCTGGCGACGAGCCACCGGAGCCTGGCGACCCACCGATATCGGGTGAGTACCTCGAGTTCGAAGTAAAGTAGCTCGCCTCTCCGAGGCGAAATCAGAAAACCTCACGGCTCGGAGAGCCGTGCTACTTTGGCGAGAGGTTGTGTGTGCTTTCGCCTCGGAGAGGCGAGCTACTATGATGACTCCATGAGCAATATTACGCAAATCTTATCAGCAATCGAAAACGGTGACGCCCACGCTGCGGATGAACTCTTGCCGTTGGTCTACGACGAGCTCCGCAAATTGGCGGCGGCAAAACTTGCCAATGAGAAACCAGGCCAGACGATTCAGGCGACCGCTTTGGTTCACGAAGCCTGGATGCGGTTGCTTGGATCAGACGCGGAGATTCACTGGAACGGTCGCGGGCACTTTTTCGGAGCGGCGGCCAAAGCCATGCAGCGAATTCTGGTCGAGAATGCTCGGCGGAAGAAATCGCAAAAGGCCGGCGGTGACCTTCGACGAGTTCATTTGTCGCAAGTCATCGACGAAGTTCAGGGGTCAGCCCGTGAACTCGACGTGTTGGACGTGGATGAGGCATTGCAGAAGCTGGAGGCCCACGACCCCCGAAAAGCCGAGTTGGTGCGGCTTCGATTCTTTGCCGGGCTGACACTTTCTGAAGCGGCTCGGGCACTGGGCGTTTCTGGCTCAACTGCCGACAATGACTGGGCTTACGCGAAAGCCTGGTTGCGAGTTGAGATGTCTGAATCTGCCTAATTCCAGAAAAAGGGCAAATTCTCCTGACGGATCTTGGGTGTTCCTCGCTGGTTTTTCGCACTGGCTTTTGGACGACTAAGTAGCTCGCCTCTCCGAGGCGATGGAGGGTGCAATAGTAGTTCGCCTCTCCGAGGCGATTGCTGCATGCTCACGGCTCGGAGAGCCGTGCTACTATCGAGGCGATCGCTGCAGAGATTCGGCTCGGAGAGCCGAGCTACTTTGGACCGCTAACGAATCGTGAACTTTGGGCACACCAGGAACCACTTCCATGACTTCTGAACGACCGAATGAAGCATCCATCTTCAATGACGCGCGAAAGATCGTATCGGAGGACGAGCGTCGTGCGTTTGTCGATGATGCGTGCGGAAACGACACGGAGCTTCGCGCGAGAGTCAATAAACTACTCGTCGCCTTTGTTGAGGAATCGCAGTTTCTGGAAAAGCCGGCACCTGGGCTGGAGCCAACGATCGCCCCCGATTCCTCGGGCGATAACTTGGCCGCTTCGCTAGACGCAGGCTTGGCGGCAACCTTCGGGAAGGAATCCGCAGTCGTCGTTGGCAACACGAACCACAGCGTGCTGAAATCGATGAGTGCGACGTTGAACGATGTGCCTCGCGTCTCGCTTCGTGAGCCGAAGGAAGAAGGTGACGCACCGATTCAGCGGCCGAGCTCTCCCGAAATCCCCAATCAGAACAGTGACAGCCGGTACCAGATTCACGGAGAGATCGCTCGTGGGGGAATGGGAGCTGTTCTGCGAGGTCACGATACCGACTTGGGTCGCGATTTGGCGGTGAAGGTGTTGTTGGATGCTCACAAGGAAAAGCCTGAGGTCATTCAACGATTTGTCGAAGAGGCTCAGATTGGTGGACAGCTTCAGCACCCTGGGATTGCACCGGTCTACGAGCTTGGGCAGTTCGCCGACCAACGTCCCTTCTTCAGTATGAAACTAGTGAAGGGCGATACGTTGTCGAAGTTGTTGTCTGATCGCGACGACCCGACGGCGGATCGCAGTAAACTGATCGGCGTCTTCGAGCAGGTTTGCCAGACGATGGCGTACGCACACAGTCGCGGAGTCATTCACCGTGACCTGAAGCCCGCCAACATCATGGTCGGTGCGTTCGGCGAGGTTCAGGTCATGGACTGGGGGCTCGCGAAGGTGCTTTCGGCCGGTGGGGTGGCCGACGAGAGAACAGCTCGCAAGAAACAGAATGGCGAGACGTTGATTCAAACCATGCGGAGCGTTGGTAGTGACGCCCCCGGTTCGGTCAGGTCGGTTGGATCCGAGACGCAGATGGGTAGCGTGATGGGGACGCCGGCGTACATGCCGCCCGAACAGGCGCTCGGTGAGATCGACATGCTCGATCAGCGTGCCGATGTGTTTGGCCTGGGAGCGATTCTCGCAGAGATTCTGTCCGGCAAGCCGCCGTACGTTGCTGACGACGGCACGCAGATTTATCGCATGGCAAGCCGAGGCAAACTTGGCGACTGCTTTACACGACTGGACGAATGCGGAGCCGACGAGGAACTTGTATCGCTCGCAAAGCAATGCCTGGAATTGGAACCCGCCGATCGTCCGAAGGATGCGAACGCTCTCGCCGAACAGGTGACAGGCTACCTCGAGTCTGTCGAAACCAAACTGCGAGAAACAGAAGTCCAGCGGGCGGGTGAAGCGGCGCGAGTGGTTGAGCAACGTAAGCGGTTCCGCGTCACGCTTGGTCTGGGAGCAGCGGCGCTTGCGATTCTGGTCGCCGGAATCGCAGCCACGGCGTGGCAGGCTGGAGAAGCCAAAAGACAAACGCGTGTCGCTCTGTCAGCACGACTGGAGGCCACAAACGAACGAGACAAAGCCCGCGACTCAGAACAGGAAGCCGTCAACGCAAAAGAAACTGCCGAACAAGCTCGGGCTACCGCAGAAGAAGCAAAACGCAAAGAAGAGGCCATCGCTCGGCAGCGCCGCCGTGACCTGTACGCAGCCAACATGCAGCTTGCCGACCAACTCTACAACGGACAAAACGGCGAGCAACGTCGGATTGAACAATTGCTGGCATCGTGGATTCCAATCGACGATCAGGAGGAGGACCTTCGCGAGTTTTCATGGCGCTATCAGTGGAACCGACTCCATAAGAGTGCCTATCTCACTGTGCCAACATCTTGCAATGGCGTTGCCTTCACGCCAGAGAACAAGACGCTCGTCACCGATTCCACTGGACTACACGAAGTGGACGAGGACGGCAACAAACGCGAGCTCATCAGTTGGACTCTCAAAGTCCACTGGTCCTTCTTTACACCTGATGGCCGTTGGGTTGCCATCAACGTTGAATCAGGAATCGAGCTCTACCACATCAAGAGCCGAAAGAAGGTGCTTTCGCTACCGCAGAACAGGTGTTCGTTCTCTGCCAACGGCCAATACATTGCGGCCTTTAAATCAGGAGCGAAGATCGACTCCCTCGGGCCCGATGAAGATGCGGTTTCGGTTTGGAAGCTTGAGCCAGATGGCTCGGTGACTTCGGTTGCTCCACTGGTCATTGGAGCGACGACTCAGCTTCCCGCTGCCGGATTTCAGCTCAAGCTCGGCAGCGACGGAAAGTCATTTCTGCTGCGGAATAGTCCTGGTGCTGTTGAGCAATGGGAGGTCGGCGCGTTTCTAGATGGGGATCCTGAACCACGGAAGTGGTCTTTTGTTGGTAGAGTAAGAGATTTTGCGTGGTCGCCGGACGGAAAACTGATTGCAAGCTCCGGAGAACTCGGAGACGTTGAGTTACGCCTCACATCAGACGTCACCCAGGAGCTGACGATTAAAACTCCTCACGGAAAAGTAACCACGACGATGCGGTTCTCGTCGGATGGGAAAGTACTCGCCACCGGCG
>CAYNNP010000353.1:0-5271 GCA_964398215.1 uncultured Pirellulaceae bacterium | reverse complement strand
CATTTGAGGAAATTGAAGAACCTGTCGACTATATATGGCTGTTGTGCGGGTGTGCATGGGAAGAAGAACATGGAATGGAGTGCATTTTTCGTGGCCAAGATTTGATTTACTGTGACCAGAGTGACTGTCTTTACCAGGCACCGCATTTCCGAAATTGGACACATGTAAACTGGGTGTAAAACTGTTTTGCAGAATCAGCATTGAGCAACAATTTCTGATCGCGAATTCGCATTGCATCAGTCGATGCGCCAGCGTGAATTGCTAGATTGGGCATTCTTGCCCGATTCAAAGCGTTTTTAAATTCAGTCGGGCAGGAAGGAATGCCCAACCTACTTTGAAAAACTGATTTGCATTGGTCGCATGCGCAGAAATGTTTGTGACGGTTGGCGCTAGCCGCTAAACTGGAATCATGCACAAACGGAAAACCACCTAGGCATTGGTCGCATGCAACCGCCGTTACGCCGTAGGATTAAAAAATGAATTTGACACCGAATCCATACGAGCCTCCCCGTGTCGAAGATTCGACCGAAGAAGTTTTGACTCGATCGTCGCTGGCCAAATTGATCCAATCGTTTCTTGATAGTGAAATCACGTCCTTCCAATTTGACGAGCAGCTCGAGGCGTTCGATCGATCCGATGACCCGATCATTAATCATGTGGTTGATGCCGTATGGTTGCACCGCTTCGTGTGCTTCACAAAGCAACAGTGGGACTATTTCCAACGTTTGTTGCTTGTCCTTTCGTCTGATTGTCGCCTTGAAACGGAATCTCAGCGGCATTGGTCAATCAAACAACTATTCGCAGCGATCACCCTGTGCGTTTTCGTCTACTTTGCTGCCCAATTCGGCTGGGGAGAACAGTTGCTGATCCTCTCAATTCCGTTTGGCGTTGTTTCGATTGGTCTTTCATTTTGGCAGCATCGTGACACGACCGTTGCCAATCCGTACGCTCCTATCATTTTTCCGTTTGCAACCTTCTCTGATCTTGCCAAGGCGTATCACTCATCGGGCTTTCGAAAGAAGCGATATCCACGGCACATTGGCGAACGTAAAATACGGTCACGGCTAACAGATGCATTTGGTCAGATTCAAGCGTACACAATTTGGCTGATCTTTTCGCCGATCCCGCTTTTATTCCAGTCGTTTCCTGATCTGCAAACCGAAACCCGTGTGATTGCGGCATAGAAGAGACCGCATGGGAGTCGCCAGGACTTGGTCGCTGGCGTGAAAAGCAAAAATTCGCTTTGAGGCTGCTCGAAATGAAAGCCAATTGTGTTAGGTTGCGTGCTGTCACAAAGGTGGACCAGTCCCCAACAGATCCACAGGCTTTCGAGAGATATCCGGTTGTCGAATCTAGTTAATTTCGATTTAAAAGAGCGTGTGCGGAGTGCGATCGACATCGTTGATGTGGTTGGCGCGTCGCTAGAGTTGCACCCCAAGGGACGAAACTTCGTCGCGATCTGCCCATGGCATTCCGACCGTCGCCCGTCTTTGACAGTGAACCGCGAACGGCAGACGTGGAAGTGCTGGCCATGCGATATCGGCGGCGACATATTCAACTTTGTAATGCGTCGCGATGGTGTCGACTTTCCCGGCGCACTTCGTTTGCTGGCTGAACAAGCTGGAATTCCAATCGAGGAATATTCGCGAGGGAAAAAGCAGACGGTTGCCGGTAGTCCTGATGACAAAGCGACGCTGCTTTCTGCCATGAAGTTGATCACGAAAGTCTACTTTGATCTGTTGGCAGAACCCAATACCGACGACGCGCGGATTGCAAAAGACTATCTGGATAGCCGCGGTGTCGACGACGAAAATCGACAGCGCTTTCAAATTGGATTTGCTCCCGATCAATGGAGCTACGCAGTCGACCTGTTGCGCAAAAATGGATTCAGCGGCGCGGTCGCTGAAGCCGCTGGGATCGCATCCAAACGATCTGGCGGTGGGCACGTTGACATGTTTCGCGGTCGGTTGATGTTTCCGATTCACAACATGCGAAACCAAGCGATCAGTATGGGCGGACGCGTGATTCCTGTGATCGCGGATCGGCATGGCGATAAAGTAGGCGGCAAATACATCAACGGTCGCGAGACAAAGCTGTTCCGAAAATCATCCGAGCTTTATGGGATGAATCTGGCTCGAGACGCGATTCGGCGCGAGGGCGAAGCACTGGTCATGGAAGGCTACACCGACGTGATCGCCGCACGTCAATCTGGATTGGAATCCGCAGTGGCTGTCCTGGGCACCGCGCTGGGGACACAGCACATCAAGATTCTCAGCCGCTTTATCGACCGCGTTGTGCTGGTTCTGGACGGCGATACCGCGGGGCAACGACGCGCCGATGAAGTCCTGGAGTTGTTCGTCGGCGCCGATGTCGACTTGCGAATCATGACCTTGCCAGATGGCAGCGATCCAGCGGACTATTTGGCCGACAACGGATTGGACGCGTTTCGCAAACTAGCCAAAGATGCGCCAGACGCGCTGGATCACAAACTCAATAAACTGACTTCGGGTGTCGACGTGATGCACGATACTCACGCGGTCACCAAGGCGATCGATACGATGTTGAAGATCGCTGCCAAGGGTGCCTCCGGACACTCGATCAAGATTGATCAGATGTTGCTGCGGATGGCGCGCAGCTTCAACACCACGCGCGAGCAACTGCAGGAAAGACTCAAGGTGCTGCGTTCAAGCGCGCAGTCAAAAAAACGATACCAAGCGCCAGTCGTGCATCAGCAACACCAGCACGGCGCGGATCCCAACGCCATGCTTGCTCAGTCGGTTGACGATCCGATGATGCAATCGCCCGCAGGAGCACCAGTACAACAGCAACAGGCCCAGGCGATTGTCGGAATCGATCGGGAGTTGTTCGAGACACTGATTGAATCGCCTAGCTTGGTCGCCATGGCGGTAGAAGCGGTTGATCCGAGTTGGTTGAAAACGCCAACCGCAAAAATGCTGCTGGACGCGTATCAACGAATGGAAATGGAAGGCCTGGAACTGGGTGCCGACAAGCTGTTGCTGTTCCTTGAAAACGAGTTTCTAAAGAATCAAGTCGTGACATTTATCACGCGCGTTGAAGACAGCGAGGGTCGCGTGATTGGTTCAGCAGAAGAACGTTACGGCACAATATTGGCACGCTATCATGAGCGCGATTCGAAAGTCGAACGTTCAAAGCAAATCGCGGAATTGCAAGCAACAGATTTGGAGCCCGAACAAGAAGATGCGTTGCTACAGCAATTGATTGATGCCGAACGTCAACGGCGTGGTATCAAATCAAAGGGCGATTGATTTTGAAAAAATCTTTTCAAACGACGGATAATGGACTTGCGTGAATTTTAAGAACGGAACATGTTGTTTGCCGCCCAAAAAATTCAGCGAACACTCCCGTTGTGTTGCTGTTCCTTCGACTAGGAGATTTGGAAATCAAAAACACCTAATACTCAACGCGCCCGTCGGTGGAATCGACGACGTGACGAAATAATCCTTTGACCCAAACAGTGCCATGAAGGCACAGCAAAACATGAGGTTTTGACAATGTTAATGATGGACCAAGATCTACAAGAGATGATTTCTCGTGGCCGCCGTGATGGTGCCCTTTCTTATGCAGAGGCGATGTCCTATCTGCCCGACGAAGACGTCAACCCAGAGAAGCTAAGCAAGCTGTTGCTCGCTCTGGAAAAGTATCAAATCAAATTGGTTGAAAAACCAGCCGCGCCTCTGTCGCCAAAGCGTGCTCCTGAGCCAAACGTGCGTGAGATGCGGTCGTCCGAGAGTGCTGGCGAAGCCGATGTGAGCTTGGTTCCGGCAGACTTTCCCAAGGCCAGCGAAGATCCGATTCGCATGTACCTTAGCCAAATGGCCGAGATCCCTTTGCTGACTCGCGAAGGCGAAATCTCGTTGGCCAAAAAGATTGAAATCACGCGTCGGCAGTTTCGTCGCACGCTACTGGAATCGGACTTCGCACTTCGGAATACGGTTTCTGTTCTCAAGCGAGTTCACAGCGGGGAATTGCCGTTCGATCGGACCATCAAGGTTTCTTTGACAGAACGTTTGACGAAAGAACAGATCACCGCACGGATGCCGCACAACCTGCGAACACTTGATCGCTTGATCAATCAGAATCGCCGCGACTTTGATCTGCTGGTTCGCAAGAGCACGGCACCGCGATTGAAGGCAGAGGTGCGAAAACGGTTCATTAACAATCGCCGCAAGTGTTTGGAGCTGGTCGAAGAACTGAGTTTGCGGAGTCGCCGGGTCACTCCACTGCTAAAACAGCTGGAAGGCATTTCGGAGCGTATGAATTTCATTCGTACACGCTTGGCTGAATTGGGTAACGACGCCATCAGTCGTGACGAAGCGGCTGACCTACGCCAAGAGCTTCGCGAGTTGATGGTGGTGACTCAGGAGAGCCCTGCCAGTTTGCACAACCGAATGGTCAAGGCTCGCGAGTACTTTGAGGTTTACGAAGCAACCAAGCGCGAACTCAGCAGCGGTAACTTGCGGTTGGTTGTGTCGATCGCCAAAAAGTATCGTAACCGTGGAATGTCGTTCTTGGATTTGATCCAGGAAGGCAATACGGGGTTGATGCGTGCGGTTGATAAATACGAGTATCGCCGTGGATTCAAATTCAGCACCTATGCGACTTGGTGGATTCGTCAGGCGATCACAAGAGCGATTGCAGATCAAGCGCGTACGATTCGGATTCCTGTGCACATGATCGATGTGCTCAGCAAGCTTCGTCAGGCACAAAAGAGCTTGCACCAAGACTTGAAGCGTGAGCCGACTTACGAAGAAATCTCAGAAGCCACCGAAGTGCCACTTGATGAAGTTCGTCGTGTCATGGACATCGGCCGGCACCCGGTGAGTTTGGATCGGCCGGTTGGCGAAGGCGAAGACAGTAGTTTTGGCGAGTTTGTTCAGGACGGCGATGATGACAATCCGGTCAAGATTGCGTCGGACGGGATCTTGCGAGACAAAATCAATGAACTACTAAAGACGCTGACGTTCCGCGAACGCGAGATCATTCGCCTGCGTTACGGCTTGGTCGATGGCTACAGTTACACGCTAGAAGAATGCGGACGGATCTTTAAAGTCACTCGTGAGCGTGTCCGGCAAATTGAGGCGAAGGCAGTCGCCAAACTAAAAAGCCCGTCCCGAGCAGAGCGCATCGCTGCGTTTTTGAAGACAGCTGCCTAGCTTTTGGCTGCGGCGAATACAATTTTCATCAAGCCTGCCCCATTGGGGCAGGCTTTTCTCATAGGTCGCGCTATTA
>CAYNNP010000352.1:0-5304 GCA_964398215.1 uncultured Pirellulaceae bacterium | reverse complement strand
AATTGCGGCGTTTGCTCGGTCCGGCCTACTTAAAAAGCGCAACTTCAAAAAGCGTGAGCGAGGGACCGCATTCGCTGGCAAACCCAAAAAGGCCGGGGGCCGACACAACCTTTGTTCCAATGCAGCCTTTCAACCAGGCCAACTACCATCTGCAGCTGAGTTGCTTATGATGACGGTGTCGTTCGATCGGCTTCATTCGGCGACGGCGAGATTCTGATAGAGACATGGCTGGTTGAAACTAGGATTTAAAATGAGCCGCTTTGTATGTGCCGCATCTTTGTTTCTTTTTGGGGTGTTATTGTTCTCGTCTGTTCGTGCGGAGGAACCGGCTCGTGAGTTTTTGGATGGATTGCGGTCGCGTGGTTATCTTGACGCGGCGATGGACTACTTGGACGAAATGCAATCCAGTTCGTTGGCGCCGACGAGTTTGCGCGAGGCTATCTCATTTGAGAAAAGCTTAGTTCTGATTGATCTATCGCGGACGCAGCGCGATCGAAAGATTCGGCGGGAACAGTTATCACAGGCTCAGTCGCTGCTGGATGATTTCATTCGGACCAAGACGGATCACCCCAAGGCCAACGCGGCACGAAGTACACTGGGTACCTTGTTCGTTGAACGCGCTCGGATGCGGTTTGGTGATTCCAAGTCCGGTGACGACTCCGGTGCGGCTGCCGAGTCGCGGAAGTTATACGAACAGTCGTTCGCTGTATTCGCTGATTTACAGAAACAAGTCGACCAGGAGTTATCCAAGATTCCTGTTGCTCTGGATACTCGTGATCGAAAGCAGGCGGCTCTGATCGCGCGGCGGAAACAGCTTCGAGCCGATTTTCTGCAGACGGAGTTGTTGGCTGCCGCGATTCGCGAGGAACTTGCGGATCATTTAACCGAAGGCGGTGAGGACCAAAAAAAGTTCTTGGCGGAAGCAGCTCAGATGTACGATGGAATCTACAAGAAGTATCGCACTCGGGTAGCTGGACTTTACGCGCGCATGTACCAGGGGCGTTGCAATCGACGGATGGGGAAAACCAAAGATGCTCTGGGGTACTTCACCGAACTTTTGGCGCAGCCTAGCGAACCAGAGTCGATGTTGAAGCTGAAGGCGCAGACGTTGCGGTTGGCCTTGGAGACTTGGTTGCTGCCAAGTGAACGCAAGTACTTTGAAGCGATACGCCGCGCGAATGAGTGGTTGGACGAGTCGCCGAAA
Source organism: uncultured Pirellulaceae bacterium (assembly GCA_964398215.1). Taxonomy (GTDB): domain Bacteria; phylum Planctomycetota; class Planctomycetia; order Pirellulales; family Pirellulaceae; genus CAYNNP01. Next base: position 4,100 of record CAYNNP010000352.1, on the reverse strand, counting down.
CAAAAGTCGCGTGAGCCTGACTGGCTGGCGATTCGTTTTCATTTGGCACGTGCCTATAAAATGCAAGTCGATGAAGGAAAGCTTGATGGTTCAATGCAGCGTGGGGCTATCGTTCGGACACTGGAAACAGCCCGCAAGCATGCCCAGTTCGTTGCTGCTGAACAAGGTGACTACCAAGAACCTGCGCGTAAGTTATTGCGTCAGCTTGGTGGTCCGAATATGACGGAAGACGGACCGACCGAACCTGCGAATTTTCAGGAGGCATTTGCGCGTGGGAAACAGAATTTGGACGCTTTGTCTGCAACAACGGCAAGCTTGCAAAAAGCCAAACAACAGTTGGGTTCCGGGACCGGTTCACAGCAGCAGCGATTGCAAGAAGTCGATCAACTGACGCAGAAACGCGATCAAGCCGCCGACGATGCGATCAAGTTTTATCGGCTTGCATTGGAGTTGGCTGATGCTGAGACGCCGCAGTCGAATGTGAATTTGACTCAGTACTTTTTGTGCTATGTCTATTACGTACGCCAAGATTACTATGATGCGGCATTGGTAGGCGAGTTTGTTGCGACTCGGTATCCGGCCAGCCCTGGTGCAAAACAATGCGCCAAGATCGCCACCGCCTGCTACCTAAAAATCAAGGAACAAATCGCCGACGAAAAATCAAGTTTCGCGACCGACCGGTTGTACGACATGGGCCAGACGATGTTCGCCAATTGGCCTGTGGATGCTGAAACTCAGGCAACGCTAAAAACGCTTGTTCCGCATTTGATTAACGCTGGCAGAATTGATCGGGCTACCGAGTTTGTGGACATGATTCCCAAATCGGCGGCCGAGCTAGGAAACTTGGAATTGATCACTGGTCAGGCGGCTTGGGGAGCCGTGCTGGAAGGCAAGCAACAATTGCGAGAGTCCAAAAATGGTGTTGCATCTGATGGCGAAAGCGCATCGCCCACGCAGCAGGAACTTGATGAGCTTTTGCAGCAAGCGCGGCGATTACTGACAGCAGGATGGGAGCGTTTACCCAGCGATGTACAGGTCGATCAATCGTTGGCGCTGGCGGCGTTGTCGCTTGCTCAGGTACACGCTGATGACGGCAATCCGGCGGCAGCAATCAAAGTTTTGGAGCATCCTCAAGCTGGTCCACTGACTTTGGCTCGGTCCAAGAATCCAGTGGCGACACAAAGTGTATTCTTGGAGGAAACGTATCGAACGGCGCTGCGATCGTACGTTGCATCCGTTGGCGATGGCGACGCGGCAGTGATGCAGAAAGCAAAAGAGATGATCGTGGAAATGCGACAAGTTTTTGTTGATGACACAGCCGCACAGCAGCGTGTTATGAATGCGTTCATCGGGCTTTCGCGCGACATCGAAACCAAGATGAATTCGTCGCAACCGAGCCAGCGAGAACAGCTTTCCAAAGTCTACGAGACGTTCTTGACTGAGTTGAGCCGCGGATCCACCGATGGCAATACGTTGAATTGGGTTGCCGGAACTCTGTTTTCATTGGGTTCAGGTTTTGACGAGGGGGCTCCGTTGAATGAAAACGCAAAAGGTTACTATCAGAAAGCTCAGGCCGCGTACGAGAACGCGTTGGCTGCAAATCCAAATGATCGGCTGGCGGTGCCTACCCGAATGCGGTTGGCAACGATTGCAGAAAAATTGGGTGACTATGCCGGCGCGATTCAAGAGCTGAAGGTCGTTTTGCGTACAAATTCGCGAGCCATCAATGTGCAACTGACCGCCGCACGAACTTTGCAGGCTTGGGCGTCTGTTGATCCAAAGCAGAACGCGGTCGCGCTTGCAGGTTCTGCGGATAAGATCGTTTTGGGCTGGGAGAAATTGGCTGCAGCGACACTTCCGCACAAACAATATCGCGAGACGTTTTACGAATCCTGTTATCAAGCTGAAGTTTGTCGATTGGCGATGGCGGCAGCTAGTCCGGCAGACGCGAAACAATTGGTCGGTATTTCGGTAAAACGTCTGAAGAGGATTTTGATTTTGTACGCTGGCATGAACGACCAATGGAAATCAAAGTTCGACGGCCTGCTGAAGGAAGCGACATCAAGACAGTAGTGTCACCGCCGACAGTGCGTCGATTCCTTTGATTTTCATATTCAAACTCCGACCACTCAGTGACCTTTGAAACTTAGCAGTGGTCGTAGCTTTCGTACTGGTTTGACTAAGTCGCGTTGATCTCGCATCACGGCTTTCAAATCCTTGTAGGCCTCAGGGGCTTCGTCGACTAGCTGGGCTGACATTCGTTTGTCAAACCAAACGTGGCTCATCGAGTCCTCGAATCTGGTCGTGTTGACCTTGCGACGCGCTTCTTGTCGACTCATTTTGCGTCCCGCTCCATGCGCACACGACATCATCGCCAGCTTGGATCCCTTGCCGGCAACGATCATGCTGTAGGTACCCATGGAACCTGGCACGAGACCAAGCTCGCCGATCGCCAACCGCTGTGCGCCTTTACGATGCACAAACAAATTTTGGTTATCGTGTTTTTCGACTTGCACGTGATTGTGGTCGGTATGCACGATCGTTTCGTAGTCGGCAGTGATTCCCCAATTTCGAAACATGATGTCTGCGACCGTGTGCATCATTGCTAACCGATTTTCGGTTGCGTATTTTCGCGCCCAACGGACATCCTGCAAATACGATTGGGCCTGATCGGAGTCACCATGCAAGCCACGCCGCGTATCGGCTCCGTGATGCTTGGCGATCGCTTGCCCAATTCCGCGTGAACCGCTGTGGATCATCAGCCAAAGCCGATCATCCAGATCGTATTGGAGTTCCAGGAAATGGTTTCCACGTCCCAGTGTGCCAAGCTGCACGCGTCCGTCTCGATCCTTCACTTTTTCAAGTCGGCTGTCGCTCAGTCGATCATTTTGCAGATCGGATGTCAACATAGGACAATTCGTTCTACTGGGATGACGATTCTGTGGAACAGCCTTGTACAGTTCGTCGAGCAGTCGGCTGGCAACCTGTTCATCGCGAAATCGATCCGCGGAATCGTTGAAGCCCACGGCCAAGATTCCGCATCCGATATCGCCACCCACGGCTACTGGGTAGACGATGTTTTTGGTGGCGATCACAGTTCCAATGCATACATTTTTTGCTAAGTGTGCATCCGGCATGACGGCGATATAGCACACACCGTTTGTTCGCGACCACCGCTGCAATGAATGTTCCATTTGATTGCTCAATCGCGCCGAAATCCATTTGTGAATGGGAGCTGTATTCTTACTCACTGCCCGTCTCCTTGTGATCGAGGGAATTGGGTGGCATTGCGATTTGAAAGACCAGGCTGGGAACTTTTTTGCGATGGATGGACTGTGATATTTCGTGGCGCAGTCGGCTTGTTTGAGCGATCAGGCGTTGCATCATTTGCGCATGGCAAACGGTTGGTTTGGGCTGATCAATGCAAACAGTAACCAGCAGTCGCGAGCTATCGGGAGCCGGTTTTACATCCACGATGAATGCTGACAACAAGGACTCGTCGTCACAGTCGCCTAGAACAAGTTCTAGGGTTCGGTGGACTTGGCGACAAAGTTGCTGAGTCTTTCGATTAGCCTTTTGGCGATTCGAATTGGTTTTGAAATAGTCTCGTGGGTCGATGCAATCGTCAGGTCCGAGTTGCGCACTGTGACGTTGCAGCGAAGCGCGCGTGCGCTTCGACATTCTCTTTTTTGAACTCATGTTCTGGATACTTACCAAGAAAGATGTGCCGACATGCGGCGATAGTGACATCAAAACAAAGTGATGCCGAAACAATCGGGGCGGGTAAGTGCGAACCGCGATCGATGGAGAAAAGCGAGATCAGAAGAACACTGAGTTCAACGCAAGCCTACAAACGAATCGCTAGTTCGCAAGGCAAATTGGATAGTTGAGATTTCACGACAGTATCCTCCAAAAACCAGATTGAGACATTGAGTTGTCAGCAGTTAGACACCACAAAGGAAGGTAGGTTCGCGGTGTGTTGGCAACAAAGCCCGGGGCTTTTTTGGTGTGGTGTTTGGTTGTAGGCCGGACCAAGGACGCGATGCGTGCCGGAACAGCGCAAACGCCTCCATTGTGTCGCAGAGATTACACTATCAACG
>CAYNNP010000351.1:0-5310 GCA_964398215.1 uncultured Pirellulaceae bacterium | reverse complement strand
CTCAGAGGGCGAGTGAATGTGCGGTCGCGTATCGCTTTGCACGAGCATGATTTGGCGGATGAGGTTTTGATTTGAAACCGCGGATGAACACAGATTAACGCGGATGTGATGCGAAGATATTCGCGCACAAGATCTTCTGGATATGGCCTGCCATTCTGAATGGCCGAAAGACTTGAGGGCTTGTTGATTTATTTGCGTGGCATGTTTTTGTGAGCCGTTGGCGCTAGCCACGGGCCACGAAGGGTTGTGTTATCACCACGAGGCCCGCGGCTAGCGCCGTCGGCTCAGTGAATCAACAAACCGTTGACGACTTTCGCTACGGTTAACGCCACTAGCGCAGCTACGCCAAGCCCTTCATGGTTCCTGTGCTGGTTGCAAATGCGTCTCGTTCAAGGCCAATGTTTTGCAGAACGGAAACGAACAAGTTCGGCAACGGATAGTTTTTGTTTTGATCAAAACCTAAATGCTGACCGTGCTTGAAACCACCACCGGCAAGCAAAACTGGCATGTTTCGATTGTCGTGATTGGAAGCGTTGCCCAAATTACTGGTCATGAATACGGTCGTTTGATCCAAGAGTGACCCGCCCGCTTCGTCGACCGAATTCAATCCTCGAATGAAACTACCCCAGGTCCCAATCAGTTCTTTTTCGATCAATGCCAATTGAGCAAGCTTGTCCGAGTCGCGGCCATGGTGGCTCAGGTTGTGGTAGGCTTCGTTAACACCCTTGATAGGAAGCACACCGCCCGCGCCAGGCATGTGCAACGTGACAAACCGCGTCGAATCGGTTTCTAAAGCAAGACGAATCACATCGCTCATCATCGCTTGTCGGCCGATCAAATCCGAAGAGCTTCCAATATCAACAGGACGGGTCGCCTTTACTTTTGGCTTTGGCAAATTGGCCCAACGTTCATTTTTCGCCATTCGTTTTTCCAATTCACGAACACTGGTAAAAAACGAATCCAGCCGATCACGATCAGCCGTGCCAACTTCTCGCTGCAATGACTTGGCGTCTTCGCTAACCAGATCCATGATGCTACGGCCTTCTCGCACCCTGTTCGCCTGAATTTGACGCTGCTTTTTTGAATCGTCGATGAACAATTTTGCAAACAACCGAGAAGGCGAACTCTCGGGCGAAATCATCGCCCCCGACTCTGTATAGGACGGACTGGTATTCCCGCCGGTGCTGAGAATCAATGACGGAAAACGAGTCGCCTCTCCTAGATGCTTGGCCAGCAGTTGGTCGATCGAGATTCCATTCTTGGCTTGTCCTGTCCCGTTGGTTGGCGTGCCCGACAGGATGCTGGATTCAGCGCGGTGACCGCCTTTGACTCCAGGGTGCGAACATCCAGAAACGACCGTGAACTTGTCGCGCAGGTCCTGCAGTTGCTTCAAATACATCGAAGGCTTGTAGCCACGGCCGGTTTTTTTTGGGTTCAAGTTCTCGCCCAGCAACCCAAGTCCGATCGACATGCCGACGAAACGCTTTGCCGGTTGAGCACCCTGATCCGCAAACGCCGGAGACATCGACGTTAGCAATGGCAAACTCATGCCGACGCCCGTTCCCCTCAAGATGCGACGACGATTCAAAGCTCGTCGAAAACAAACACCCGGAGTATTGTTCTTACTTGTGTTCATCGGTCTACTTTTGAAGGAATACTGGGCTGGAAACAACAGCGTGAATTAACGACCGCAAACCAAACTGCTGGCCTTCCGTCGACATCACAAGTTTGCGGATCGCTGGACGATCGGAGAATTGAATCGGCGCCCCGGTGCCATAGATCATCAACTTCTCCGCAAAGTTGCGTGCAATCGGATACGACTCGCTACCAATCAAGCGGCGGAACTCTTCAAAGTTCTTAAATTTCTTGCCATTTGAAAGTTCATACCCCGAATCAACCTTTGGTCCTTTTCGTCGTCCAACCAGATATCTGTCGCGCCACAAACCGGCCGCGTCAAAATTCTCAAGTGCAAATCCAGGCGGGTCAATTTTGCGGTGGCAACTGGCACAGGCATCGTCACTGCGATGCTTGGCCAGCATGTCGCGAATGGTTTTCGTGCCGCGCACGTCCGGTTCAATCGCCGGAACATTTTCAGGTGGCGGTGGAATTTTCTGTCCCATGATACGCTCACTCACCCAAACGCCTCTCACCACCGGTGATGTGTTGGTTCCGTTGGCAGTGATTTTCAAAATGGATCCTTGCGCCAACAGGCCGCCCCGATGCGAATCGTTGCCGAGTTTTGCAAAAGCCAATTCGCTGCCAAAGTCGCCTTCGATTCCATAGTAGCGAGCGAGCCGACTATTCAGATACGTGAACTTCGCATTCACCAACTGACTCGCCGGCAAATCGTTGCGAATCAGATGCTTTAAAAACATGTGCGTTTCATCCAACATCGAATTTTGGACAACCAAGTCGAAGGTTGGGAACGCTCGGCGCGCGGGCTGCGTGAAATCGATATCGACAAGATCCAGCCATTGACTAGCAAAGTCGCGGACAAACCGTTCAAGCTTGTTGCCGCTCAATATTCGGTCGACTTGTTGGGCCAAAACCTTGGGATCTTTTAGATTGCCCTCTTGAGCAAGTTTGCTGAGCTCCCAGTCCGGCATTGAACCGGTCAAAAAGTAACTCAGCCGTGAGGCGATCGCATGATCATCCAGTTGGCCAACTGGCTCTCGCAAATAAACAAAACGTGGCGAACACAGCAGCGCACGGTATGCACTGCGAAGTGCTTGCACGGGTTCAGTACCGTCAGCGATAGCGGTCCGCAGCATTTGCAAATACGGTCGAAGCTGTTCTTCGGTCACCGGTCGTCGAAAGGCGCGTTTGGCGAACCGTCGCAACTGCTTTGCCGGTTCAGCAACTTTATCTTTTGCTTTGCCCGAGTAGCGGACGGTGTGTTTTTTGTGATCAATCCTAATAGCCATTTCGCCAAACAAGCGTTTTCGGACCGTGGCTAGTTCACCGCCAGGGTGAATACGTTGCACCTTCAAAGAATGTAGCGCCACACCAGGGACATTCTGAACCGCGCCTTCTCCAGTTCCAATTTGACCATTGGCGAATCTCGCTTGCTTGAGTGTCAAATCGGCGGGCCTGATTTCGGGCATGTGCCCACGTGGAAGCCAAGCTGTAAATGTATGTGTTGTCGGTTTCTTGCCTGCCTCGAAACTTCCTACCCAAGTCAGCTTGGGGGCGCCCGAGACACAAAACCCTGATCGCACGCTGCACCAAACATTTCGGTCTTTGGGAATGTTCAAACCCGACGCCTTCACGGTCAACCGATACCAACCATCCTGCCGTACCGCTGCTGCAGGGATCCTGCCATAGAAAGATGTTTGTCCCGTCCAGACCACAGCCAAATTCTTATGGATTTCGGGTTCGCGACATCTGCGAAGAGGGTCCCGTCTGGCGAATTGACTGGGACTCATTTCTTTTGGCTTTGACTGCGGATCGTCCGTCACTCGCTGGAACGCTGCATCAAGCGCCGCATCGATCACATTCAAATGCGACTCCAACTGAAAGTGCGACATCGTTTGCCGTTCGGCAATGTTATTGAACCCGTCCACTCGCTGTTCTTCATTCATCAAGACAGCTAACGGAACGTCGATGCCCAATAGGTCGTGAAGTGTTCGCTCTAATTGCAGATTCGTCAGTCGACGTGCTTTGACTCTGCCTAGCTTTGCATGCTCTTGTTGTTCAAAGCGATAAATCCAAGTTCCAATTTTTCGAACAAAATCATCTCGCAACTCTTTCGCCGGTTTTTCGTAGTCCGGAGGCGGCATCTCATCAGAGCGAACACGATCGAAGACGCGAATCCATTTTTCAGCTACTGAATCATCCACCAATTTTCGTGGAAGTGTGCTAAGGTCTAACCCCGCCTCCGCACTATCACCTTGGTGGCAATCGTAGCACGACGCTTTCAAGAAAGCGGTTGTTGGATTGGTGCCTTCGTCAGCCCTGGCAGCAATTGGGATGCAAAGCCAAAGGAACGCGATAGCGATGTTGCGTGGACACTTTGCCATGTGGGAAAAAATTTGAGTGACAGAGTCGTCGGGTGGGATACCAATAGTTTAGTCGGTCGGGAATCCACGGCGAAATGCGTTAAAGGCAGCTAATCTGGCCTCATTGGCTCTTGACGCAGTCGCCAGACGCGAAACCCTTACAATGAGTCAAAAAAGAGGGGTTGGATTCATGAAAATAGTATCAACGAGTGTTTCTTTTCCGGTCGCATTGGCCCTCTTTTCTACCTTGCTATCCGTCAAGCATTCAGGTGCCCAAGTGCCAGACACAACTCCTGTTGTTCGCCCATCAAACGAAATTGAATTGGTTGTGCCAGCTACCGATGGCATGATCGCGTGGAAAGACGTTGCCGCAGCGCTCGCGGATTCACTGAAACTGGACGCTGGGACAGTCGAAAAAATCTTTCCCACTGGCCGAATCGATTTGCGTTCTGGGCCAACATTGCTGACGATTTTTGGGATCAATCTCGCCCTCGGTGATGCAATGTCGATCTCGATGACAAGGACGCCAGACGGAACTCCAGCACTTCGACTGAGTTGCGATCGTGAAGCCATCGGATTCTTGGCACCAAAGCGAAAACAAAAGAATGCTGAAATCCAAATCGATGATGACTGGCAATCAAAGACGAAAAACAAACCGCTCGTGATTTGTATTCATGGACTCAAAAGCAGTCCCCTGAAGTTCAAGTTCTTCCGCGAGCATCTGCGTGAATCTGGTTACGCTACCGCTGCGATGAGTTACGATGACCACCAATCCATCGTTACCTCAGCGAATCAACTATCCGAGATTGCGACCCAATTGCTGGGTGACGAAGATCAGCAACCCGAGATCGTGCTGATCGGACATTCGATGGGCGGTTTAGTTGCTCGCGAATGGACAGAGAATCCAAGCATCAACAACGATCGCATCAGCCGCCTCATTACCGTTGGTACTCCACATCGCGGATCGAACTGGGCAAGTTTACCGCCACTGTTGGATCTTTTTTCAAGCGGTGAATTCGACTCCGGAAACCTGATCGATGTGATTCTGCATCAACCGTCCGCGCCAGGACTAAAGGCACTCGCTCCTGAATCAGCGTTCCTAACAAAGCTTGCCGACCGAAAGAGATCACCCGGCGTCAAATACACAACCATTGTTGGTACCGGCAGCCCAATCACAGAAGCCGAGGTCGCGAAACTTCGACGTGTGCTTCAAAAGCTGGACGATCAAAGTTCAGCGATGCGACTGATACGCCCCCGAATTCAACCGCTGCTACAAAGCTTTGACGAACTGGTGCAAGGCAAAGGAGACGGC
>CAYNNP010000350.1:0-5332 GCA_964398215.1 uncultured Pirellulaceae bacterium | reverse complement strand
TTCAATGATTTGTTCATGTGTTAAAGGATACATGACCCGGTTTCACATTAAAACGGGAATCATAAACTCAATCGCAGGTTCCGCTGGACAACCTAGAAAAGGCGCGGATTGTGCGAGTGATTTCAAAATGGATCCCCTCGTGCGAGGCTATATAATGGGATCTTCATTCCGTTTCCCACAGTGATTTGAAGCCTTGAAACCGCCGAACAATAGCCAAATATTTTTGACAGCGATCCTGACTTGGCTCCTTGGTATCTATCAGCCGGTTGCCGCCAAGCAACCGCCGAATGTTTTGTTCATTGCGATTGACGATTTGCGTCCAGAACTGCATTGCTACGGAGCAACACATATTCACAGTCCCAATATCGATGCGCTGGCAGCCAGCGGACGCCGTTTTGAGCGGGCGTACTGTCAACAAGCGGTTTGTAATCCATCACGCACGAGTTTGATGGTTGGCATGCGACCGGATTCCATCGGCATCACTGGAAACCACGCTCACTTTCGCAGCAAGCACCCCAACGTTGTCACGCTTCCACAGCACTTCAAAAACAACGGTTATTACTCGGCGGCGATTGGAAAAATTTATCACGGTGTCTTTCCCGAGGGCTCAAGCAACACAAAATGGGACACGATGGGTGATCCAGAAAGTTGGTCCGTTCCTGCGATCCGGTTCGGCCCACGATACTACTACACCGAACAAGGCATCGCTGAGGCGAAAGAATCTTTCCGCCAGGTCTACAAACCGATCGAACCGGCGCGGGATGACTGGACTCGAAAACTAGTATTCGGGCTGTCAACGGAAGCTCCCGATGTACCCGACAATGTACTTTATGATGGCAAAGTTGCCGACGCCGCAGTGGCCGCCTTGAAAGCAGCGGTGAGCAATGAAGAACCGTTTTTTCTAGCTGTTGGTTTTATCAAACCTCATTCGCCATACATCGCGCCCAAAAAGTATTTTGACCTGTACGAAAATGTGAAGCTTGCAACGCGCACGAAGTTTCCAATTGATGCTCCGTCATTGGCTGGTCATGCATCAGGCGAACTCCGGCGATACACCGATCAACCTAGAAGCGGCAAGATTCCCGCCGACAAACAACGCCGAGTTCGGCAAGCCTATTTTGCGTGTGTCAGTTACATCGATTCGCAAGTCGGCGGTGTGCTTGACGAACTGGAGCGATCAGGGCTCAGTGAAAATACCATTGTCGTACTGTTTGGTGACCATGGCTATCATCTTGGCGATCAAGGGTTGTGGGGCAAAACAACAAACTTTGAATTGGACGCGCGCGTCCCACTGATCGTGCGGACGCCCGAGATGAAAGCGTCTGGCACCGCAAGTTCGTCTTTGGTTGAACTGGTGGATTTGTATCCGACACTCGCAGAGCTTGCCGGATTGCCGCAGCCGGACCACCTGGAAGGCAATAGCTTTGCGCCAATCTTGGAAGATCCAGCGCAGGTCACAAAGGCTTGCGCGATCAGCCAATACCCGCGCGGTGGTGGACTGATGGGATACTCGGTTCGCACGAACAAAAATCGATTGACGCAGTGGATTTCGCGACAAACCGGAATAGTTCAAGCCAATGAGCTCTACGAATACACCGATGGTTTGGTGGAGACCAAGAATATTGCGAACGAGTCACCTGAATTGGTAGATCTGCTTTCCAAGCAACTCTTTGACGCAGTCGGCCACACGCCAAATCACCAATCAAAACCAACATTGCTGGTCGCGACATCGTCCAATGAAGTTAGTTTTGAGCAATCCAAGCCCGGCGAATTCAATCAGCTACAAACCGCCATCGGCGTTTGGAGTCCACACGTAGGGCGGTCGATCGTTGATGACAAACATGCCAAAACGGGTGTCCAGTGTTTGCAGTTATTGGGCGGTGCAAAGACGAGTGTGACACTTGATTTGGCCGATGACGCTGACACATCAGGCGAGCTGATTTTTTGGGCTGAACGCTGGACCAAACGCGATCCGTTTTCTTTTCGAATCGAGGCGAAATCACTGCGCGGCTGGAAAGAGATCTACAACGGTGATAATCAGATTCGAGTTGGTCGTTCATTCCTTTCGCAAGTCCGATTACCGCTTGGCGACAAAGATATCACGCAATTGCGTTTCAATGTGGTCAGCCCTACGAATACAGGAATTCTGATCGATGATGTTCGTCTTGCGCCAGCCGTTCCGCAAAAGATTGTCGGCGCAGAAACAATTCCGCTGACGTTGCCTGCCCTGGTGGGCGCTGCCGACAGCGCTCTCGTTAAATTGAAAGTCACTACCACGGGCAGCTTGAATCCAATTTCAATGACTGAGCTACGCGGTGCCGTGCAATGCAATTCTGGTGATGTTGAATCGGTTCAAGTTTACTTTGGTGGATCCAATGATCGGTTCGTAGCCAAGACAACATTTGGTTCGCAATTAAAAATCACCGATCGTGATCAGTCGATTTCTGCGACTGGAAAACAGGAGCTTGTAGAGGGCGACAACTACGTTTGGCTGACATGCCAAATCAATGAGGCTGCGGATATCGATCATCGCGTCGGAGCCTATTGCAAACAGATTGCTTTTTCCAATGGCAAGACGATCGAGCTGGGCGAGAAATCAACATTTCAGCGAATTGGTGTCGCCGTGCGTCGCGGCGGCGACGGAGGGGTTCACACGTTTCGTATTCCTGGCTTGGCGACAACCAACCAAGGCACATTGATTGGTGTCTACGATGTGCGTCATCGATCGGGAGGTGATTTGCCCGGTGACATTGATGTTGGCATGTCGCGATCGACCGATGGAGGACGATCGTGGCAAGCAATGAAGACGATCATGGACATGGGCGATGATCCCGATTGGCATTATGACGGAATCGGAGACCCAGCGATTTTGGTGGACCAACAGACTGGCACCATTTGGGTTGCCGCAACGTGGAGCCACGGCAATCGATCTTGGCGTGGTTCCGGGCAGGGCTTGTCGCCGGATGAAACTGGCCAGTTGATGTTGGTACGCAGCGATGACGATGGCGAAACCTGGTCGAAACCAATCAACATCACAAAACAGATCAAAAAACCAGAGTGGTGCTTTGTACTGCAAGGACCTGGAAAAGGCATCACGATGCGCGACGGTACAATCGTTTTCGCAGCCCAATTCCAAGATCCACCTAGTAGTCAAAAGCAACAACATCGGCTGCCTCATTCAACCATCATCTATTCCCAAGACCATGGTGCGACATGGCAGGTTGGCACCGGGGCGTTTGATGACACCACGGAATCACAAGTCGTCGAAATTGAACCTGGCACCCTGATGTTGAATTGTCGCTACAACCGCAAATCTACTCGCGTTGTGATGACAACACGCGACCTGGGTAAGACTTGGACAAAGCACACGACATCTGAACGCGCGTTGATCGAACCTGGGTCATGCATGGCGAGCTTGATTGACGTCGACCGTGAAGTGGGAGTGGATCTTGGCCAATGGTTGCTTTTTTCCAATCCCGACAGCACCCGCGGGCGTCACCACATCACGATCAAGGCGTCACCCGATCGCGGGATGACATGGCCAAAGGAATCGCGGTTGCTGTTGGACGAAGGCACTAGCGCGGGCTATTCGTGCATGTCGATGATAGATGACAAGACGATTGGAATTTTGTACGAGGGCAGCCAGGCACACATGACGTTCCAGCGGGTTCCACTAAGTGATGTTTTAGGTCCACAAGCGGTGTCCGCCAAATCTGCTAGCGCTCCATCTTCCAAATCGACTATTGGCCGCACCAAGTTGCAATTGCCGCAAAGTTTCGGCGATCACATGGTCCTACAAGCTAATGTAAAAATTCCTGTTTGGGGAATCGCTAGCCCTGGGGCAACGGTCAAAGTTTCACTGGCAAACGACCTACAATTCACGCAAGCCGACGATTCTGGCAAGTGGAGGGTGGAGATGAAGCCTTGCAAGATCACCGGACTGCCAATCACGCTAAGTGTTACTGGTAACGAACAGCAAATTGAGTTCACTGACGTTTTGATTGGCGAAGTGTGGGTCTGTGCTGGCCAATCGAATATGGAATGGCCTTTGTCACAGTCACAAGGCGGAAAAGATGCGCTTGCGAATCTGGATTCGGACGCCAATTTGCGATTGCTTCATCTGGTTGGGGCGGCTGTAGGGAGTTCTGGTGCGTATGGAAAACAGCAGCTTGGTCGTCTTACGCCGGACAAATTTTCTCGCGGCCATTGGAAGGTCGCTACACCAGAGTCGGCTGGCAATTTTTCGGCAGTCGCAATTTACTTTGGGCGCCGTCTACAAGCAGAACTGGGCGTTCCGATTGGATTGATCTGCGCTGCCATCGGTGGCACGCCGACTGAAGCATGGATTCCGCGAAAAGCTTTGCAAGAGGATCCAAGCTTGAAGGGCTTAGTCGCTGGAAGTTGGTTGGACAATCAACAGCTGAGCAACTTTTGTCGTACGCGAGGCCAGCAAAACTTGCTGACGGCAATGCAGGCTGGCGAACGAATTCCCGGTGATGAGCTTGGTCCCAACCACTCGTTTAAACCTGGATTCATGTGGGAAGCTGGAATTGAACCGTTGATTCCACATGGCATTCGCGGTGTGATTTGGTACCAAGGTGAATCGAATGCCGAAACACGAGCGCGAACGCGGGAACACCAAAGTCTGTTTCGCTTGTTGGTTGGGCAATGGAGAGACCACTGGGACCAAGGTGACTTTCCATTTTTGTATGTTCAATTGCCTGCGATGGGTCGCTCCGAATGGCCAGCATTTCGAGAAGGACAACGACGGGCGATCGATCAACTGGAGAATGTGGGCATGGCGGTCACAATTGACACAGGAGATTCCACGAACGTCCACCCAACGTTAAAAAAACCGGTTGGCGAGCGGCTTGCGCGATGGGCATTGGGCACAACCTATCAGGTGAAATCATACGCAACCTACTCTGGTCCATTGTTTCGGAGTATTGAACCAAACGGCAACCAGATCATCGTGAATTTCGATCATGTTGGGAAAGGTCTAGCATCGTCAAATGACAAACCGCTGTGTCACTTTGAAGTCGCAGGTGGTGACGGGGTTTTTCACTCGGCAATTGCGAAATTCAGTGGTAAAGACTCGATTATCGTTTCAAGCTCAATGGTGCCGAAACCAGTCACTGTTCGATACGCCTGGGTGCCGTTTCCCGATCCCGTTGTGAACCTAGTCAACAGTGTTGGCCTGCCAGCATCACCATTCACAAGTCAGAATCGCAGGGCCCAGTGATTGCGGCAGGCCACGACAAAGCAGCCAGAGAAAGTCTGCGTTAGATGCTGCTACTGCTTCTTGCGGCGGCTAACTTTCGTTTGTTTTTTG
>CAYNNP010000349.1:0-5359 GCA_964398215.1 uncultured Pirellulaceae bacterium | reverse complement strand
CCAGCCGAGACCTGCCGACTTCTCGGCTCGGAGAGCCGAGCTACTTTAAGCTGTTTGAAAAACTGCTTTGCCCTGCCACAAGGCCCGCGGCTAGCGCCGTCGGCTCAGTAAATTTGACGACGGTTTTTCGATTTAACGGACGATCTGCGCCGTGGGGACTTCATTGACGCTCGATTCAACGTTGAAGTAATCGCGCAGTTGAAAACCGAAAATCGCAGCAACAATGTTCGACGGAAACGACTGGCACTTCGTCCGATAGTCTCGCACGTTTCCGTTATAAAACCGCCTTGCAGCTTGGATGCGGTTCTCCGTGTTGGTCAGTTCATGCTGCAGCGCCAAAAAATGTTGGTCGGCTTTCAGTTGCGGGTATTTTTCAACCACGGCCAACATACGCTGCATTGCAAAGACCAACTGTTGTTCATCCTGTTGATGATTCGGACCACTATTTTGAATGCATGTGTTTCGCAACTGCGTTACACGTTCCAGCACCTCGCGTTCGTGCGCCGCATATCCTTTGACCGATGCAACTAGATTCGGAATCAAATCGTATCGTCGCTGCAACTCAGTCCCAATATTCTTCCACGAATTGTCCAAGTGGTTGCGCAGTGATACCAGAGAGTTGAACTGTGCAAAAACGAATACAAGTGGAATCAAGCAAACGATAACAAGGAAAATCAGGATGGCCATTATCGTGTGAACAAGTATTGAGGGAACAGAGTGCGGATATGGACTAGCCGATTAAGATTGGGGGTGATCTGGCTATGGTCAAGACAGGACCCAAAGAACAAAGTCAAACAGTCTTGCTCGATTTCGATATTCAAATCTGGATTGGACAACAGAAACTCGATCATTTGCCCATGACAAATATCGTAAGCAAATTGTTTGTTGGCCGATTTGACTTTGAACATTCGGTTGAACTCCGCTGACTCAAAATTAATATCGTCAAACCCGAAAAACTGTGCGACCTTCGACAGCCAACCTTCACGTGAAATCAGCAATTCAGGAAAGTTGCCTTCAAAATGCAGAACGAAGAACGAAAAGTGATGATGTTGTGTCCGCTTTTTGCCGTTTGAATTCCTGGATTCCGTCTGGTAGTGGTAGTCGAATGCTAGAACGTGGTGACCATAGTAGATGCCATGAATGATATTGTAGGCGTATCGTTTCTTGCCTTGGCAGAGTTTGTTGACGAAGTCATATCGTTCGTCAAACGAATAGTCCTTGCCGCCAGTGAACTGCAAACCCAGCGAATTGGCCAGCGACTGCATTCCTAGCGTTCGCTGTTTCGCAAAGTGATGCCGCATCCATGCGAAGATTCCGATAACGATGACGAAGCAAACGATGACAAATACGATTCCGCTGTGCATCCCTATCATTTCCCGCGCGAGTAACTGGTGCGTGCAAAACATGCCGCTACGGTATCGAGGCCCAATTTTAGCCGATTGAGGGCGCAAGCTGAGTTGGCAGGAAGCAGGCAGGAGCAAAAGGTGGCCGTGGTCCCTAACTCGCAATACCCGGAAATCCTCCCAGATCTCCCGATATCGTCGGCTGCGTCAATCTTTCCTTGCGAAACTTATTCAGGATTGATCGGTTCGGCTTCCCAAGAATAGCGTTGCCAGCAAGAATACTTGGCTAAATAAGTAGTTTTGGCAACATCGCCGCCAGGAATCTGCTCGAACACCACTCCAGATGAGATGGGATCAATTGCTTTCGCTCTGGCAGTTTGCAGCGAAAGTTCATGGGTTCCAATGACCTCGTTCAGCGAAGTCAACTTGGCGGACCCGCGTTCGAACGCACGCAGAACCGGATCCAGTTTCAGCTTCGGCAACCTTAGCTCCCTCCCACACAACGAACAGCAATCGTGGAACGCGGTCTTTTTAAATTCATCGTTTTTTCAACGGCATTCTTTTTCATCTACATGTCGTTGCGAATCATGTTTCTGCCGCCGCCGCAAAAGCAGGCTGCGCAAGGCGGTGACAACGGTGCTGCCGCTGTCGATGATTTACAAGACGCAGACGGCGCGGGTGGCGATGCCGATCCCGCAAACGCAAAACCAAATGATGATGACCCTGCCCAAGCGAATGATCCCGACCCAAGTGATGATACTCCCGAAGTAAAACGAGTCACTGATCCCAAGTGGATGACGCTGGGCTCGATGGCTCCTGATAGCCCATACTGGATGCTGGTGACTTTGAATTCACGCGGCGGTGGCATCGAACGCATTGAATTGACCAAACGCCGCGAGGATGGTCGTTTTCAGTACAGCCGCGTTGATACTCGATCAGGCTATTTAGGTTACTTTGCTGGTCAATCGGCAGCGACCATCGACGGTGTCTTGGTCAACGTTGTCGGTCACGGCACGCCGGCTTCATTGGCTAGCGCTGACGGCCAGGTTGGCATCAAACCTGGTGATGTCATTGTTGCTGTCGCAGGCAGCGCCGTCGCATTGCCTGCAGACATTGATATCGCATTGGCCAAAACAACCGCAGGTGACGAGGTCACCGTCGAAGTCATGCGTAGTGGCAAATCGATGTTGTTCACCGCAAAACTGTCCGAGCACCCGTTGGATCTCGTTCGCCTTTCACGCTACGGCGGCGCTGACCAAATCGATGGAAATCTGGACCGCCTGTCATGCTTGTTGACTCTGGGCAAGGTCAATGGAAAAACAATTACAGTCAACCAAAAATCAATCTCCGGCATGCTGGACCCAACCACGTTGGTTTGGGATGCCACGGAAACGGAAATGGAGGCGGGCAATGCAAAAATGCAGATTGCCGAATTCGCATTGACGCTGTCGGACACCGAAATGGAATCCGTCGGCGCTGAATCAGTACGAATGCGCCGCAGCTATTCGCTGGGTCCAGGTTCCTATGAATTGAACATGGATGTTGAAATCACAAACTTGGGCAGCAAACCACAAGACCTTGCCTATCGCGTCGAAGGCCCCAACGGCCTGACCATGGAAGGCTGGTGGTACAGTTACAAGAACAGTCCCAATTTTGGTGGGACAGCGGCACGCGATATTGTTTACAAGACGGATGCCGAAGGACACGAACTGCTCAGCGGATATGGACTTTGGAAGCAAGGTAATAGTGACAAGGCGAAAGCAGACCAGAACTTTTTCGCGGAAACCGATAGCGAGGCTTCACGCACGATGGAGTACATCGGAGTCGATGCCCAGTACTTTACCGTCGCGTACTTGCCTACCGGCGAAAACAAATCGATCAAGTTTTTCAGGAGTGCGACGGGGACACTGCTATCTGATCTTGAGAAAGTGGAACGTCACACCGAACGTGGTGTGAACACTTCCTTTTTCTTGGATAGCGTGGTGCGAACGATCCCGCCTAAGAAAGCACTGTCGCATCAGTTCCGGTTGTTTGCTGGGCCAAAAGAGCCTGAGTTGATGCAGACAAAGAACTTGGATGACACCATCTACTACGGTTGGCCGATCTTTGCGTTCTTTGCCAAAATCCTGGGCGGTTTGCTGCACATTCTGTATTCGATCGTTGGCAACTACGCCGTCGCGATCATCATGTTGACGGTGATCGTACGTGGCGCCATGTTCCCGCTCAGTCGTAAAGCGGCAGTTAATGCACAGCGGATGCAAGAACTGGCCCCTGAGATGAAAAAGATCGCCGAGAAGTACAAGGATGACATGGAAGGCCGATTGAAGGCACAGCGCGAGCTTCAGCAACGCGTTGGATTCAATCCTCTGGCAGGTTGCTTGCCGATGTTCATGCAGCTGCCAATCTTCATGGGGCTGTACCGTGCACTTTCGGTCGACATTTCGCTTCGTGGTGAACCCCTCCACACTGCAACCAACTGGGCCTCCAACCTTTCCGGTCCCGATCAGTTCACTTATTGGGGTGACTGGTTGTGGGAGTATTTATCCGGACGCGGCACTGGTTGGATGGGGCCATATTTCAATATCTTGCCCGTGATCGTGATCGCGTTGTTCATCTTTCAGCAAAAGATGTTCATGCCACCGGCGACAGACGAACAGACCGCGATGACGCAAAAGATCATGTTGTTCATGACAATCATGATGGGTCTATTCTTCTTTCGCTTCCCAGCTGGACTGTGCTTGTACTTTATCGCAAGCAGTATCTGGGGCATGTGCGAGCGAGTGCTGGTCAAACGTACGTTGCCAAAATCAAATCCGACCGACCCGGGCGTGGTGGAGGGCAAGCTTGTTGATTCATCGCCAAAGAAAGAAAGCTGGACGGACAAGGTTCGCAATCAGATCAAACCTCCGGAAGAACCAGTGCTCGCGCCGAACAAACGCAAGCGTCCGCCGGGTGGCAAGAACAAGCGATAGCGCAAGCGGATTTTTGCAATGAAACTAGTTTCATGGAATGTGAATGGGATTCGCGCGGCGATGGACAAGGGCCTGAAGGACTTTGTGCTATCAGAGTCGCCCGATGTCTTGTGCTTGCAGGAGACCAAAGCGGAATCCAGCCAGGTCGACCTGAGCTGGGCCGAAGACCTTGGGTACCACGAATATTGGAATAGCGCTGAAAAGAAGGGCTACAGCGGGACGGCGATCTGGAGCAAGCAGCGTCCAAAGAACACTTCGTTGGGCATTGGTATCCAAGAGCACGATAGCGAAGGTCGAGTTGTCACGGCAACGTTCGATGATTTTCATCTCGTCAACGTCTACACGCCAAATTCACAGCGCGGCTTGAAGCGATTGGACTATCGCAAGCAGTGGGACGAAGATTTTCTGGCCTACGTCCGCAAATTGAACCGCCGCAAGCCGGTGATTTTCTGTGGTGATCTGAATTGCGCCCACAAGGAAATTGACTTGGCGAATCCTAAAACGAATCGCAAGAACGCTGGATTCACCGAAGACGAACGAGCGGGAGTCGACAGGATCGTTGACGCAGGGTTTATAGACTCGTTTCGAGACTTTGATATCGAGCCCGAGCGATACAGTTGGTGGACCTATCGCAACAACGCGAGAGAGCGCAACATCGGCTGGCGTTTGGATTACTTTTTCGTCAGCAACAAGATCATGGAACAAGTCCAATCCGCGTCAATCCGAGCCGACATATTCGGCTCCGATCATTGCCCCGTCGAAATCGAACTGGGCTAATTCTGCGGCCTTCTTTGGTAACCCGAAGCGTGAGTTTTGAAGTTGCGCTTTTGCGGGGTGTTCAGTTTTTCAACACCACAAATTGCGGTGTCCCCACAAACGAGTGTCCGTTTAGAAACTGATGTTGCACCACCGTTCGCCAGCCACGAAGTGGCGACAGCATATAGCCTTGGGCGTTAGCCCAAGGTTGCGGCCGGCCCCCTACCGGTTTCGTTTTTTCGGCGTGAAACTAAGTCCGAAGGACTTCAACAACAAAGCCCCGGGTCG
>CAYNNP010000348.1:0-5364 GCA_964398215.1 uncultured Pirellulaceae bacterium | reverse complement strand
TCGAGCACAACCAGACCGTCAATAACCGGGGCTATCGCCCATCGGCTCACAAAAACATGCCGCGTTAATAAATCAACAAACCTTCAACGATTTTCGGTACGTCCGAACCCATCGACGCACTAGTAATGCGGCGGTTTTTCGTCAAACGGATCCAGCGGTGAGTCGGTATTTGACTTCAGTTCTTCGATCTGACTCTGAGTCTTTGTAAGGCTTTGCTTGAGCCCCAAAATGATCGACGACTGCTCGGTCACAACCTCGTTCAACTGTTCCATCATTCGCTGCGCATGGGCGAGCTGAATCTCAAGTTCAATGACTCTCGTTTCAAGTGATCCGTCTGTCATGATGTGTTGCAAACAATCTGCTGGTTATGAATGCTACAGTAATGCGTCTAAGTTGTTTTCTTCCAACGCCTTGACTGCTTCGCGGACGCGTTCTTCTGCGTGTTTGGGCGCGACGAGCGTTGCGTTTTCTGTCTGCACAACGATCAGATCGTCAACATCGATTGTGACCACGGTATGGCCCGCCTGCGACATGACGATGGTGCCTTTTGTGTCGATCCCGACGTGTGATCCGACGACTGTGTTGCCCTCTGAATCGGGAGCATGCAACCGCGAAAGAGCTTGCCAACTGCCGACATCGTCCCAGGGAAAGGGAGCTTCGATGACGACCACGTTTTTGTAACGTTCCATCACAGCGTAGTCGATCGAAGTGCCTTTGATCGCTGCGAACTCGGATTCAAACGTTTCTTGAAAGTCGGCGGAACCGATCGCTTTCTCGATCGCGTGCAAATGCGAATACATCTCCGGTTCGTGTTTTTCCAGCGCGTCGAGTATCGTTGACGCGCGCCACAAGAATATCCCGCTGTTCCAATAAAAATTGCCCGCGGCGACATACTGTTCCGCTGTCGCTCGATCCGGCTTTTCGCGAAACTGACTGACTTTGAACACGCTGCCCGCGTCACCAGCGATCTTGTCCGCGCTTTCGATGTACCCGAACGACTCGGCTGGATAGGTCGGCCGGATTCCAAATGTAACGATCCGCGTCGGGTCTTCTTGGATCAATCGTTCACCCAATCGCATCGCTTCTTGAAACTTCGCTGCTTCGGTGATCACATGGTCCGACGGCATCACAGCCATGATCCCCTCGGCGTCTTTCTCACGCACAATCGCGGCCGCCAAACCGACGCAGGGTGCCGTGTCCCGCTTGCAAGGTTCACCAATCACGTTTTTTGCAGGCAATTCGGGCAACTGTTCTCGAACCGCTTCGGTCAGCACTTTGTTGGTCAAAATCAGCTGCTGTTCTTTGCCAACCAAGTCGCCCAGTCGGTCAACCGTCGACTGGATCATTGACCGGTCACCGTAAAGCGTCAAAAGTTGTTTTGGAAATAGTTTTCGACTTGCGGGCCAAAACCGTGTGCCGCTGCCGCCTGCCATGATTACTGCGTGAAGCATGATGGGTTTGCAATTATGAGATTTCGGATTGGGTAACTGTCAGAGTTAGCGAAAAACGGCGGCGTCCAGTAGCTGAAGCCACACATCGATGCTGCGTCCGCAGATTTTCGCGACTAACGCTAACAAAACACGTTGCACTCGTTCCGGCAGACTAGCCAACTTGTGCGGCGACGCAAAGATCATTTGCATTCAATCGTCGCGGGTGGAAAAGTGTTGATACCACGGTGTGGCGGTCAAATCGGGTCCGCAATCAAGTCCATGCACGGATCCAGGCCAAGTGTTTTCATTGCGTCGCCAAGTTCACGTTCTTGGGCAGCCATTTGGATTCGGTCCATTCTGAATCGCTGCGAAAGCTTCTTTTGAGCCGCCTGTGCTTTGGCAAAAAGTCGGTTTGGGGGCAACCGGCGAATTTTCTCAAGCTGCGAATCGTTGAATGACTGCGTGAACACAAAATCATCGGGACTTACGAAAATGCGAGCGCTGCCGGGTGCTCCCTGGCGAGCACATCGGCCGATCAATTGTTTGTCGATCCGCGCCACCGAGTTCATTTCCGAGACAATCACGTGCAAACCACCAGCCGATCGAACGGTGTCGGACACCGGAATATCGGTGCCTCGTCCAGCCATGTTGGTGGCAACCGTGATCACAGCTGTTTGTCCGGCGCGAGCAATGATCTTGGCTTCGTCAGCGTCTTGTCGAGCATTCAGAACGCTGCTCTCGATTCGCATTCCGAGCAAACGATCGTGGATCAATTCAGACTCGTGAACCGTCCGCGTTCCGATCAGTACTGGTCGACCTTCGCGAAAGGTCGCTTGTGCTTCATCGCAAATCCGTTCGATTTTTTCGTCGTGGTCACGGCACGCAATCGGATCTAAGACCTTGAGCTGCGACGCGCGAAACGGATCGACTCGCGTTACTTTTAGTCCATACACGCTTTGCAGCTCAGCACATTCATCGCTCGCCGTCGCAGTGATCCCGCATCGATGCCGAAAGTTCATGCAAAAGTCTTGCGTCGTGATTCGCGCGACTGGATGGCTGGGAGTAGAAATCTGCAAGTTGTGCTGCGCCTCGATGGCTTGTTGAATACCGCCACCAAAACTTCGTTCAGGAGTCGCACGTCCCGTGAATTCGTCGACCAATACAATCCGATCGCCGGCCAGCAAATAATGTTCTTCCGGTTGCAGCGTTCGCCGAACATAGATTGCGCGTTCGACAGCGTGCTGCAGGTCGGTCGTCGTCAGGCTGTTTAGTTCGGGAGGAATCGAGGCAGCAAAAAAGCGGCGTTGCCCAGCATCCGTAAGAGCGACTTGCCGCGATGCGTCGATAACGAAATCATTTTCGTCATACTCTGCTGCCTGTGACGCTGCCCAGCGAAAGTTCGCTTCGGTTTGTTTGTCAATTGCATCGCTAGCACCGTGGATCACCATCGGCATTCGAGCTTCATCAATCAGCAAACTATCCGCTTCGTCAATGATCAAGACGTCAAAGCCAAACTGTTCGTGATCCGAGTTTAGCGAGCCTGGATTGTCGGTTCTTGACCGCAGAAACTCAAAGGCAAACTGACGCAGTGTTCCGTAGCAAACGTCGGCGTGACCGCTGCTTTTTTGCCCCAAAGCAACTTCGCAAGCCTGTCCCATCTCCGCGTACAACGGGCGCATCCAGTCGGCGTCTCGTTGCGCCAGATAGTCGTTGGCTGTTGCGATTCGGACGCGGTGCCCACGCTGCACCAAAGCGGCAGCTGCCAACGCTATCGAGAGTGTTTTTCCTTCACCAGTCTCCATTTCAACCAACTGGCCATCGATCAGCCCATGAGCCGCACGGATTTGGCACTCGCGCGGATTCAATGACAGCACTTCATCACTGAATTGACAAATTCGTTTTAATCGTGCTGCTGAATCTGTCATCGGCCGAATGGCAGTTTGGAGTTGGTGGTGTGATGTCTCAAAGCCCATGCTAACGCACTTGTCTTTACCGACCCAACTCCAAAAACACGAGATTATCCAATAGCCAACATAGTAGCTCGGCTGTCCCAGCAGAGACCTGCCGATTTCTCGGCTCGGAGAGCCGAGCTACTTTAGCAGTTTGAAAAACTGCTTTGCCCTGCCACTTTTCCCGGCACGATGGATGCATTGGCAATCGCTCGATACAATGCTGGTTTGACCAACACTGGATACCGATTCCTTTTCTCCCAAGTCGTTGCCATGAGATTTGCGTTCGCCTTTTGCTTTGTCGTTCTGTTCACTTCATCCTCCAGGATGATCGCGCAAGAGGCTGTTGACCTTTCCTCGCGGTTGAAGGCTTATGCGACGGTTGACCTGACGACAGACATTTCGGTTTTGACGCCGAATCAAAAGAAGATGATTCCGTTGTTGATCGAAGCTGGCCAAATGATGGACAAGTGTTTTTGGTACGAAGCCTATGGGAGCTGGCGTGATCTTAAAAAATCGTTGGGCGAAGACAAGAAAATGCGCCGGTTTGCCAAGATCAACTATGGCCCGTGGGATCGCCTGAATGGAAATCAACCCTTTGTTCCTGGCACTGGCCCCAAACCGCTGGGTGCCAATTTTTACCCGAAAGATATCACCAAAGCGGAATTCGAAGCGGCGAATCTGAGTGGCAAAGACGGCTTGTATACGTTTATCCGGCGTGATGACAACGGAAAGTTGATCACGGTTGCTTATCGAGAGCAGTTTGCCAAAGAGATGGAGATCGCATCGGGCCTTTTGAACCAAGCCGCTGAATTGGCTGAAGACGCTGGGCTCAAACGATACTTGCTGCTCCGCGCCCAAGCACTTTTGACCGACGACTACCAGCCCAGCGACATGGCTTGGTTGGATATGCACGATAACACGATCGATGTTGTGATCGGTCCGATCGAAACTTACGAAGACCAGCTTTACGGGTACAAGGCCGCACATGAATGCTATGTGTTGGTCAAAGACAAAGAGTGGAGCGGGCGGCTGGCCAAGTACTCCCAGTTTTTGCCGGAGCTACAAAAAACACTGCCAGTGCCAGACAAGTACAAGCAAGAAAAACCAGGAACTGATACCGAATTGAACGCTTACGATGTCATCTACTACGCTGGCGATTGCAACGCGGGATCCAAAACGATTGCGATTAACCTTCCCAACGACGAACAAGTCCAGCTGAAGAAGGGAACGCGGCGACTGCAGCTAAAGAATGCTATGCGTGCTAAGTTCGATGAGATCCTGTTGCCGATCGCTGACGAATTGATCGCTGATGATCAACGCGATCACATTACGTTCGATGCGTTCTTTAGTAATACGATGTTCCACGAAGTCGCGCACGGTTTGGGGATCAAAAATACGTTGGACGGTAGTGGCACCGTTCGATCGGCATTGAAAGAGCAGTCCAGTGCAATCGAAGAAGGCAAGGCGGATATCTTGGGGTTGCACATGATCAATCAGTTGCATGCGAAAGGCGAGATCAAAGCGGATTTGAAAGATTTCTATGTGACGTTCATGGCAGGCATTTTTCGCAGCGTTCGATTCGGTGCATCCAGCGCTCACGGCAAAGCGAACATGATCCGTTTTAACTTCTTTCGCGAAGCAGGCGCTTTCGAGAAACAGGCGGATGGTAAGTACCGCGTGAACGTTGATAAATTCCGAAAGGCCACGGCCGATCTCTCGTCGCTGCTGCTGCAACTGCAAGGCAACGGGGACTACGAGGGTGCCAAGAAATTGATTTCAGAGAAAGGAGTCATCGGTAAGCAGCTTCAATCCGAACTGGATTTGCTGCGTGAAAAAGGTATCCCGGTTGACGTCGTCTTCCGCCAAGGAGCCGATTTCCTAGGTTTGACGCGATAGGGACCGGCGGATTCCGTCGCGAAAGACGTCAAGACGTTTGTTGATTTATTGACGTGGCATATTTTTGTGAGCCGCTGGCGCTAGCC
>CAYNNP010000347.1:0-5399 GCA_964398215.1 uncultured Pirellulaceae bacterium | reverse complement strand
TAATGACCAGTTCGGCGTCCGATGGTTTTTGGTCCCCGGCATCGATGCCATCGGCTTCATCTCCAAACTCAATCATGATGGGCATCATGGGAGCGATTTCTTGAATAGATGGAATCGCTTCTGCCATTTCGCCTCCCACCATCTCTGAAAATAGCCGAGCGAATTCACTGTTGGAAACGCGCTGAACGAAATCACTTTGGTTGTGAATCCCAAAGAAGAATGCCGCGTCCGACGGCACACTTGCAAGCGACCGTGGTTCTGCTGACCACGCGTTACTGGCAACGGAAACGAAAAACAGTAAAGCAACAATGGTACGACTCATATCTATGTTCCTTCAAATACGCGATGTATAGCGAGGTTTGATTGCGTTTTCGATTGACTGATTCAACGTCGTTTTACCGACTCAAGATTTGTTTGACGATTTCAACGGGGCGAATTTGAATGAATGGTTTTTCTTGCTCGACCAATTGCTTCAAAAACCGCTCCGGCGGAAAGTGGATCTTTGCGTGTTCACCTTGAGCGACGCTAATGACATAGTCGTGGCTTTGCCCGTTAACGCTAATCGTAATGTCGTAGGTTCCCGGTGGCAGGTTCTTGGCGATCAAAGACCGATTGGGCAGGATTCGGCTCTCACTTTTCACTTTGGTTCCTTCGCCATCCTCGATCGTGTAGTGAAAACGTTGGCCTTCAAACTCTGGGCTACGTACCAATTGGATTTGTGCTGCGACCGATGTCTTCAACGATAGGTTCGCCAACTCCTTGGCAGTTTTGGTTTCTAGGTCTCGAATGATTTGACGCGGTACATTGCCATCGTAAGCCAGCCAGATCGAACCGCCTGGAGGGATGTTGTTGAACTGGAATTTGCCATCGGCGTCGACGATTCCGTGTTCGACTCGTTCGATTGCAGCCTGTAAATGAGTTTGGCGATTCCAGCCCTGCCAGCTAAATTTTGGTGACATGTTGGGCCGGCCAACGATCACTGCAATCCGTGCCCCTGCCGCAGGCGTTCCGTCGGGACGAAGCAATCGTCCGGCGACACGTTTGGTTTTCGCGGGGTCGATTTTTTGCAAGACAATTTTGACCGCAGTAGCTTCCGATTTCGCTTTGGCAACCGCGCGAGATACTACACCACGACGATAGCCATCTGCAGTGACAAACAGCATCGCCGCCTGATTCAAACTCCAATCAGGAATCAGTCCCTCGCCATCTTCATCGATGATCGGAACGCCGACCTGTGAAAACCGACTGGAGATACTTCCTGGCGCATCGTCATTGCGGCTGTCCTGGGTGAACCAGCCTTTGACAACGTAGCGCGAAATCGGTTGGCCATCGGATTCGACAACTTTTAACTTGATGAAACCCGCTGGTTTCATGACAACATCGACTGGTTGCTGGGTGTCCATTGCAAGTCGCTGACGGAGAACATCGGAGTAACCATCCGCGGTAAAACTAACCGTGTCCATTTCTTCCAAGCCGTCAAAGCGGACGAGGCCGTTTGCGTCTGTGCGTACAGAAAAACCCGTACGCCCGACTCGCACATGGACTCTGTTGATCGGTTGGTTGTTTTCGTCAGCGACGCGAACCCGAAGTGTATGACCGTTGTTCAGTCGAAACATGTGAGTCTTTTGGGGTCCTTGGCCATCCCAAGGAGCGATATACAGTTCACGCTGGTCGGCGAAACCGTTGGCGCGAACCCAAGCGTCATAGCCTTCGTCATCCAGGTACAGATCTCCAAAGAACACATCGCCTTTTTCATTCGTCTTTTTCGTGATCATGGTTTCGTCTTTCCGTGACTTTAGCTCGACCGTCGCTCCCTCGATGGGACCGTCATCTGAAAAGACATTTGCAATCCAGCTACCACCCTTGGCGATGCGTTGCATTTGAACGTCTTGTCTGTGCAGATGGGCCTTCGGTTTAAACTCCAGCGGCTTGCGAAAAAGTTCGTACCCTGAATCACATTGTGCGGAAAGTGTCACACCGGGCGTGTAGGGAACGTCGGTTATACGATAGCTTCCGTCCTTGGACTTAGTGTCCAACCAAAAAGAATGCCGACCAGGGATATTGACCATCACGCTCGCGCCGTCGATCGGTTTGTCATTCAGGGCGTCAGTGATTTTGCCTTCGATTGTGATGCCAGGAAGCATTTTCAGTGTGACAAGTTCATCATGCTTGGCTGCTCGAATGTCGATGTCCTGAACTGCTTCGCCGTATCGCGCGGCTCGAGCTCGAATGGTCCAAGTGTGTGAATTCGATTTGCCAGACAAAGGGTTTGTAAATGCGTAGCCATCAGCGTCCGTCAAGTGCGACTGCATCCAGGCTCCGTAAACCTTGGCACCAGCGATTGGCTCTCCGCTCTTTGCGTCAACAACCCGCACACGGACTTTGGTTCCTGGATGGAGTTTCAACGAGATAGATTCTTTCAATGTTCCCGCGTCGTCAAAGGATGCATCTTCACTGCTGTAACGCGTCCCAGACGTCATCGTGTCGGTTGTGGCCCACACGATGTGCCGTTTATGTTTGACATTTTGAATAAAGAACTTACCGTCCGCATCTGAAATCGTTTGCGCATCGGGATCGCCCTTCCATCCTATCCTTGCAAACACATGTGCTCCCGCAACTGGATTGCCCGATTCCTGGTCAATCACGGTGCCGTGAATCATCCATGGTGCAACGTTTAACGCAGCGACAACAGGAGTTTTTCCAACCTTATCCGATGTCGTTTCTTTTGCGGCGGTTTCTTGCGTTTCGGTTTCAACATCTTGCGGTTTTTCTGGTGGCTGTCCCCATAGCTGGCTCGCCGAAGCGAATCCGAGTAATGCGATTGGAACTGCGATGGCTAGCTTGGTTTTCCAGTCTGCTCGGATACGCCCGTCACGATCCGAATTCAAAAGACTCGCGATTCGACGTTCCAGCCGCGTTTGCTTGCCCAGCATTGAAAGCGAAAGAGCGTGTGAGTGATTCGATTTGTACCGCTCGGATAAACGCAAAAGTGTTTCTGCGTAGCTGATTGAACCTGCGGATTCGATCGCATGATTGTCGCACATGGTTTCAATGGTGCGACGAAAGCTTGAGCAAAGAAGCCAAACCGAAGGATGAAACCACCAAAGAGTTTTCAGTAGCCCGGCTGCCCACAACATCAGCGGATCGCGTCGTTGGATATGAGCTTGTTCGTGAAGGATAGCGGACTTTAAAGTTGCATCATCCAGATCAAACAAATTCGCAGGCAAAAGAATCAATGGACGGCATACACCGGCGACGGCGGGCCCATGAATCGAATTCGTAACACGCAGTTGGTCCAGCCGAAGCGAATCGATCCCAAGCCCACGGATTCGATCCGATTGGTCTTCGTCCAGTCTCCTTGCCCTACGACAAATCCGTAACAGGATAACTCGCGCTGGGACGCCTCGCAGCACAAGCACCATGACACCCAAAACCCACAATAGTGCCACCATTCCAGCCCAATTTATGGGCTCGTTTGTGCGTTTCGTTTCGACCGTATCACCGATCGGTACCGCTTGCACAGATGATGATTCGTTCGCTGGGTGGTCCGTTGAATCGAAAGCTTCGTCAGCTGCTGAAGCGGTGTCTTTCTCCTGCGCTTCGGTTTGGTAATAGACGACCGGCGCGAGCGGTTCAGAGGGTGGTGGTTCGATCAGCAATTCAACGGGCGCTTCGGCAGGGTGCGGTAAAAGTTTGTTTGGTTCAACCGTTGCTTTTGGATCTGAGCTAGCGAGTACTGGAACATGCCAACCAAGCTGAGTTCTATCGCAGATGAATTGCACGAGTGGCAAAAGCAGTAACGTCAGGATAGATGTCCGTAACAACATATCCATGGCGCTCGTTCGGTTACGAGCAAGTCGGGTGATTGCGACAACCGCGGTGGCGATAATCGAAACGCCAATCACGCAAGTCAGAATGGCACCCTGTGAAATATCAGCGATCATTTCTTGCCCCCTTTTGCTGAATCGATCATCTCGCGGATACGTTGCCGCTCTTCGGCAGTCAACTTTTGGCTCTCAAGAAGTGAAAGGACCAACTGGTCCGCCGCACCAGCAAACGCAGTTTCGACCCAACGTTTGACGTGTTCGCGGCGTGTTACTTCTTTCTTGCTGGTTGCAGAATAAAGATGGCGGTTGCCGTCTTCTCGGCGTTTCAGCCATCGCTTTTTGTACAAGCGATCCATTTGCGTCAGGACCGTATTGCGAGCAACTTCGCGCGACTCGCACATTTGTTTCCAAACGTCCGAGACACTTCCTTCGCCAAGCTGCCAGACTGCTTGCATGATCTCCCACTGCGTTTCCGACAGTGGAGCACGTTCAGGTTTCGCCATTGATCTACCTCGTGTTTAACTACGCTTGTAAGTACAATTACCTACATCCGTAGTTGATGTCCAGCCGACATATCGATTCAATTTTGAAAATCAGGAAATTGAATGAAGCAGGCAAGGTGCGGTCAGCGCGGTACACAGATTGTTTATGTAGCATACAAAGCTATCCGTGCACCGCTTTTCATCACGCATAGTATTGCTGTCTGTTGCTGAGCAGGTCCTCTGGTTTTACCGAGTCTGTTCGTTCTGCGAACCAAGGCGACGTTTTACAATTTCGGCTCTACGACTTCGTTCTTGCTCATCCAGACCATTCAGAAACTGAGGTTGCCCCGCAATACGCCAGCCACGGAATGGCGACATGCTGTAGCCTTGGACCCGAGCGGCTAACGCCCAAGGCTACAGCATGTCGCTGCTTCGCAGCTGGTTTTCTCTTCGCTTCATCCAGGTCGAACAAATGAGTCTTGATACGTTGCGGCGAAGATGCAACCTCAAGACTCACGCGTCGCGTTACCAAAATGACCAGATTCAAAAACTGATTTACCCTGATAACCACGGCAGGCCGTACGGCTTTTGTTTCTGTTTGCCAATGTCAGCCAATCTTTCGGGCTACTTGGCCAGTGCGGTTAACTCCTGAACCTTCTTCTTTGCTGTTTCGCGGAGATCGGAATCCTTTGTTAAGATTCCGATTACTTTCCAACCTTCGATCGCATTGAACAGCGAACTCGATCGCATGTACTCAAGCGATGGGAAAGGTAGCGTTTCGGTTGCCAATGCCTCCTCGCTCTTTGTGTCGGCAAGCAGACGTTCTTCAACGAGTTCTCGTTGCTTGGTCTTCCAATCACCTTCATTACTGGCATCGTACTTCGCATGGATCTCTTTCGCGTCGGCGGCTGCTTTTGTTTCCGGCCATCGCTCGGACACCGCGCTAAGCATCGCGACGCCAGACCGAATTGTCTCGGGTTCGGCCAACCGCTGTTTCGCTTCGGCCAACAGTCGTTGTGACCACTCGTCTGGATTGGGAGTGTCTGCGATCCGCGTTGCCGGGAACTTTGCGGCCAACTCTCGACGCTCA
>CAYNNP010000346.1:2010-5430 GCA_964398215.1 uncultured Pirellulaceae bacterium | reverse complement strand
CACAATAAATCACGCCCTCGGAGGCCGACTCAACCCTAAGCCGTTGACGACTTTCGCTACGCGTTTTACGAGTCTATTTGCGTTTCAGATATTGCTGGTAGGCGGCGACAGCTAGTACGTCGCAGCGTTCGTTTTCTAGGTGGCCGGAGTGACCTTTGACGTGTTCGTACTTGATCTCGTGCATGGCCATCAATTTGTCTAATTGCTTCCACAGATCGTCGTTCTTGACGGGCTTGAGGCTTGAACCCTCTTTGCGCTTCCAGCCTCGTTTCTTCCAGCCCGCCATCCAGCTCTTCATTCCTTGCAAGACATAATTACTATCCGCGAACAACGTCACATGGCAGGGTTCCTTCAACGCCTCCAGTCCACGGATCACCGCCATCAGCTCCATCCGGTTGTTGGTGGTATCGGCCTCACCATCACTGCGTTCCAGTTCCTTTTGCGTCGTGCTGCATCGCAATATGAACGCCCAGCCTCCAGGTCCAGGGTTCCCGCTGCAAGCGCCATCGGTATAGATTTCAACTGGTTTCATATCGCGTCGGAAGGCTTAAGAGTTTTCGTGTGGCAAAGGCAATGTGGTAAGCGACTGGACTGGCAATACGTCAATCTTTGGTCGATCGCTTAGTTGCCATGGCAAAGTGACCCAAAACGAACTTCCTTGTCCAAGTTCACTTTCAAAGTCAATTTCGCCGCCCAAGAGTTTCGCGAGTTCTTTCACGATCGATAACCCCAGGCCAGTTCCTGCATACTCGCGCGTCAGGCCTTCGCCATCCAAGACTTTTCGACTCTGCCGGAACTTTTGAAAGATCACGCCATGGTCTTCTTCTGCGATTCCAACGCCTGTGTCTTTGACCAGCAACCGAAAACGTCCGTCGCCCAGGTCGGTTGCCCGGACGGTAATCATGCCGCCCTCTGGCGTGAATTTGATCGCATTGCCGAGCAAATTGTTCAAGATTTGCCCCAGTTTGTTGGCGTCTTGGTGAGCCGTTGGTAGGTCGTCGGGAACTTCAATCGATAGAGATATGTTCTTGTCTTCGGAAAGTGATTGGATCATGTCGGATTGCGCAGAGATCAAGCGAGACAAATTGACATCGCTACGCCGGATCTCCATCTTGCCAGCTTCGACCTTGGCCAAATCCAAAATGTCGTTGATCATTTCTAGTAACAAACGACCGCTCTTTTGAATGTTCTCGGCATACCGGCGCTGCTTGTCATCCAAGGCTTCGATTCCCCGCAGTACATCAGAGAAACCGATGATGCTGTTCAGCGGCGTGCGCAATTCGTGACTCATGTTTGCCAGAAAATCGCTTTTCACACGATTGGCTTCATACAGCTGAAGATTCAACTGCGCAAGCTGATCCACGCGCCCATCTAACTCTTGATTGACATCGCTAATCTGTTCCTGAGTTTCAGTCATGTGGCGCAACATTCGATTGAAAGCGTCCGCTAATTCGCGGAATTCGTCTTCTGTGTCCAATGTGGCACGTTGGTTGATATCTCCATGAGTGATCGCGTCACTGACGTCTCGCAAGTGATACAGCGGTTGCAAAACGAGGTACCGTACGATCGCATGCAAGACAAAAAGAGTGACCGCCACAATCAGCATCGCCAACGCAATCACAATCGCGCTAATCCAAGTCGTCGTTTTTTCGGTGTCTTGGTAGGGCATGCTGACACGAACGACTCGGAACGGATACTGTTCAGCTGAGTTCAGTGAGATTGTCGAATCGACCGGCCCATGGCAAATCATGCAAGATGCTTTTGGGAAAATCGGTTTGTAGAAAATGTACCGATCGTTGATAGGTCCGACTTCGGCAAACACTGGCGTGCTGGTCAAACCTATCCGCGTCATCGCTTCGTTCTCTCCCAAATCAACCGGTTGAGCGATGTCGGTTTGTTCTTCGCCGAGCGTGCTGGCGAGCTGAGTGCGAAACTGTGGTTCAAGTCCCTGCAATCGCTGAAGTTCGTCAGCTGCCTCTGGTACCGTACTGGCTGGTAAGTTATTGAATCGCATATCGTCGTCCAACCCCAAGATGGTGAACTCGATGCTTTCACTTTGCAGATCTGCACGAATGCCTTGGAGTGTTTCTTGGCGCGCGGCGACTTCGGGTGACTGCTGCCCCTTTTCTCGGATTGCCTTGGAATGGATCAGCATTAGTTCAGCGGCGCCGTAGTCTTGGGCGCGTTGCCGGGTCGTGTTCTTGACCAGCTCTTTACCAAGTTTTTGCACCACGAAAAAAGCACCGCACATCAAGACCGATAGCGCAGAGCCAAAAAAGAGCAGACACTTCCGCTCGAGGCTCATGGACGCAAATAGACCTTGAAGGACGCGAAACACGGTCGAATGATTCCGGATGTCGAAGGGTGGTGCAGAAGGGTTCTTTCCAGCTACCTAACCTAGCAAACTTAGAGGCCAGTCCGGTGTTTTGCCCAATCCATTGAGCGAAACGGAATGGACGAAATCGAAGTCTTAAGAATCCCAGGCAACACGGCTCCCAAGCTATTCAGCGATGAAGCGGTCATCATCCTTTGAGAGTAGTTCTCCGAGGGCCTTAGGGCCGTCTATTGTGGAAGTTTGACAACTTCCACAACCTGTTGGAACCCCAACCCAGACGGCTCTCCACGTGCGGAAAACTGGTGAGATCGCGACCGCCAGCCCCTGCATAATCGCAAAAACCGTTATTTGCTCCGCAAACACTAAGTTTTCCGCAGTTTAGCTGCTTGTAGGTCAAATTACTCATAACTAGCATGATGGATGATTTAAGGTTAGTCACATGCATGCCAAGCGGCATTTTTCTTCTCGAACCCATCCGTGTGCGTCGCGGAGGAGTCATATCCAAATGAAACGAATGATACGTCGAACCTTTCAAATGGCACTTGTCGGCGGCCTAGTCGCCTTGTTGGGCGTAGGACCGGCATCGGCAGGATGGCTGTTAAAGCGATGCAAAGATAAGGGCCCTGAATGCCCGCCCAATCCATGTCACGTGGAGCCCGTTTGTTGCCCGCAACCAGTCTGTTGCCCGCAGCCAACTTGTTGTCCACAACCGGTTATTGCCGCGCCAGCACCATGCTGTGCTCCCATCGTTTCGGCTCCGATCATCGAGTCGGCCCCAATCATCAGCTCGGCTCCCATTTATGAGTCAGCACCAATGATCGAATCGGCTCCGATTATTAGCTCGGGCTACACAGACGGCACAGTTATTGAACAGCCTATGTTCGACCAGCCATTGGTTGAACAGCCAATGGTTGAACAGCCAATCGGCAATGGTGTGATTATTGATTCGGTACCTTCGGAAGGCACAATTATCGAAAATTCAGTGCCCATGGATTCAACGGAACCATCCACGCCATCGGATGTTCCGCCCGCAACAATGGATCCTGTAGATTCAAAGCCGATGGATCCAGCTCCAGCCGATCCAG
>CAYNNP010000346.1:0-1910 GCA_964398215.1 uncultured Pirellulaceae bacterium | reverse complement strand
GCTCCAGCCGATCCGGCACCCGGTGGTGACGACCCATTCGGCGCAGCCCCTGCTGATCCTGCACCAGCGAATCCAGCACCTGGTGGCGCTGACCCATTCGGTGCGGGTGGCGACGATCCATTCGGTGCGGCCCCTGCTGATCCTGCGCCAGCCAAACCAGCCCCTGGTGGCGATGACCCATTCGGCGCGGCTCCTGCTGATCCTGCACCTGCCAATCCAGCATCTGGTGGCGACGACCCGTTCGGTGCGGCTCCTGCTGCACCAGCGAATCCAGCACCCGGTGGCGACGATCCATTCGGCGCCCCTGCTGCACCTGCAGATCCAGCACCGGCTCCAGGTGGTGACGACCCATTTGGTGCTCCACCAGAGAATCCGGCACCAGCTGCCGGTTCAATTGATGACTTGTTCGGTGGCGGCGGTTCCAATCCTGAAACAATTGTTGCAACGCAAGCTGCGGATGACATGTTTGGTGCACCAGCTGCTCCTGCTGCCGACTCGGCCCCCGAAGCAGCAGAAGACGACGATATGTTCGGCGCTCCTGCTGCACCATCAGAGCCATCCAACGATGGAGCATCGGACTTGGATGATTTGTTCGGTACGAACCAGCCATCGACTTATGAAGGCGTTTTGCCTGCTCCCGCTACTGAGGCCATGACAATTGTTTCGGCCAAGGTTACGAATTCGATGAATCCTTTGGCAGACACACGTGTTCGCATGTGGATCGACAACACTGGGACTTTCAAGACCCAAGGTCGTCTGATTGAGATCAATGCAAATTTTGTGCGTTTGATGAAGAGC
Organism: uncultured Pirellulaceae bacterium; assembly: GCA_964398215.1. Lineage (GTDB taxonomy): Bacteria > Planctomycetota > Planctomycetia > Pirellulales > Pirellulaceae > CAYNNP01. Next base: position 1,112 of record CAYNNP010000346.1, on the reverse strand, counting down.
AACGGACGAACTTGCACTGTTCCCAACGATCGCATGTGTGTGGCGGATGCCGCATACGTGGCTACCGTGAAGGCAAAAGTCGAAGCATCTCGCATCGCAATGCTGACCAGCAATTAAGTCTGGTCGTCTGAACGATTGTTACAGTTTTAAATCGCGGCTGAACCCAGCCGCGATTTTTTTTTGCGCGCCAACATCGATGTTGGGTATTCGGTTGGATTGACGCATTCAATTCACTGAAACGCCCTGGTACACTCAATCCGTCTTGAACTGAGTGCAAAACCAGTGGAGCGATGAAGTTGCTAGAGTCCATCGATTGGCAGAATCTCTACGAGTCCGTTTGCCGCACGAACCTTACTTTACCTGGGTTCTATTTTCTTGATTTTGGCACCCAGGTGACATCGCGAGAATTTCGTTCTTGCATGTCAGATCTATGGAAACGACTCAACCAGCAGCATCAACTCAAACGTCCAACGCAGCAACTCTCGCTCACGACGCTAGACCGATTCGACCAACAAAATTCAACCAAGCCGCATCGCGATAGTGGTCCAACAGAATCGCTGCTGGTGCTTGGCTACGAGCCGTCGAAGGTTGCCTCAGAAATAACGCTCTATGATTATTCACGATGCGCTCGTGATATGAAACAATCGCCAAGCAAGTGGCTTGAAGACCACAATCCTATGTTCGGTGACTTGGGCCAGCTGTCTGACTATGCGATCAGATTAGATCAATTCTCATCAGACCGATATCAGCTTTTGATCATCAATAACAGTGTTGGTGATCTTCAAGGACACCCGTTGCAATGGCAAGGCTTGCTGCACAGCGCCACGATCGCATCACCCAATCCAAAGAAGAAGCGAGTCATCAACTCAGCTCAGTTAGCACCAATACATAGCGAAGCTACACCAGCAGTTTCCGAGGAACAAAGGATCGATTTTTTGTCAGCGTAGGGGCAACGTGAAAAGCCGTAGCGGAAGTCGTCAAGACTTTCGGCGATCAGGAGGTACATTCATGATACAGAAACCTTTGAGCCGCAGGATGATAGCCCCGGTTTCGAGCACAACCAGATCGTCAATAACCGGGGCTATCGCCCATCGGCTCATAAGGTTATTTGC